>VXNK01000013.1:0-26371 GCA_009840595.1 Rhodospirillaceae bacterium | reverse complement strand
GTCTCTTGTATTTCCGTGAGTGGGGGGTATTCCCCGGTGGCTCGCGGGGTGATTGGGTTCTGCGCCGGGGCGGGGGCGGGGGCGCCCCCCCGCGCGGCGGCCTTCTGCTCGCGGACCGAGCGGATATCGGCGGCGTCGCCGTAATCGTGGACCGTAGCGCTACCGTCCGGGGACACGATGGCCCTCCCTCAGCGGTCTTTCCTGCCGGTGTCCGTTGCCGGACAGTCCGGGCCGCGCGGCGCGTCTACTCGCCGCCGCCCAGGGCATGGACGTAGACGGCGAGCATCTTGATCGTTTCGGCGTCCAGCCTGGTGCGCCAGGCCGGCATCGCGCCCATGTTCGGCCTGGCGATCTGCGCGACGATCCCGGCCTTCGAGCCGTCCCGGAGCCAGATGGCGTCGTCCAGCCGGGGCGCGCCCTGCTCCCGGTCGCCCCGGCCGGTTTCGCCGTGGCAGGAGGCGCAATGCTCCTTGTAAAGCGGTGCGCCCCGCGCCGACGCCGCGCCGTCGGTCGCGCGCTTGCTCAGGGACAGGACGAATTCTGCGACATCGGCGATCTGCTCCGGCGTGAGCGTCGCATCCTCCTCGCCGCCGAAGGCCGGCATTTCCGAAATCCGGGTGTCGTCGTCCTCGGTGCGGACGCCGTGCCGGATCGTCGCGTGGATTTCGGCCAGCCCGCCGCCCCACAACCAGTCGTCGTCGGCAAGGGACGGATAGCCGCCGGGATTGCCCGTGCCGCCGACGCCGTGGCAGGGGGCGCAATTGTCGGCGAAGGCCGCCTTGCCGCCGGCCAGGGCGAAGCGCAGCAACCGGTCGTCGGTGCGGATTTCGGAGAGCGAGGAGTCGCGGATACCGTCGCGGAATTTGCCCTGGGCGGCTTTCGCCGCGGCGATCTTCTGCCCGACCTCGACGCGCGACGAATAGCCGAGCACGCCTTTCGTATAGCCGGAAATGCCCGGGATCGCCGGATAGAGGATGAAATAGACGATGGCCCAGGCGATCGTGGCGTACAGCACCCACAGCCACCAGCGCGGCAGCGGCGTATTCAGCTCCTCGATGCCGTCCCATTCGTGGCCGGTCGTGGCCTGGCCGGTGTAGAGGTCTTTCTCGCTCTTGCTCGGCATCGCCTAGGCCCCGTCTTTCGCCGCGGCGGCGGGTTCGGTGCGTGCGCCGCTATCGGCGGAGTCGGCCGGCCGCTCGTCTTCGGACAGCGGGATGCGCGCGGCGCGGCGGAACCGCTCCCGGTTCGACGGCCACAGCACCCAGACGACGATGCCGACGAACAGCGCCATCATCCAGACGACCCAGGCAGAGCGGAAAAAAGCCGTGAAGTCCTCCATCGCCGCCGCCTATTGCTGGAGGTCCTTGACGGTGTATTTGCTGAAATCCACCATCCGGCCGAGAATCTGGAGATAGGCGACCAGCGCGTCCATTTCGGTCAGCGTTTCGGGCCTGCCGTCGAAATCCGCGATCGCCGCCTTGGGATAGCGCTCCAGCAGCGCATCGTGGTCGTGGTCGCCTTCGGGGTCGGCCTGGGCGACCATGTCGGCGTAGGCCGCGGCGATCATCGCCTCGGTATAGGGGACGCCGACCGCCCTGTTGGCCTGCAGGTGCCGGGCGATATCCTCGCGGCCCAGCCGGCGCCGCAGCAGGAAACTGTAGGGCGGCATGACGCTGCCCGGCTCGACGCTGCGCGGATCGACCAGATGCTGGACGTGCCAGGCGTTGGAGTATTTGCCGCCGACCCGGGCGAGGTCCGGCCCGGTCCGCTTCGAGCCCCACTGGAAGGGATGGTCGTACATGCTCTCCGCGGCGAGGCTGTAGGGGCCGTAGCGCTCGACCTCGTCGCGGAACGGCCGGACCATCTGGCTGTGGCAGTTGTAGCAGCCCTCGCGGATGTAGATGTTCCGGCCGGCGAGCTCGAGCGGCGAATAGGGCCGCACGCCCTGCACCGGCTCGATGGTCGACTTGATCGTGTAGAGCGGGACGATCTCCACCAATCCGCCGATCGAGACCGTGATCAGCGTCGCGATCGCCAGCAGGACGACGTTCTTTTCCAGGATCGCGTGGGAGAATTTCGCCATGTTGCGTCTCCCCTTACGCGGTCGCCGGCGCGCCGGCGCCTGCCGGCTGCGACGCCTCGTATGCAGCGACCTGATCGTCTGCGTAGTTGCCGCGGATCGTGCGGTAGAGGTTGTAGATCATCAGCAGCGCGCCGATCAGGAACAGGATGCCGCCGAACGCCCGGATCACATAGTAGGGGTGCATCGCCTCCACGGTTTCGACGAAGCGGTATTGCAGGAAGCCGAGATCGTTGTAGGCGCGCCACATCAGCCCCTGCATGATGCCGGAAATCCACATCGAGGTGATGTAGAGCACGATGCCCAGCGTCGCGATCCAGAAGTGGTAGCTGACCAGCTTCAGGCTGAAGAGTTCGCGCCGGCCCCACAGTTTCGGCACCAGGAAATAGAGCGCGCCGAAGCTGATAAAGGCGACCCAGCCGAGGGCGCCGGAATGGACGTGGCCGACCGTCCAGTCGGTGTAGTGGCTGAGCGCGTTGACCGGCTTGATCGACATGACCGGCCCTTCGAAGGTGCTCATGCCGTAGAAGCCGACCGAGGCGACCAGGAAGCGCAGCACCGGATCGGTCCGCAGCTTGTCCCAGGCGCCGGAGAGCGTCATCAGCCCGTTGATCATGCCGCCCCAACTCGGCATCCACAGCATGACCGAGAACATCATGCCGAGGCTCTGCGCCCAGTCGGGCAGCGCGGTGTAGTGCAGATGGTGCGGGCCGGCCCAGATGTAGAGGAAGATCAGCGACCAGAAGTGGATGACCGAAAGCCGGTAGGAATAGACCGGCCGCTCCGCCCGCTTCGGCACAAAATAATACATGATGCCGAGGAAGCCGGCGGTCAGGAAGAAGCCGACGGCGTTGTGGCCGTACCACCACTGGGTCAGCGCGTCCTGGACCCCGGACCACAGGATGTAGCTCTTCGCGCCGACCCACGACACCGGCACCGCCAGGTTGTTGACGATATGCAGCATCGCCACGGTGATGATGAAGGCGAGGAAGAACCAGTTGGCGACATAGATATGCGGCTCTTTCCGGCGCACGATCGTGCCGCCGTAGACCAGCAGGTAGATCACCCAGACGATGGTCAGCCAGATATCGACGTACCATTCCGGCTCGGCATATTCCTTGCTCTGGGTGATCCCCATGACATAGCCGGTGCCGGCCAGCACGATGAAGATCTGGTAGCCCCAGAACAGGAAGGAGGCGAGCGACGGGCCGCCCCAGAGCGGCGCCCGGCAGGTCCGCTGGACGACATAGAGCGAGGTCGCGAACAGCGCATTGCCACCGAAGGCGAAAATTGCCGCCGAGGTGTGGAGCGGCCGCAGCCGGCCGAAGCTCGTCCACGGCAGATCGAGATTGAGGACCGGGAAGGCGAGCTGCAGTGCGATGATGACGCCGACCAGGAAGGCGGCGATGCCCCAAAAAGCCGTCGCCAGCGTGAACTGTCGGACCACCGCCATGTTGTAGGCCGGCAGGTCCGGGCTTCTGGCCGTATCGCCGGCGGCGCTGCTGCCGTCCGGCCCCGCTTCCGCCGTTACAGCTACCATCGCGATTCGTGCCCTCGACCAGCCAGTTCCAGGCGTCACCGGACCGTGCCGAACCGCACGCCGATGACACAATGCATAGGGCGCAGTTGATGTTCGCACAGGCATTGATTTATATCAAACGATTGCAACTTGTGTCGGCGTACCGTGCTGCCGGTTGACCGGTAACCTGTTCGGCGGGGCTGAAGCGTGGCGGTGGCAGAAGAATCGGCGGAGAAAGAGGCGGCGGCGCAGGCCGGTTCCGTTTCCGTCGGCGCGCCGTGGGGCTGGCTCGCCGCCGGCTGGGAGGATATTCGCCGGTCGCGCGGCACCAGCCTGGTCTGGGGCGGCCTGTTCGCCGCCGCCGGTCTGGTCCTCCTGCTGATCCTGCACCGCTACGGCCTGTACAACCTGGTCCTGCCGCTGGTCGCCGGGTTCATGCTGATTGCGCCGCTGCTGGCCGTCGGCCTTTACCATGTCAGCCGGGAGCTGGAGCACGGCCGGCCGGTCGGCGTTGCGACGGCGCTCGGCGCGTGGCGGCGCAATACCGGACAGGTCGCGCTGCTCGGCTTCGTCCTGGGCCTGTTCTTCCTGTTCTGGATCCGCATCGCTACCCTGCTGTTCGCCCTGTTTTTCGGCAGCGAGCCGCCGCTCGCCTTCGGCGATGCGCCGCCCGACCTGCTGGGTTTCGTGCAAAACGTCATCCTGACCACCCGGAACCTGTTTTTCCTGGTGATCGGCTGCACGGTCGGCGCGGCGCTGGCCGCGATCGTCTTCGCCATTTCCGCGGTGTCCGCGCCCATGCTGATCGACCGCGAGATCACGGCAATCGAGGCCATCGTCTTCAGTTTTCGTGCCGTGCGGCGCAACGCCGTCGCCATGCTGCTGTGGGCGGTCCTGATCGTCCTGTTCACCGGGGCGGGGCTGATCGCCGGCTTCGTCGGCCTCGCGGTGACCCTGCCGCTCATCGCCCACGCAACCTGGCACGCCTACCGCGACCTCGCGCCGGCGCCGGCCGGATAGCGGGAACGACCGCCGGAATTTCGCCCATGTCCAACATCGTCATGCTGTTTGCCGGAATCCTGGTTGCGCTCGCCGGCCTGTTTATGGTGGCGCGCGCGACCGACGACATGTTCGGATTCGCCGGCGCGGTGTTCACCGCCTTCGGCGTGCTGTTCGCCTTCGGCGTGGTCCGCCGCATGACGGGATAGAGCCGGGCGAAGGCAACGCGCTTCCCCGGCGCCGGTTTTCTGCAAGCGGCGAATGCCCTACGGTCCCGGCTTCGGAGAAGGCGGGGAATCCGGCATGGGCGCAGTTGCAGACCGGCCGGGCGCGGCGGATGCCGCAATCGGCGTGCTGATGCTGGAGACGCGGTTCCCGCGTTTGCAGGGCGATATCGGCCATCCGGGCTCCTTCGATTTTCCCGTCCTCTACGCCACGGTGCCGGGCGCCGACCCCGGAACGGCGGTTCGCGGCGATCCGGCCGGCCTGCTGCCGGATTTCGTCGCCGCCGGCCGGGCGCTGGTCGGGCAGGGGGCGGTGGGGCTCACGACGAGTTGCGGATTCCTGGCGCCGTTCCAGACTGCGCTGGCGGAGGGTTGCGGGGTGCCGGTCGCCGCTTCCTCGCTGATGCAGGTTCCGCTGGTCCAGCGGCTGCTGCCGGCAGGGCGCCGGGTCGGCGTGCTGACCGCCGATGCCGGGGCGCTCGGGCCGGCCCATCTCGCGGCGGCCGGCGCGCCGGCGGACATTCCGGTTTCCGGGCCGGGCCGGGACAGCCATTTCAGCGCGGTCTATGTCGGCAATCGGCCGACGCTCGATCCGGACCGGGCGCGGGCGGACCTGTGCGCGGCGGCGGACCGGCTGTGCGCTGATTTTTCCGATGTCGGCGCCATCGTGCTGGAATGCACCAACATGGCTCCCTGGGCCGCGGACATCGCCCGCCGCACCGGGCGGCCGGTCTACGACATGCGCCACCTGCTGGGCTGGTTCCGGGCCGGCCTGGCGGCCGGGGCGGATGCGGAATCCTGAAATGCAAAACGGCGGACCGGAGCCCGCCGTTTCAGTCCTGTCCGGGCAGATGCCCGCGCCGTTCCGGCTGCCGTTTCAGCCGCCGTTTCAGCCCTGGCGCGCCTTGAACTTGCGCACCGTCTTGCTGATGACGTAGATGCGCCCGCGCCGGCGCACGACGCGGCAGTCCTTGTGGCGCTTCTTCAGCGACTTGACGGAACTTGCGACTTTCATGGGTCCGGCGCCGGATCGGGAGAAATCGTTGTTGAAGGCCGGCAGATAGGGCGGCGGCTTTCGGGAGTCAACCGCGCGTTCCGGCGCATTTCCGGGCTCGTTCGGAGAAAGTCAGGCCGCGGTTGCGGCCTCCCGCCGCCACACGACCGGATAGAGCCCGCAATCCATCGGATCGCCGTCACGCAGCGCATCGATCATCAGCGGCTTCGCCGTGCCCGGCCTCGTATCGTAGCGGGCGTCGTCGCCGGTATAGCGCACCGTGTAGCCGCGCCGGCGCACATCGCTGCGCAGGTTGCCGCCGGCGCCGTGGACCGCCATCGCGTGGAAGGCGATCACGTCGCCGGGTTCCATGTCCCAGGCGACGATGTCGTAGTCGCCGCGCGCCGCCTCGATATCCGGCATTGTCTCGTAGTCCGGATTGTCGTCGTAGCTCCGGGTCACGGTCCTGCCGAACGGCTCGGGCTGGAACCAGCGGTCCCACAGGTGCGAGCCGCGGACGAATTCGAGGCGGCCGTTCTCCGCCGTGGTCGGGTCGAGCGCGAGCCAGAAGGACATGACCTGCCGGCCGCGCACCGGCCAGTAGGGCTGGTCGTTGTGCCAGCGGGTCCGGTTCGCCGTGCCCGGCTCCTTCACGAAAAGCTGGTCGTAGAGCAGGTTGACCTTCGCTGCGCCGAAGAATTGCGCCGCCAGTTCCGGCAGGCCGCTCTCGAAGCAATAGGCGCGGAAGTCCGGATCGTTTTGCCAGACCCGCAGGTTGCCGTGGAACCGGCCCTGCCCTTCGGATTCGTAGCTGTGGCAGAACGGGCCGGGGTTTTCGATGTCCCGCTCAATCGCGGCGGCCACCCGGTCGCGCCATTCCGCGCCGATGACGCTCTTCAGCAGGACGGCGCCGTCAGCCTCGTAGGCTTCCATCTCCTCCGGCGTGGCCCGGTACGGCACGGCTCAGACGCCTTCGGCGAGAATTGCGTGCATCTCGGCCGCGCCGGCGCGTTCGATCTTCGCCGTCTGGTATTCCTGCGACGTCCAGAATTCCCGCGCCCGCTCGACCGAGGGGAAGCGGATCGCGACGACCCGGCGGGTCTCTTCCGGCCCTTCCATGGTCTCGGTCGCGCCGCCGCGGACCAGCCATTCGCCGTCGTAGGCCGCAACGGCCGCCGGGGTGAGCGCCATATAGTTCTTGTATTTCTCCGGATCGGTCACGTTCACGAACGCGATGAAAATGCCCGCCACGGCGTCCTCCGGTTTACGGTTACGATGTCGGCAATCCCACGTCCCTTCCATACACAATCCGAGGGCGGATGAGGAGTCGCCAGTCTGCATGCCGCAGCGGCCGGGGTGCTCCGTCCTGTTGCCTGCGCGGGCGCGGTGAGGCACGTTGCCGGCCGCATCATCCCCGGGATCAGCGGAGAAGACGGACATGAAACTCCAGGACAAGGTCGCCGTCGTCACCGGCGCGGCTTCCGGCTTCGGCGAAGCCATCGCCCGGCGCTATGCCGCCGAAGGCGCGCAGGTCGTCTGCGCCGACCTGAACGACCAGCTCGGCAAAAAGGTCGCCGACGAGATCGGCGGCGCCTACGTCCATGCCGACGTCGCCGACCGGGACGATGTCCGCACGATGGTCCGCACGGCGGTCGACCGCTACGGGCGCCTCGATGCGTTGGTCAACAATGCCGGCATCACCCACGTCAACCGGCCGATGCTGGATGTCGGGGAAGAGGAGTTCGACCGCATCTTCGCCGTCAACGTGAAGTCGATCTACCTGGCGGCGATGGAGGTCGTGCCGGTCATGCGCGAGCAAGGCGGCGGCTGCATGATCAACACCGCGTCGACCGCCGGCCTGCGCCCGCGGCCCGGCCTGACCTGGTACAACGCGTCCAAGGGCGCGGTCATCACCATGACCAAATCGATGGCGGCCGAACTGGGCCCCGACAATATCCGGGTGAATGCGCTCTGCCCGGTGGCCGGCGACACGCCGCTGCTGCCTTCCTTCCTCGGCGCCAACACCCGCGCGGCCTTCGAGGCGACGGTGCCGCTCGGCCGGCTCTGCACCTCCGAGGATGTCGCGAAAGCCGCCCTGTGGCTGGCCAGCGACGAGGCCGGCTTCATCACCGGCGTCGCCCTGCCGGTGGACGGCGGACGCGCGGTGTAGCCGTCAGGCCGCCGCGTCGGCGTCCGGCGCCGGCTTGAGCAGACTGAAGAAGGCCGGCAGGGCGATCAGGTAGAGCGCGGCGCTGGCGAGCAGCAGGGTCTGCTGGCCGAACAGCACGTTGACGATCGGCACGGCGACCGCGCCGACGACGGAGAAGGTGCCGTTGATGCCCCAGGCCCACAGGAAGAACCGCTCCTTGCCGAGGCGGGACAGCATCGTCATCCCGGTCGGGAAAGGAAAGCCCATCAGGAAGGCGGCCGGCGCGATCAGCAGGATGCAGGTCGCGATGCGCAGCGGGTAGGGCCACTGGCCGATCGCGCCGAGCACCGGATCGAACGTCAGGGCGCCCAGCGCTACCAGCGCCGCGATGCCGACGAAGATCCGGGGCATGATGCGCCGGCAGTCGGCGACGTAACGCGCGCTGGCGAGCGAGCCGAGGCCGGAGAAGAACAGCATGCTGGTGATCAGGACGGCCGCCGAGATGGTCGGGTTCGACAGGGCGACCAGGAACTTGCCGATCAGGCCGACCTCGATGGTGATGTAGCCGGCGCCCAGGCAGAAGAAATAGACGAAGATGCCGGTCTTGCCCGGCTGGCGCGAGAAGATGGTGCGCCAGCCCGCAACCACCGGGATCGTCATCAGGAAGACGCCGAAGATCGTCGCGATGACGAGCGTCGCCCAGAGCAGCAGATAGCCCCATTCGTCCGATACCGCCTCCAGTTGATCGAGGAAGTGGGGGATTTCCAACGCCTTGATGTAGGCGGCGAAGTAGGGCCGGTTGTCGGTCAGCGGGCGGGTGTCGAAGACGTAGTTCCGCTGCACCGCGTCGAACTCGCCGGCCAGCATGTGGCCCAGCATCAGCCGGTAGAGCGCCTGCCAGGTCGGCGCCGGCCCGTCGCCGCCGGCCTCGGCGCCTTCTGTGCCCGAGCGTCCCGTCTCGGGTTCCGGGGCCTTGCCGACGACGAAATGGGAGGCCCGGTAGGTCCGCCAGATCCGGGCCGCACCGGTCCGGTCGACGCGCGCGCCGGGCGTGTGCAGCAGCTCCCACGACATGTCCTCCGACCACGTCTTCAGGGCTGCGGTCTCGGCGGGCGCATAGCCGTTCTTCTTGTAGAGGACGGTGACGGTCGAGAGGTAGGTGTGGAAGATGAACAGTCTGTCCCGCGCCGCGTCGCCGTCCAGCCCGCGGGCCGCGGCGGCCACGGTGGCGAACAGCTTGGGGACCGATTTCGGCAGGTCCTCCTTGTTCCACAGGGTGATCGCGAGCACGCCGTCCGGCTTCAGGGCGCGCATGTAGTCCTGCAGGGTCTCCACCGTGTAATTGTATTTCTCGACGATGGCGAAGCCGCCGGCATGGCTGAGGCCCGTCGAGTCGGCGAGGCTCAGGTCGACGATGTCGTAGCGGTTCCGGACGCCGCCGAGGTAGAGCCGCCCGTCATAGGGCACGATCCGGACCTTGGCGTCCTTCAGCGGATTGCCGGTCAGCCGCGCGACCGGCCCGTCGCCGGTCAGCGCGTCCAGCAGCGCCGGGTTGCTTTCCGCAACGGTGAGCGACCTTGCGCGGGCCGCGAGCGCGACATTCGACGAAATGCCGCCGCCCAGCTGCACCACGAAGACGTCCGGCCGCTTCTTGACGACGTAGGGCGCGAACATCGGCAGGAACTCGAAATAGGCCTGCTGCGCCCGCGGAATCCGCTTCATCACCCCGATGGGGCCGTCCGAATCGACGTAGAGCGCGAGATAGGCGTTCTTCGGCATCGACTCGAGATTGACCGCGGCGTTGTCGCTCAGCCCCGGCGCAAAATGCAGGTAGGAGCTGGCATAGCCCTCGAGCAGGCCGAAGGGGGAATAGTCCCGGTAGATGCGTTTCGAATCCGGGAACTTTCGAACGTAGCTGACGCCCTTGAACGGGTTGACCTCGATCCGCGTATGGGTGGCCGAGACGGTAAGGGCGCCGGCGCCGAGCACGGCGGCAACGGCAAGCGGAATCCAGGCCCGCGCGGCGCCGAACCACACCGCCGCGGCGAGCGCCCACAGGCCGAAGGGGATCAGCAGGATCCAGTCCGGCGGCACGACATACAGGCCGGCGAGGAAAACCAGCCCGCACAGGCCGGAGCCGGCGAGGTCGGCGAAATAGACCTTCCCGAACACCACCTGGCCGCGCATGAAAACGAGGCCGAGGAACAGGGCGCCCGGCAGGAACGGGATGAAATAGACGAGGAAAAGGTAGAAGAGCCTGAACTTCTGTTCCGGGTTGGCGACCAGTTCGATCGGGTTGAAGCCGAGCGACTGGGCGACCGCGTTGGACAGCAGCATCAGCGGCCCGAAAACGACCAGGGCGCCGGTAATCAGCGGCTCCCAGTATTTCCGGAAGGTCGGCGTGCTCACGCACATCGCCGCGCTCATCACGCCGAAGCCGAGCATGGCGATCGAGATGACGAAGGAGCCGAAATGCGACCAGGTGCCGACCGCGAAGACGCGCATGATGCCGATCTGCAGCGCGATGATCGCGCCCGCGATCAGCCCGACCGCAATATAGAAGGAGAGGTCGAGCGCCCGGCGCTCCATGCCGCCTGCATTGCGGGAAACCCGTGAGGTCAACGATCGGATCCTTGCATCGCCCCGGCGCGTTGCATGGCACAGGGCGCCGGCGCCGGCACAGTCTTCCGCCGAATCGCGGGAATTGCCGCTGTTCGTATATCGGCCCGGGCAAAATAAATTCCGGTGAATACTTTGCCGGTTCGGGTAGTGTTCGAATTGTTGGCGAACATGCCAAGACAATACGAAAGGAAACGCCGATGGACGATTCCCTGCAAGGCCGCACCGCCCTGGTCACGGGGGCCGGCTCGGGCATGGGGCGGGCGCATGCCGAGGCGCTGGCCGGGCGCGGCGCCCACATCGTCGTGCAGGACGTTGTCGCGGAACGGACGGAAACGGTCGCCGGGGCGATTCGCGACAGCGGCGGTTCCGCCGAACCGCTGCCGGGCGACGCTGCCGATGTCCGCGCCATGCGGGCGGCGGTGGAGCGGATCGCCGCCCGGCGCGGCGCGGTCGATATCCTGGTCAACAATGCCGGCATCTCCGGCCGGCAACTGCCCTTCGAGGAGATCGACGAGGCCGGCTACGACGCCATGCTGGCCGTTCACGTCAAATCGGCCTTTTTTCTCAGCCAGGCCGTCGTGCCGGGCATGAAGGCGCAACGCTGGGGCCGGATCGTCAACGTGTCCTCGATGTTCGCGATGATCGGCAGCCCGAACGCGGCGCACTATACGGCGGCCAAGGGCGCCATGCTCGGCCTGACCAAGGCGCTGGCCCGGGAACTCGGCCCGTGGAACATCACCGTCAACGCTCTCGCGCCCGGCCTGGTGAAGACAGAGATGACGCAGATGAGCCTGAACGACGATGCGGAATTCGAGCGACGGGCCGCGGCGGTGCCGATGCGGCGGCTCGCCGAACCGCGCGACCTCGCCTGCGCCGTCGCCTTCCTGGCCTCGGACGAAGCCGCGCTGATGACCGGTCAGACGATCAGCCCGAACGGCGGCAACGCTATCGTCGGCATCTGAGAACGGCGCCGGCCGCGGGATCGAACGAAAACGGCGGGCCGGGCGGCCCGCCGTTTCCTTACCCAACCGGGTGCAGGCCTATTTCTTGCAGGGGAGCGACTTGTGCTCGCCGAGCAGGACCCACTCGCTGTTCTTCATGGTCATGACGTAGCCCGGAAGCTGGGCGTCGCCGGTTTTCTCGAAGCAGATCTGCCCGATCACGCCGTTGAAGACCACGGTGTTGAGGCCGTCGCGGATCCGGGTGCGCTCCTCGGCCACCTTGTCGGGGTCGCCGGTCACCTTCTGCTCCTCCATCACCTGCTTCAGCAGGTAGACGGCGTCGTAGGCCGACGCGTCGACGTGATGCGGGAACGGCTTGTCGATGCCGCGTTTCTTGTTGCCCTCGACGAACTTGCGGGTGAATTCGCGGCTGCGTTCGTCTTTCTTGTACCAGAACCAGGCGGAGAAAACGGCGCCTTCGCCATCCTTCGCCATCTGCCGGGTGATTTCCGGATCGGCCCAGATCTGGGCGCCGATGATCGGCGTCATGACGCCCTGGCGGCGCATTTCCTTGAGCACGCGCACGGCCACCGGGGTGATGCCGGCGAGGCCGACATAGTCGATCTTCTGGCCCTTGAGCTGCGTGACCTGGGCGGACACGTCGACCGCCTTGGTCTCGAAGCCGATCGGCGCCTTGGCCAGCTTGACGCCGTTCTTCTCGAAGATCGGCTTCATGATGAACAGGCCGACCGCCTTTGAGACGACATCGTCGGTGCCGTACATGATCGCCGCCGACCCGATCGGCATGCCGCGATTCTTGAGCGTCGAAATCACCCTCTGGAATTGCAGGCCCTCATTCTCGGTCATGCGGAAGGCGTAGGAGAACTTGTCCGCCAGCTTGGGCGCCGAGGAGGCGTTCGGGATCTGGACGATCTTCTCCCGCTCGCCGGCGGCGAAGGCGACCCGCGCCTCGGATGAGGAGAACGGGCCGACCACGGCCAGCGCCCCGTCGTCGCGCGCGAATTTCCGCACCGCCACCACGGCCTGCTTCGGATCGCCCGCGGTGTCGAACTTGGCGACCCGGACTTTCTTTCCGTTGATGCCGCCGGCCGCATTGATCTCGGCGACCGCGATGTCGATCGCCACTTCCGTAGTCTTTGCGATGGTCGAATAGATGCCGGTCAGGCCCAGGCTCGCGCCGATGACGATTTCGTTCTTCGCCGCCGCCGGCGTTCCCGCCGCAGCGCCCGCCGCAACCAGAGCGGCGGCCAGAAGGGTTTTCCTCATGCTCATGTCAATCTTCTCCTTTGCGGGCCTTCGCCCGCGATCCCTCATTGCCGGCGCCCCCGTTCCAGCCGTCGGGCCGGGGCCGGCGGCGCTCAGTTCCCGCCGAGATACGCCTCCTCCAGACGATCGTCGGCGAGAAGTTCCTCGGCCGTCCCCGACAGGACGGTCGCTCCGAGTTCGAGAACATAGCCGCGATGCGCGGTCTGTAATGCCATGTGGGTGTTCTGCTCGACCAGCAGGATGGTCAGGCCGTCCCGGTTCAGGTCCGCGATCAGGTCGAACAGGCTCTGGACCAGGATCGGCGACAGGCCGAGCGATGGCTCGTCCAGCATCATGATCCTGGGCCGCGCCAGCAGCGCGCGCGAGATCGCCAGCATCTGCTGTTCGCCGCCCGAGAGGACGGAGGCCAGCATGTCCCGCCGCGCCGCAAGATTGGGAAAGCGCTCGTAAATCTCGTCGATTTCCCGGTCGAAATTATCGCTGCGCGAATAGGCGCCCATCTGCAGGTTTTCGTGCACCGTCAGGCTGACGAATATCTGCCGGCCTTCCGGGACCAGCGTCAGGCCGGCGCGCACCCGCTTCGGGCTGCTCCAGCCGGTCACCGTCTCGCCGTTCAGGCGCACGGCGCCGGCCGCCGGCTTGACCGTACCCTGCACCGCCTTGAGCAGCGAACTTTTGCCGGCGCCGTTCGCGCCCAGAACGGTCACGATCTCGCCCTCCGCGAGTTCGAGATCCAGCGCCCTGATCGCGTGATTGCGGCCGTAGCGGACGTCCAGGCGCTCGACTTCAAGGAGCATCGGCCGCTCCCGCCGCCGGCGCGGCCTTTTGCTGCCCGGCCATGCTGGTGTCGCTGCCGAGATAGGCTTCGCGGACCAGCGGGTCGTCGTTGACCTGGGCCGGCGTGCCTTCGAAGATCTTCTTGCCGAAATTCAGCACGGCGACGTGGTCGCAGAGATTGTGCACGAAATGCATGTCGTGCTCGACGACCAGCAGGGTGACCCCGCTGGCCGACACCTTTTCCAGCAACGCCAGGAGCTGCTGCGCCTCGACCTGGTTGAGGCCGGCCGCCGGTTCGTCGAGCAACAGCAGCTTCGGCTGCGAGATCATGGCGCGGACGACCTCGATCCGCTTTTGCACGCCATAGGGCAGGTTGGCGACGACCTGGCCGGGGTAGGTTTCGAGCCCGGCGTCTTCCAGCGCCTCTTTCGCGGCGCGAGCCCAGCGATTGCCGGGCACCAGCCCCAGCGGATACAGCAGGTCGCCGAGCCGCCGGGCGCGCGCATGCTGACCGAGCATGACATTCTCGACCGTCGAGAGATGCGGCATCAGCCGGATGTTCTGGAACGAGCGCGACATGCCGAAGATCACCCGGTCCTTGGCCGGCACCCGGGTGATGTCCCGGCCATCCAACACCATCGTCCCCCCGTCGACCGGGTAGACGCCGGTCAACAGGTTGAACACGGTCGTCTTGCCGGCGCCGTTCGGCCCGATCAGAGCGGTGCGGCTGCCGCGCTTCACGGCGAAGCCGACATCGTCGATCACCTTCAGGCCGCCGAAGCTCTTGTGCAGGCCTTCGATGCTGAGGACGTTATCCGCCATCGCGGCCCCGGCTATGCCGCCCGCGCGGCCGGCGCCGCGCCGGACCGGCCGCCGCCGAACGGCGTCGCCGCCCGATCCACCATCGTCCGCGTGACCAGCCCTTCCGGACGGAACACCATCATCAGCACGATGATCGCGCCGAAAATGATGAAGCGGCTGTCGGCGATCCACGCATGGCCGCTGGCGGTCGCGATCTGGCGCAGGGCTTCGGGCACGACGGTGAAAAAGGCCGCGCCGACCAGCGGCCCCCAGGCGGTCTGGGTTCCGCCGAGCAGGACGTAGAGCAGGATGTAGATGCTCAGCAGAACGTTGAAGGTCTGGGTCTCGATATAGTTGTAGTGATGGCCGTAGAGGGCGCCGCCCAGGCTCATCAGGGCGGCGCCGAGGGTGAAGGCGGCAACCTTGGCGAGTCGCACATCGACGCCGAACAGGGTCGCCACCGCCTCGTCGTCATGGATCGACCGCATGGCGAGGCCGAGCCGGGTCGACATCAGGATGAAGCACAGCAGGACGACCAGGACGGTGACCGGGACGACGACCAGATAATCGGCGTGGGACTCCACCGGATAGCCGGCCGCGGCGCCCAGGAACTCCAGATTGATGATCAGGCCGGCGACCACCTCGGCGAAGGCGAAGGTGGCGAGCACCATATAGACGCCCCTTGTGCGCAGGATCGGAAAGGCAATCGTGAAGGCGATGGCGGCGCAGAACAGCATCGAGGCCGGGATCGCGATATACATCGGCGCGCCGGAGGCGTTGATCCAGGCGCTGGAATAGGCGCCGATGGTGATGAAGCCCGCCGCCCCCAGGTTGAGCTGCCCCGACGCCGCCGGCAAGAAGATGCCATACGCGTAGATCACGTTCAGGCACAGGATGATCAGCTGAGATTCGAGATAGCCGCTCATGGCCGCCCGCTAGAACTTGCCCTTGCCGATGGCGGTGTGGCCGAACAGCCCGGTCGGGCGCACGATCAGGATCAGCAGCAGCAACCCCCAGATCGGAATCTTCTTGAAGGTGGCGCCGACCATGTAGATCGACATGACCTCGACCATGCCGATCAGCATGGCGCCGACGATCGCGCCCCACACGTTGCCCAGTCCGCCCAGCACCATGCCGGCGATGGCGACCGTGGCGACGGTATCGCCGATATAGGCGTCGACGGTCGTGTAGTTGATGGTGAACAGGATGCCGGCGGTCGCGCACAACAGCCCGGCGATGACATAGACGACCGGCACGATGCGGCTGACCTCGACGCCCATGAGCGGCGCGGTGTCCGGCCGTTCGGCGATCGAGCGCAGCGCCCGGCCCAGCTTCGTCGTTTTCAGCATGACCGACAGGCCGAAGACGATGGCGAGCGACAGGATCAGGCTGAGGAGTTGCGGCACAGAGAACAGCACCGGTCCGAGCTCAAAACTGGCGTTGCCGAAAGGCGACTCCGTGGTCAGCGAATCCGAACCCCATGTGCTGATGACGGTGTGCTCGATGACGATCAGGAACCCGAGGGAGCTGACCAGCGGCAGGGCGTGTTCCGTGGCGTCGCCGTATTTCGCCTTCATGTAGCGGTAGGTGAAGCGCTCGATCAGCAGCGACAGCACCGCGACGGTGGCGAAGGCGACGACGATGCCGAGGAGCCACCGCCCGCTCGCGCCGACCGCGCCGTCCAGCCAGGCGAAGACGGCAGGGCCCGGCTTGAAGGACAGGATCAGCCAGAGGAAGACGCAGGCGCCGGCGACGAGGCCCAGGGCGCCGACGGTCTTGACCGACGCCGGCAGCCTGGCCTGCTGCAGCCGGTCGGCGACCATCATGGCGAGTACGAGCAGCACGGCGATCGCGGTCAGGTCGAGGGCGATGCCGTGGCCTTCGAGGATCGCCCACATCAGTACGGCAGCGAGCATGAACAGCGCCGGCACGGTGAAGTTCAGGAAATTCAGCATGCCGATGATGAGGGTGAACGCGACCGCCACCATGACGTAGACGCCGCCCAGCATCAGGCCGTTGACGATTTGCTGGGGAAGCTGGGACAGGTCCATGGAGCGGGGCTCGGAACGCGCCGGTCAGGCCGGAATGTGGGAACTGTGGCTTTCCAGATACCACGCCGCGATGGCTTCGCGGGTCGCCCACCACACGCCCTCGAAACCCCTGGCGTAGTCCAGGAACTCGCGCAGGGCCCGGATCCGGTAGGGATGGCCGGCGACATGGGGATGCAGGCCGACATTCATCAGCCGGCCGCTTTCCGCGCCTTCCAGGTAAAGCTGGTCGAACTGTTCCTTCAGCAGCTCCAGCGCCATCCCGGTGGACATGCCGCGCCGGTGGAAGAAGGTGAAATCGTTGATCTCCACCGAATAGGGCGTGGAGACGATCGGGCCCGACGGCGTGCGGATCAGGTAGGGCTGCTCGTCATTCATGTAGTCGCACAGGAAGATCAGGCCGTTTTCGGCCAGGATGTCGGCGGTCTGCGACGTGCCGCGCAGGGAGGAGGACAGCCAGCCCCGGGCCGGCTTGCCGACGACCTGTTCGTAGACGTCGAGGGTACGCCCGATCAGGTCGGCCTCGGCCGCCCGGTCGAACTGGTAGTTGGTCAGCAGGTCGCCTTGCTCGTAATTGTGCGCGACCAGCTCCCAGCCGCGCTCCCGGACCGCGTCGATCACCGGCCGCCGCTCTAGCCCCATCTTGGCGTTCATGGTGCAGCCCGCGGGCACGCCGGCCTTGTCGAACGTGTCGATCATCCGCCACACGCCGACCCGCTGGCCGTATTCGCGCCAGGTGAAATTGTGATAGTCGGGCACGTTGCCGGGCAGGGGATCGGGCAGCACCGGCGGGCCGCCGGCGTAGTAGGGCGCGGTGGTGTCCTTCACCAGGTCCCAGAACTCCAGGTTGATCGTGAGGATCAGGGCCAGGCGCGCACCGTTGGGCCATTTCAGCGGGTTGCGCGCCGGCAGGGGCACATAGTCGTAATGCATAATATCGCAGGATGCTCCCGGCGCGCCTGCGCCCGCTGCATTTTGCGCAGTAAAGTGCATGTAGCGAATGGAGTATGTCAACGCAGCCGGGGGCGGTCGGATTTGCCGAAGTGCCGCACGGAAGCGGCGGAAACCGGGGGGTTGACCGGAACGACAATGGGTGACGGCTATATCCGGAATGCCTGGTATGTCGCGGCGTGGCACCACGAGCTTTCGGGCGGCGCCGAAAGACGGCCGCTCGCCCGCACGCTGCTCGGCGCGCCTGTCGTCCTGTTCCGGCAGGCCGACGGAACCCCGGCGGCTCTGGAAGACCGCTGCCCGCACCGGCGCATGCCGCTCTCCATGGGCACGGTCGTCGGCGACACCCTGCAATGCGGCTATCACGGCTTTACGCTGGACGGCTCCGGGCGCTGCGTGCGCATTCCGGGGCAGGACAGCATCCCTGAGGCCGCCCGGGTGCGGGCCTATCCGGTTGTCGAGAAATGGCGCTGGATCTGGATCTGGCCGGGCGATCCGGCGCTGGCCGACGAAAGCCTGATCCCGGACGTTGCCCTGAACGGCCATCCGGACTGGGCCGTCACGGAGGGCGATCCCCTGCATGTCGCGGGCCATTACCAGCTTGTCGTCGACAATCTGATGGACGGCTCGCATGTCTCCTTCGTGCACAAGTCGACGCTCGGCACCGACGACGTTGCCGACATTCCGGTGCGCGCCGAACGCGACGGCGACCGGGTGCGCATGACCCGCTGGATCCTGGACCGGCCGCCGGCGCCGATCTACGCCGCGCTCGGCGGGTTCGAGGGCAATGTCGACCGCTGGCAGATCATCACCTTCGCGCCGCCCTCCATGGTGGTGGTCGATATGGGCAGCGCAGCGGCCGGGACGGGCGCGCCGGAAGGCGACCGCAGCCGGGGCGTGGAACTGCGGTCCTTCAATCTGATCACCCCGGAAACCGACCGGACCTGCTTCTATTTCTATACCCATGTGCGCAACTTCTCGCTGACCGATGCCGGCGTGGACCGGCGGGTCAGGGACCTGTTTCGCGAGGCGTTCCTGGAGGACAAGGTTGTCGTCGAGGGCGTGCAGCGGGGCGACGAGCGCTTCCCCGACAGCCCGCGCGTCGATGCCGCTTTCGACCGGGCGCCCACGATGGCGCGCCGCGTCGTCGAGCGGCTCGCGCGGCAGGAAGCGGTGCCGGATTCCCGCGTCGCTGCCGCCGGATAGCGGGCCGGATAGCAGGAATGTGAGGGCGCACATGGCCGAAACGGACCGGGTTATCGTCGCAGGTGCGGGGCCGGTCGGCATGACCGCCGCCGCCTACCTCGCGCTGCACGACATTCCGGTGCTGGTGCTGGAGGCGGGTGACGATCTGGCGACCGACCTGCGGGCCTCGACCTGGCATCCGCCGACCCTGGACATGCTGGACTTCTTCGACGGAATCGTCGGGGAACTTGCCGGCTGGGGTCTGATCGCGCCGACCTGGCAGTATCGCGACCGGGAAACCGGCCCCGTCGTCACCTGGGACATGAGCCTGCTCAAGGACGATACCGGCCATCCCTACCGGATTCAGACCGAGCAATGGAAGCTGACCCGCCTGCTGCACCGGCGCATGGCGGACGTGCCGCATTTCGATCTGCGCTTCGGCCATGAGGTGACCGGGGCGGGCCAGAACGGCGACCGCGCCTGGGTCACCGCAAACACCGCGGAAGGCATCGAGAAATTCGAGGGCCGATGGGTCATCGGCGGCGACGGCGCCAACAGCGCGGTGCGGCGCTCGCTCGGCATCGCCTATGACGGGCTGACCTTTCCGGAACTGTTCCTGACGCTCTCGACGAGCTTCGAGTTCCGCGGTCCGATGCCGGACCTCACCCCGGTCAATTATTTTGCCGACCCGGAGGAGTGGCTGGTGCTGCTTCGCGTCGTCGATGCCTGGCGGGTGCTGTTCCCGACCGGCCCGGACGAGGACATGGAATTCGCGTTGACCGACGAGCGGGTGCAGGAGCGCCTGGCGGGTGTCGCACCGGGCTGCGGGCCGTTCGATGTCGTGCACAAGACCCATTACCGGGTCCATCAGCGGGTTGCGGACAAATACCGGATCGGCCGCATCCTGCTGGCCGGCGATGCCGCCCATATCAACAACCCGCTCGGTGGCATGGGCATGAACGGCGGCATCCAGGACGCCTTCAGCCTGTGCGGGAAGCTGGTCTCCGTCTGGCGCGGCGAAACAGACGATGCCGTGCTCGACCGCTACGAGCGGCAGCGCCGGCAGATGGCGCTGGATTTCGTGCAGCAGTCGACCATCCGGAACCGGGAAACCCTGATGGAGACCGACCCGGTGCAGCGGCAGAAGCGGCACGACGAGATGCGCCGGACTGCCGACGATCCGGCGCGGGCGCGGGAATTCCTGTTGCGCAGTTCGATGATCGCCGGGCTGCGCGAAGCCGAAGCGATCCCGTAGTCAAAGGAAATATATTGCATTATATGTAATATATTTCATAGTTTATCGACTGATTCCGGAGGGAGAACAACATGGTCGATTCGATCGGTCACCGCATGAAATTCGGCGTCATCGCGCCGTCCACCAACACGGCCGTGCAGCCGGAGTTCGATTCGTTCCGGCCTTACGGCGTATCCAACCATTTCGCGCGTATCCACATCCCGGATAATCCGGTGCGCAACGACGACGATTTCAATCAGCTGATGATCGATATCCGGGCCGAGCTGATGGTGGCGATCGACCGGGTGGTCACCTGCTCGCCGGGCGCCGTCATCATGGGCATGTCGGCCGAGACCTTCTGGGACGGGCTCGAAGGTTCGAAGATCTTCCACCGGAATTGCGAGGCGCGTGCCGGCGTGCCGGTCTCGATGGGCTCCGACGCCTGCCAGGCGGCGCTGCGCAAATACGGCGACATCAAGCGGATCGGCGTCATCACGCCCTACATGCCGGTCGGCGACGCGAATGTCCGCAAGTTCTTCGAGGATTGCGGCTTCGAGGTGATCAATCTCAAGGGCCTGAAATGCGCCAGCCCGCAACTGATCGCGCACGTTTCGGAGAAGGAACTGCGCGATGCGATCGTCGAGGTGAACGACAGCCGGGTCGAGGCGATCGTCCAGGTCGGCACCAATCTCGCCATGGCGCGGGTCGCGGCGATCGCCGAATTCTGGCTCGACAAGCCGGTGATCGCGATCAACACGGCGACCTACTGGTGGTCGCTGCGCCAGCAGGGCATCGACGACAAGGTCTACGGCTGGGGCAGCCTGATGCAGGACTATTAAGGCTGTCCGGGGCTCGCGGTATGCGGAGGTTTCCGGTTACCGAATTGCATCCCATCCAGTGTCGACATCGTAGAGCGAGAGGACGGGATCGCCGGAAATCAGTGTGAGCGATTCTATCGCCGCTTGCGCAACGAGCATCCGGTCGAAGGGATCGCGGTGGTGTAACGGCAGGCTGCCGGCGCGCTTTGCATGGGCGGCATTAATGTCCAGCATCGAAAAGCCAATGTCGGTAAAGCAGGCCGGCATCGTTTCGACCGCCGCGGCGGCGGCCGGAAGCTTTCCGAGTTTCGACTTGATCGCGATTTCCCAGATCGTTGCCGCGCTCACGAACCGTTCCGTGTCGGGATGTGCCACGATATCTCGAATTTGTCGGGGAATCCGGTCGTCGCCTTTCAGCCACCAAAGCGCGACATGCGTATCGAGGAGGACGCGCATCGCAGTCAGCGATACCAGGCCTCAAGTTCTTCGTCCGGAAGGGGTTCGAAAAATTCCGGACCTACGTCGATAAGCCCTTTCATAGAGCCGAAGCCCTTCAATTTGTCCACCTTCGCCGCGTAGGGCACGAGACGCACAACCGGTTGGTCGCCTCGTGCGATGACGATTTCCTCGCCCGCCTCGACGCGTTTGATCAGCTTCGACAAATGGGTTTTTGCGGCGTGCACCGTGACGGTCGCCATAATGATCTCCTTAACTAAGGATTAGCTAATCTAGCAACCGCCGTGTAGTGACGCAAGCTCCCCGTTCACGTCCCGGTATCGAGGCGGAAGGCCTCCCGGTGGCGCACGATGCGGCCGGCGACCGGGGTGGGAAAATGGCCGGCGAGCAGCACGGAGTCCGTATCGGCCAGCCGTTCGACCATCGCCGTGCGGCTTTGTGCCGACATCGCCGGGTCTTCGCAGAAGGCGCTCGACAGGTCGGGGTCGCACAGTTGCAGCGGCGTGTGCATGGTGTCGCCGCACAGCAGGGCGTGGCGGCCGCCGTCCTTCACATTGACATTCACGTTGCCCGGCGTGTGGCCGAAGGCGGGTTCCAGCCAGATGCCGCGCTCCAGCTCGTGATCGGCCTCGACCAGCACCGCCCGTCCGGCCTCCATGACCGGCAGGACGCTGTCGTCGAAGCTGCCGTGATTGGGCGGCTCTTCTGCACCCTCCGCCTTCGCGCGGCGGGCTTCGGCCTCCCAGAATTCGTACTCCCGGCGCGCGAACACATAGCGGGCGTTGGGGAAGGTCGGCACCCAGCGGCCGTCGACCAGCTGCGTGTTCCAGCCGACATGATCGGCGTGCAGATGGGTGCACATCACGATGTCGATATCTTCCGGCGCGACGCCGGCCGCGCTCATGGTGTCGAGGAACGGCGTCCGCTGCCGGTGCCACATCGGGCGCAGCGGCCGGTCCTTGTCGTTGCCGACGCAGCAATCGACCAGGATGGTCTGGCGCGGCGTGCGCAGGACGAGCGCGTGGAAGGCCATGATCAGCTTGCCGTCCGGTGCAACGAAGCGGGGCACCAGCCAGTCGGCGTTGGCGTCGACCAGGTCCTGAGTCGCACCCGGCAGGATAAAACCGAAATCGGCGAAGGCGCCTTCGGCCTCGACGATCCGGTCGATGACGATGTCGCCGATAACCTGGGTTTTCATGATCGGGTCTCCGCGCCAAGCACGCTTCGATCGGGGCAGGCGCTTCGCTAGAGGATTCCGGGCTTTTCGTGGTGCCGGTCGCGCGCTCCGGCGGCGGCCTCGTCCGGCGGCAGCGAATCGTCCCACAGGCGCGCGATATAGCGCTCCGCGGTATGGCCGTTCGAGCGGTCCGAGCACAACCACAGGATCGGCGCGCGCATGATCTCCGGCCGCAGCAGCCCGCCGTCGGCGCCGCGCTTCTGCGCCATTTCCGGCAGGATGGCGGTGTCGGTCGCGCCGCCGGGCAGGAAGACGTTCACGGTGACACCCGTGCCTTCCAGATCCTGCGCCCAGACCCGGCTCATCGCCTCCAGCATCGCCTTGCTCGGCCCGTAGGGCGAATAGCCGACGCGCACGATGGTCACGTCGCTGGTCGAAACATTGACGATCTTGCCGAAGCCCTGCCCGATGAAACCGGGCGTGAAGGCGCGCGCCATGTTGAAGACGCCATTGATGTTGGTGTCGACGATCTCGCGCCAGCCGTCGAGTGGCGCCTCCCAGAATTTCGGCCGTTCCTCGACATAGTTGGGATGGACCAGCTTCATGCCGCGCCCGGCGTTGTTGACCAGGCAGTGCACGGCTCCGAAGGCGTCCAGCGTCCGCTCGAGCACCCGAAGGCTATCGTCGTAATCGCGTACATCCGCCTGCGCTGCGATCAGGCGGCCGGGCCCGGCCAGCGCCCCGGCCCGCGCCTCGACATCGGCCAGTTCGCCGGCCTCGCGGGCGCTGGTCACCGTCACCCGGGCGCCGGCCTCGACCAGGGCGAGCGCCATCTCGAGGCCGAGGCCCCGGCCGCCGCCGGTAACGACGACGACGCGATCCTTGAGCGACGGATAGAGATCGGCGGCGGCTGTCATCAGTGCTCCCGGAGCAGCCGCCCGAAGCCGTCGAGCCGGTCGTCGACTCCGGCGCGGCGCAGCGCGAACCAAAAGGTCGCCGTGTTGCTGCTGACGACCGGCTTGCCGGTTTCGGCTTCCAGCCGTTCGATCGCGTCCAGCGTCGCCAGATCGGTGCAGGACAGCAGGATCGCCTGCGCTTCCGGCCGGTCGACGCGCCTGGCCAGGGCGTAGACCTCCTCGGGCCGGATGCGCGCGATGTTGCGGTGCTCCTGCGGCCCGCCGGCGCCGTAGCCGAAGCCTTCCTCATGGACGACCGCAATGCCGTGGTCGGCCAGGAAACGGACTTCGTGTGCATTGAGCGCGCGGTCGTAGGGCGTGCCGAGCGCAACCTTCGTCGCGCCGAGGGCGCGCAGGGCCTCGACGATGGCCTGTGCCGTCGTCACCGCCGGCCGCCCCGTGCGTTCGGTCATGAAGTCCGGCAGACCTTCGACCGGGCTGACCATGGACCCGGCGGTGCAGCCGTAGGCAATCAGGTCGACGCTCGCCTGGGCCAGGTCGCCGGCATAGCGCTCGACGTCGGCGTAAAGCGCCGCCTTGCCGGCTTCGCTCGCCGTATCGAGATGCAGCGGCATGCGCGCGGCATGGATCGTCACGCCGGGCGGCGTCATGCGCGCCCACTCGGCCTCGTTGGCGGTGTTGGTGGGCGGGACGATAACGCCGATCTTGGCCCGCGTGCCGTAGACGGTCGGATCGTCGATGCGGTCCAGCCGCATGGCGCCGGCTACTCGGCAGCCTGCGCCGGCGCGCCGGAGAGGGCGCCGATAACCTCGTCGGTCGTCATGACGTCGGCGAAGTTGATCGACATGCTGGTCAGGCTGGCGTTGTGGATGGCGTCGGTATAGGTCGCGTTGCCGTCGGCCACCATGATGACGTGGAAGTTGCGCATCATGGCGTCGCGCGCCGTGGCCTCGCAGCAGACGTTGGTGAGCGTGCCGGTTACCGCCAGGGTATCGATGCCTCTGGCGCGCAATTGCGCCTCGATATCCGAAGAACCCTGGATGAAGGCGCTGAAGCGCCGCTTGACCGAGCGGATGTCGCCGTCTTCGGCCTCGATGTCCGGCCAGAGGGGATGGCCTTCGGTGCCTTCCATGAGCTGCCGGGCGATCCGCTTCGCCATCTCCGGGCTGACGGTGCCGCCCAGGAAAGACGACCATTCGGTGAAGATGTTCTCGTCGAAGGTGGTGGTGACCCAGACGACGTTGCCGCCGGCCGCCCGGAAAGCTGCCGCGAGGCGATTGATGTTGGGCACGATCTCGCGCGCCATCGGCACTTCCGAAGGCAGACCTGGCTTGAGAAAGGCCGTCTGCATGTCGACCACGACCAGGGCCGTGCGCGCAGGATCGAGCGTGTCGTGGACATGGAGGCGGCCGCCGCGCCGCGCCTTGATAAGCCGGACGGCATCCGGATGGATTTCGGTCTTGTGCATGACGGTCTCCTCTCCCGGCCCGCCGGACCGGCGGCGCGTTACAACGGACGCGGACGATAAAAGGTGACAATCCGCGCCGTGTCCAGCGCCAGCCTGCCGCTTCGCGGTGAAATCCGTACGCAACGGGCTGCCGGGCCACCCATAGCCGGAGAAACCGGGGTCCGGGGCGCTTCTCCCGCTACTCCACCGCCCGGTCGAGCACGGCCTTCAGCAGCACCTCGGCGCCGGCGGCGCAGTCTTCCGGGGTGGCGTTCTCGATCTCGTTGTGGCTGATGCCGTCCTCGCACGGGATGAAGATCATGCCGGTCGGCGCGATGCGGGCGATGTAGACCGCGTCATGGCCGGCGCCGGAGACGATGTCGCGCCAGGCGTGGCCGCCCTGCTCGGCGGCCGCGCGCACGGCGGAAACGCAGTCCTCGTCGAAGGGCTGGGCCGGGAACTGCCAGAAATCGACGATGTCGACGGTGCAGCCCGCAGCCTCGGCGATCTCGGCGAACTCGGCGCGCAGCCGGTCGTTCATCGCGGCGAGCGTGTCGTCGTCCGGGTGGCGCAGGTCGACGGTGAAGAAGACCTTGCCGGGAATTGTGTTGCGCGAGTTCGGGCTGGCGTCGACGAAACCGACGGTGGCGCAGGCATAGGGCGGGAAGGCGTGGCCGAGCCGGTTGATCGCGTCGATCATGCGGGCGGCGGCGACCAGCGCGTCCTTGCGCAGGGGCATCGGCGTCGGGCCGGCATGGGCCTCCTGCCCGGTCACGGTAATCTCGTACCAGTGCTGGCCCTGGGCGCCGGTAACGACGCCGATCGTCTTCTCCTCGTTCTCCAGGATCGGGCCCTGCTCGATATGGGCCTCGAAATAGGCGCCGACCGCGCGCCCGCCGACCGCCTCCGGGCCGTCGTAGCCGATGCGCTTCAGCTCGTCGCCGAGCAGATCGCCGGTCACGTTGTCGGGCCGGGCGAGCATCTCTTCCTCGGTGAACACGCCGGCGAAGGCGCCGGAGCCCATCATCGGCGGCGAGAAGCGGCTGCCCTCCTCGTTGGTCCAGGCGACCACCTCGACCGGCGCGTCGGTCTCGATCTCCAGGTCGTTGAGGGTGCGGACGACCTCCAGCCCGGCGAGCACGCCGTAGGCGCCGTCGAATTTGCCGCCGGTCGGCTGGGAATCGAGATGGCTGCCGGTCATCACCGGCGGGCGGCTCTCGTCCTTGCCCGGCCGGCGCGCGAAGATGTTGCCGACCCGGTCGACGCGCACCGTACAGCCGGCGGCCTCGCACCAGCGGATGAACAGGTCGCGGCCCTCCCGGTCGAGGTCGGTCAGCGCAAGCCGGCACACGCCGCCCTTCTCGGTCGCGCCGATCTGCGCCAGCTCCATCAGCGAGTCCCACAGCCGGTCGCCGTTGATCGTCAGGTTCCGCATGGCCGAATTCCCCGCCTTGCCGTTGCGCTCCGCCCTTGCAATAGCGTCCGCGCCCGCCCGCCCGCAACCGGCATCTTGCGCCCGCCTTGCCTTCGGCGGCTCGGGGCGGATAGTAACGGGCGCCATGAACCTCGCTGCCTTCCTGCACCGCACCGCCCTGCTGAACCCGGACGCGACGGCGTTGGGCCTGGGCCATGCGCCCGTCGCGACCTACCGCGCGTTCGCCCGGCAGGTCGCGGTGCTGGCCGGGCGGATGAGACTGTGAAAGTATTTCAATGAATCCGAGATTGCGGCCCGCTCGCCCGTGCTA
>VXNK01000047.1 GCA_009840595.1 Rhodospirillaceae bacterium | reverse complement strand
GCCGGGACGGGGGCGGCCGGGACGGGAGCGAACTGGCCCCGTCGGCCTTCGGCAGCCTGCTCGGCTCCGAACTGAAACACTGGCGCGACGGCACGGCGGAAATCCACCTGCCGTTCCGGGGCGACCTGTTGCAGCGCGGCGGTTTCCTGCACGGCGCCGTGGTGAGCTATCTGGCCGATACTGCCTGCGCCCGGGCGGCGGCCTCGCTGGTCGGCGAATGCCGGACCGCCGAATACAAGATCAACTTCCTGGCGCCGGGCGCCGGGGATCTGTTCGTCGGCCGCGGCGAGGTCGTGAAGGCGACCCGCCGCACCGCGATCGCCCGGGCCGAGGTGTTCGCCGTGAAAGATGGCGCGGAAAAGCTGATCGCCATCGCGACGGCAACCCTGATGCGCGTCTAGGGCGTGCCGACCCGCGCCGGTCCCGAACGGAATACCGCCATTTCCAGCCCCGCCATCTCCAGCCCTGCGACCGACGGCGCCGCGCCGCCCCGGATCGGGGTCGAGTTCATCCTGCTGGTGGCCCTGATGATGGGCATCACGGCGCTGTCCATCGACATCATGCTGCCGGCCCTGCCGGACATCGAAGCGCACTACGACCTCACCGACATGAACGACCAGCAGCTGGTGATCGTCAGCTACATGGTCGGCTTCGGCATCGGCCAGCTCGTCTTCGGTCCCTTCTCGGACCGCTACGGCCGCAAGCCGGTCTTCTATTTCGGCATGGCCGTCTACATGGCGGCGACCGTTCTGGCGGTGGTGGCCTTCGACTTCGACACCCATCTCGCCGGGCGCCTGCTCCAGGGCGTGGCCGCCGGCGCGGCCCGGGTGATCGCCGTGGCGGTCGTGCGCGACCGCTTCGCCGGGCGGGCAATGGCGCGGGCGATGTCCTTCATCATGGCGATCTTCATCCTCGTTCCCGTGGTCGCGCCGGGAATCGGCGCCGGCATCCTGCTGATCGGGCCGTGGCAGGACATTTTCTGGTTCCTGCTCGGCGTCGCGGCGATCCTGACGCTCTGGACCGCGCTGCGCCTCAAGGAAACCCGGCCGCGGGATGCGCGCCGGCCGCTCACCGTGCGCAGCTTCGCCGACGCCGCGGCCGCCGTCCTCGGGAACCGGCAGACCCTGTGCTACATGGCGACCGCCAGCCTCACCTTCGGGCCGCTGCTTGCCTACATCGCGACATCGCACCAGATTTTCGTCGGCATCTACAGGCTCGACGCCTGGTTCCCGGTCGCGTTCGGCGGCATCGCGCTGTTCAGCATTGCCTCCGCCTTCGTCAACGCCCGGCTGGTGCCGGGGCTGGGCATGCGGCGGATGTCCCACAGCGCGCTGCTGATCCAGCTCGTCCTGGCGCTCGCCTTCGCCGCGCTCGCGTGGGCCGGCCAGCCGTCGCTCATCCTGCTGCTCGTCTTCTTCGGCCTCTCCATGTTCATGGTCGGCCTGTGCTTCCCGAACTTCAATGCGCTGGCGATGGAGCCCCACGGCGCGATCGCCGGCACCGCCTCGTCGATCACCGGCTTCGTCTCGACCGCCATCGGCTCCGCGCTCGGCTGGGCGATCGGCGCGGCCTTCGACGGCACCGTCATGCCGCTCACCCTCGGCTTCGCCGCCTGCGCCGGATTCAGCATCCTTGCCGTGCTGATCGCCGAGCCGGGACGGTTCCTGAAATCGACGGCGTAGCCGCCGCCATGCCCTGCGCGGCGGGCCGAGGAGCGGCGGGCGAAGGGACGGCGGGCGTGTCGTCGAATGTCATGATGTGTCATGATATGTCATGTTCCGTCATGTTTCGTGCCGCTCCGCCTTCCTCCGTCATTTCGACCGGAGCCCCGGCGCCCGGCCGGGGCGGAGCGGAGAAATCTGGCCCGCATACCGTCGACGCCCGAGGTTTCAGCGCCTGGCCGGCGTCTGTCGCCGGCCGGATTTCTCCACTCCCTTCGACTTCGCTCAGGGCAGGCTGCTTCGCTTCGGTCGAAATGACGGGGAGGGAGAGGCGTCCCGGATCTGTCATGATATGTCATGAAATGTCATGATTCGTCGCCGCCGCGTCCGGTCCGGGCAAGACAGACAGACCGGTTTACCTGCTGCAAAAATGCGGTTTTCGACCTCGTTTTAAGATTACTGCCCGAATAGTCCCGCCGCCCGGCACGGCTGGCGCCGACCCGTCGCAGGTGCGATCGGAGGACTTATGTTCTTATATTGTTCTCGCCGCCGGCCTGTCAAGGGACAGTGCCGGGAACAATGCCCGTCCGACGCCCCGCCCGCCCGATGAGCGGCGGTGCGCCGCACGGGCAATCCGGAGGGCGCCCCGGAGACCTTCCCGAACGGCGGCCCGCAGCGAAAAGGGGCGCCGACGGGCGGCCCTGGCCGTCGCTCCGTGAGGCGTTCGCCGTCTGGGCCAAGGTCGCGCTGCTCAGCTTCGGCGGGCCGGCCGGACAGATCGCCGTCATGCACCGCATTCTGGTCGAGGAAAAGCGCTGGCTCGGCGAGGCGCGCTTCCTGCACGCGCTCAACTTCTGCATGCTGCTGCCCGGCCCGGAGGCCCAGCAGCTCGCCACTTACACCGGCTGGCTGATGCACGGCATCCGCGGCGGCTTCATCGCCGGGCTGCTGTTCGTCCTGCCCGGCGCCCTCGCCATCATGGCGCTCAGCGTCGTCTACGCGCTCTACGGCAACGCCGGGGCGGTGGCTGCGCTGTTCTTCGGGCTCAAGGCCGCGGTGCTCGCTATCGTGGTCCAGGCGGTCGTGCGCATCGGCAGCCGGGCGCTGCGCAACCGGGCGATGGTTGCGCTCGCCGCGGCCTCCTTCGTCGCCATTTTCTTCTTCGCTGCGCCGTTCCCGCTGATCGTGGCGATCGCGGCGGCCGTCGGCTTCGTCGGCGCGCGCGCCGGGTCGTAAAACTTAGCCGGCGGCGGGGCCGGCGCGGCGGCCGGCCCGGCGGCCGGCGCCGCGCCGCTCCGGGGCGCGCCCGCCCCGCCCCGCG
>VXNK01000123.1 GCA_009840595.1 Rhodospirillaceae bacterium | reverse complement strand
ATGTAGGTGTTGCGGACCATGAACTCCTTGAGGATGTCGTTCTGGATGGTCCCGGACAGGTCCTTCGCCGCGACGCCCTGTTCCTCGCCGGCGACGATGAAGCCGGCGAGCACCGGCAGCACGGCGCCGTTCATGGTCATGGAGACCGACATGCGGTCGAGCGGGATGCCGTCGAACAGGATCTTCATGTCCTCGACGCTGTCGATCGCCACGCCGGCCTTGCCGACGTCGCCGACGACGCGCGGATGGTCGCTGTCGTAGCCGCGGTGGGTGGCGAGGTCGAAGGCGACCGACAGGCCCATCTGACCGGCCGCCAGGTTGCGCCGGTAGAAGGCGTTGGAATCCTCGGCGGTCGAGAAGCCGGCATACTGCCGGATCGTCCAGGGCCGGCCGGCATACATGGTCGCCTTGGGCCCGCGCAGGAAGGGGAACAGGCCGGGCAGGCTATCCGCAGCCTCCAGCCCTTCCAGGTCTTCCGCCGTGTAGAGCGGCTTGACCGGGATGCCTTCGGGCGTCTGCCAGACCAGGTCGTCGGGCGACCCGCCGCGCATCTCCTTCGCCGCGACGGCGCGCCAGTCTTCGAGGGTCGGTTTGCTTTGCTCACTCATGATTCGCGCAAGGTGCCGTTGACCGCGGTGGCCGCCAGTATAGCGCCGGTGCGCCGCGGCGAGAATATTGCGGATGCATGGAAAATCCGGGTGCCGGTTGCGGCCGTGCGCTCAACGCCGCTTGCGGGCTGCTGGCGGCCAGATTAAGCGCTGACCCCATGACCCTCGAACTCCTCTTCGTCCTCCTCGGTGCGCTGGCGGCGGGGCTGGTCAGCGGGCTGACCGGCTTCGGCACGGCGCTCGCGTCGTCGGCCTTCTGGCTCTATGTGCTCGCGCCCACGGTCGCCGTGCCGCTGATCCTCGCCGCCTCGGTGATCGCCCAGGTCGCCGGCCTGCCGGCCTTCAAGGACGAACTCGACTGGAAACGCACCATGCCGATGGCGGCGGCCGGCACGCTCGGCATCCCCATCGGCGTCTGGCTGCTCGATCATCTGCCGGCCGATACGGTGAAACTGGCGGTCGGCGTCGTGATCGTCCTGTATGCCGGTTTCGGCCTGCTGGTGCGGATGAAACCGCCGTTTCCCGGCAAGCGTCCGGCCGCCGACGGCGCGGTCGGCTTTGTCGGCGGCGTGCTCGGCGGCATGATCGGCCTGTCCGGCGCCCTGCCGGTCATCTGGTCCCAGTTCCGCGGCTGGTCGCCGGCGGTGGCGCGCAGCATCTACCAGCCCTTCAACACGCTGATCCTGTCGATCGCCTGCGGCGCCCAGATCGCTGCCGGATTCTTCACCGAGGAGGTCGTCTGGCTGGTCGTCTATTGCGCACCGGTCACGCTCGCCGGCACGTTCCTGGGCGTGAAGCTGTTCCGCCGAATCGGCGCCGAGACCTTCCGGCTGATCGTCCTGTGGTTCCTGCTGTTCGCGGGAATCGGCCTGCTGATCCAGTGAGCGGCGCCGCGGCGCCTCAGGACAGCCGCAACAACGCCACCGCCGCGACGAGCAGGACGATGGCGGCGATACGCACCGGGCCGGGCCTTTCCTTGAGCACGAACACGCCGATCAGCGCGGCGAACAGGATGCTGCTCTCGCGCAGCGCGGCGACCACGGCGACCGGCGCCGACACCATCGCCCAGACGACGATGCCGTAGGCGAGCATGGAGAGCAGGCCGCCGGCCACCCCGCGCGCCACGTCGCCCCGCGGTGTTGCCAGAAAGCGGCCGCGGCGCATCCACATGACGATCAGGATCGTCGGCCAAGCGTCGATAAAGAAGAGCCACAGGATGTAGGGCACGGCATCGCCTGTCGCCCGGGCGCCGAGCCCGTCGGCGATGGTGTAGCCGGCGATGGCGACCGCCGTCAGGCAGGCGAAGACGAGGGAACGGTCCCCGGCCGGACCGGGGCTGGCGGCGCGCCGTTCGCTGGCCCGGCGCCAGGCTACGCCCAGGATGGCCAACAGAATCAGGCCGATGGCGGCAAGCGACCGGTCGCTGAGTTCCTCTGCCAGGAAGGCCAGCGAGACCAGCGTGACGATCAGCGGCGCGCCGCCGCGGGCGATCGGATAGACCCGGCTGAAATCGCCGTGGCTGTAGGCCGTCGCCAGCAACAGGTTGTAGACCGTGTGGATCGCCGCCGAGACGAGGAGGAACGGCCAGGCCGCGGCGCCGGGAACCGCGACGAAGGGCAGGGCCATACCCGCGGCGACGCCCGAGCCGACCGACAGCCAGGCGATGCCGATCATCGGATCGGCGCGCGATTTCACCATGGCGTTCCAGGCGGCGTGCAGCAGGGCGGCGCCCAGCACCGCCAGCAGAACGGCCGTCGAGATCATGCCGCGCCGGCCCGCGGGCTATGTCGCACGCAGAAGTCTCGGCGCGAGCGCCGCCGTCGCCACGAAGCCGCCGAGCAGGCCGCCGACATGGGCGACCCAGGCGATCCCCGCCCCCCAGCCGGTCGCGATGAAGACCGCGTGGGCGAGCGCGAACACGATCATGCCCAGCCAGTAGGGCATCGGAATGAAGACAAGGACGATGCGGCCCCTGGGATCGAGCAGAAAGGCGGTCGCAAACACGCCGGACAGCGCGCCGCTGGCGCCGGCGACGGGCAGCAGGCTGTTCGGCTCGATGGCGGCCTGGAGCAGACCGCCGGCGATCCCGGCGGCGAAATAGATCGCCGCCAGCCGCCACGCGCCGAGCGCACGCTCGACGATGGCCCCGAACGAGATCAGCACGATCATGTTCAGCACCAGATGCGCCGTATCGCCATGGACGAACAGGGAGGTGACGAGGGTGACCGGGGCCGGCAGGAGATCGTAGCCGGCGGTCGATATCGGATCGCCGAGCAGCAGGCGCGGGATCAGCGCATAGCGCACGAGAAACTGCGTGTAGTCCGGCCCCGACAGGGTCGTCTGGTAGACGAAGACGGCGACGCAGGCGCCGAGCAGTGCCAGCGTCAGGGGCAGGGTCCGGGTCACGGCAGGCGTTTCATGCCGGGCGGATCGCCAAAGCCGCCGGCCTATCCCAGGGCCGCGGCCAGGCCGGCGAACAGGCCGCGCCCGTCGGTGCTGCCCTGATCCGGGCGCACGGCGTTTTCCGGATGGGGCATCATGCCGAGGACGTTGCCGGCCTCGTTGTAGATGCCGGCGATGTTCCGCACCGAGCCGTTCGGGTTGAAGCGGTCCGCGCCTTCGCCTTCGAGCGGCGCATAGCGGAAGGCGATCCGGCCTTCGCCTTCCAGCCGGTCCAGCGTCTCCGCGTCGGCGAAATAGTTGCCGTCGTGATGGGCGACCGGCATGCGCAGGGTCTGTCCCGCGTTATAGCCGCTCGCGAATATCGTCCCGCCGGTCTCGATGCGCACGCCGATATCGCGGCAGACGAATTTGAGCGAGGCGTTGCGTAGCAGGGCACCGGGCAGCAGGCCGGCCTCGACCAGGATCTGGAAGCCGTTGCACACGCCGAGCACCGCCGCGCCCCGGCGCGCCGCCTCGACGACGCTGCGCAGCACCGGCGAATGGGCCGCCATCGCGCCGGCGCGCAGATAGTCGCCATAGGAGAAGCCGCCGGGAACGACGATCAGGTCGGCTTCCGGCAGATCGGTGTCGCGGTGCCAGACCATCGCCGGCGGCCGGCCCGACGCCAGCTCCAGCGCCTCGGCCATGTCCCGCTCCCGGTTGGTGCCGGGAAAGACGACGATGGCGGATGTCATGGCGGATGTCATTTCAGGGGGCGCCCTGTGCCCGGCGGTCCGGAGCCCGGAGCCCGGACAGGCCAGGCCCGGCGGCGGATCGACACGCGCCCGTGCCGCCGGACGCGTTCAGGAGTCGATCTCCACGCGGTAATTCTCGATCACCGTGTTGGCCAGCAGCTTCTCGCACATTTCGCTTACCCTGGCCTCGGCCGCCCCGGCGTTTCCTTCGCCGCTGCCGCCGTCCTCCAGGTCGATCTCGATATACTTGCCCTGGCGGACGTCGGCCACGCCGTCGAAACCCAGCGCTTCGAGCGCGTGGGCGATCGCCTTGCCCTGGGGATCGAGCACGCCGGGCTTCAGGGTGACATGGACCCTTGCTCTCATCGGGGCGCTTTCATCGGGACGCTCTCATGGGGGCCGCCATCGTCAGTTGATGCTCTTGGTGCCCTTCAGGTCCTGCGGGCCGGCGTCGGGCAGGATGCCGAGGCGGCGCGCCACCTCCTGATAGGCTTCCTCGACGTTGCCCATGTCCCGGCGGAAGCGGTCCTTGTCCAGCTTCTCGTTGGTCTTGATATCCCATAGGCGGCAGCTGTCCGGCGTGATCTCGTCGGCCAGGATGATGCGCATATAGTCGTTCTCGTCGTACCAGCGGCCGAACTCCAGCTTGAAATCGACCAGCCGGATATCGACGCCGAGGAACAGGCCGACCATGAAATCGTTGATGCGCAGGGCGAGCGCCATCATGTCGTCCAGGTCCTGCGGGGCCGCCCAGCCGAAGGCGGTGATATGCTCCTCGCTGACCAGCGGATCGCTCAGATCGTCGTTCTTGTAGTAGAACTCGACGATGGAGCGCGGCAGCGGCGTGCCTTCCTCGATGCCGAGGCGCTGGGACATGGTTCCGGCCGCCACGTTGCGCACCACCACCTCGAGGGGTATGATCTCGACTTCGTGGACGAGCTGCTCGCGCATGTTCAGGCGGCGCACGAAATGGGTCGGCACGCCGATCTCGTTCAGCCGCAGCATGATGTATTCGGAGATGCGGTTGTTGAGCACGCCCTTGCCGCTGATCACGCCCTTCTTCTGGGCGTTGAAGGCGCTGGCGTCGTCCTTGAAATACTGGACGATCGTGCCCGGTTCCGGCCCTTCGTACAGGACCTTGGCCTTGCCTTCGTAAATCCGTCTGCGTCTGGCCATAGTGCTCCTCAACCCCCGACGATACTGGAAACCGGACTGTCGGATTACGCAGCCTGTCCGGCGGCTGGCATCCCCGGTCCACAGGCACGATCCACAGGCACGGCCCACAGAAATGTTGGCCGGTAACCGCGTATAGCAACCCGCCGGGCTCGAAACAAATGCACGCACCGCGGCGGACCGGGTTTCCGGCCCCGGAATTTCAGATCCCGGAATTTCAGTTCCCCGAATTTCAGTTCCCCGCCCGGGCGGGCGACGGCAGCCGGTCGAGCGCCGCGACCGGCTCGTAGGGGCAGGTCGCGGGCGGACCGGCCGAAAAATTCCAGACCGGCGAGGCCGGCCGGCCGGCCGTTTTCGTTCCGGCCGCGGGCAGCGCAATCAGCGAGCCGGAGGTCGTCGCGAAACCGAAATCCGTATCGATGCACATGGCGGAGTCCGGCGCGCCATCCGAACCGCGTTCGGTATCGGCCATCAGCGCGCGCCATTCCGCCCAGTCGCCGCCGAAGGCGTCCGGGTCCGGCGGCAGCGCGTCGGCGAACCGGTCGAGATACCGGTCGATCCGGCTGGAGGCGCGGTCGTTGCGTTCGCGCGCGGTCAGCATGGACAGGCCCTCGGGCAGCGGGAAACTCTCGACCCGCCCGCCCGCAGCGCCGCCCCGGCTGCGCAGCCAGAAGGCGTCGCGGTTGTCGGCGACGACGAGGTTGAAGGGGCGCCAGGCGTTGCCGTCGAGATGGCGCAGCCGCTCCACTGCGTCGGCCGCATCGGCCGAATCGAGCGCGTCCAGCACCAGTTCGCCGCGCGAACGCTTGTCCGCCGCCGGGCCCAGGCTCGCCGTGCGGTTCATCACCGCCGCCGCCACGCCGTCGTCGTTCATGCCGAGCCAGGTGCCGCCGGCTTCGAGATCGATGCCGGCGACGACCCACGGCCGGTCGGGCCAGTGCCGGTCCGGCGGCCGCCAGGGCCGGTCCTTCATCTCGTCCCGGTTGGCGGCGAGCAGCAGCGGCCAGCGGTGGCCGGACCGTCGCAGGATGACAACTGTGCACATAGAATCCGCTACCTGCCGGGGACGCGCCCTTATATAACGGCCCGGCACCTTGGGAAAACACGGGCCTCGGCGACGCGGCCCCTCACTTTGGAAAAACACGGGCCGCGACAACGCGGCCCGCCGGAAAGGGACGACGACCGGACGATGGCAACCTTCGACGACCGCGAGAAAGCCTTCGAAAAGAAATTCGAGCACGACGAGCAACTCCGGTTCCGCGCCGAAATGCGGCGCAACAAGCTGGTCGGCCTGTGGGCGGCCGGCCTGATGGGCATGTCCGGAGCCGAGGCCGAAGCCTATGCCAAACAGGTCGTCGAGGCCGACCTCGAAGAACCGGGCCCGGAAGACGTGATCCGCAAGGTCAGAGCGGATTTCGACGCCAACGGCATCGAAAAGAGCGACCACCAGATCCGCCGCCAGCTCGACGAATGCATGGCCGAAGCGCGCGAACAGGTGATGAGCGAGACCGACTGACGGCGGCCGGCCGGGGCGGCAACGGCGGCTTGCCGAAGAAAGGCCGGAGTTTCCCATGACCCCGATCGAAGGCCGGACCGGAGACCCTGAAGCCGATCTCTGGGAGACCGTGATCGGGCTGGAGGTCCACGCCCAGGTGATGTCGGACGCCAAGCTGTTCTCCGGCGCGGCGACCGGTTTCGGCGCCGAACCGAACACGCAGGTCTCGCTGGTCGACGCCGCCTTTCCCGGCATGCTCCCGGTCATCAACCGGCGCTGCGTCGAGCAGGCGGTGCGCACCGGCCTGGGCCTCAACGCGCAGATCAACCTGCGCAGCGTGTTCGACCGCAAGAACTATTTCTATCCCGACCTGCCGGCCGGCTACCAGATCAGCCAGTACAAGGACCCGATCGTCGGCGAGGGCGAAGTCACCGTCGATCTGGAAAACGGCGAAAGCCGCACGGTGCGCATCGAGCGGCTGCATCTCGAGCAGGACGCCGGCAAGTCGGTCCACGACATGGACCCGAAGCGCACCTTCGTCGACCTCAACCGGGCCGGCGTCGCGCTCATGGAGATCGTCTCGAAGCCGGACCTGCGTTCGGCCGACGAGGCCGGCGCCTATCTCGCCAAGCTGCGCTCGATCCTGCGCTATCTCGGCACCTGCGATGGCAACATGGAGCAAGGCTCGCTGCGCGCTGACGTCAACGTTTCGGTGCGCCGGCCGGGTGCGCCGCTCGGCACGCGCTGCGAGATCAAGAACCTGAACTCGATCCGCTTCATCAGGCAGGCCATCGAGCACGAGGCGCGCCGCCAGATCGACATCCTGGAGGACGGCGGGGAAATCGAGCAGGAGACCCGCCTGTTCGACCCCGGCCGCGGCGAGACCAGGGCGATGCGCTCCAAGGAGGAGGCCCACGACTACCGCTATTTCCCGGACCCGGACCTGCTGCCGCTGGAACTGGACCCGGACTGGGTCGAGGAGATCAGGGCCGGCCTGCCGGAACTGCCGGACGCCAAGAAGGCCCGGTTCGTCGGGGAATACGGGCTGGCGCCGGCCGACGCCGCCACCCTCGCCGCCGACCGGGAGGACGCGGATTTCTTCGAGGCCGTCGCCCGCGGCCGCAAGGACCCGAAGCTCGCCGGCAACTGGGTGATCAACGAATTCTACGGCCGGCTGAACAGGGCCGGGCAGCGCCGGGCGGACTCGCCGGTCACGGCGGAGAAACTGTCCGGCCTGCTGGCGCTGATCGAGAGCGGCGACATTTCCGGTCGCATCGCCAAGGACGTCTTCGACGCCATGTTCGAGACCGGCGGGGACGCCGCGGCCATCGTCGAGGCGAAGGGGCTGAAGCAGATCAGCGATACCGGCGCCATCGAGGCAATCGTCGACCGGCTGATCGCGGAGAACCCGAAACAGGTCGCCCAGGCAAGGGAACAGCCCAAGGTCGCCGGCTGGTTCGTCGGCCAGGTCATGAAGGCGACGAAAGGCCAGGCCAACCCGGCGGTCGTGAACGAGATATTGAAGAAGAAGCTCTAGATGCCCGAATCCGTAGACGTCACAAAGGAAGCGGCGGCCGGAACGCCGCTCTTGTTCCAGCCCAAGGCGCTGCGCGGGCTGACCCTGCGCAACCGCATCGTCATCGCGCCGATGTGCCAGTATTCGGCGGTCGAAGGGCTGGCGCAGGACTGGCACTTCGCACATCTCTCCAGCTTCGCCATGGGCGGCGCCGGGCTGGTCTTCACCGAGGCCGCCTCGGTCGAGGAGCGCGGCCGGATCACCTACGGCGACCTCGGCATCTGGAGCGACGCCCACGCCGAAGCGCTGAAGCCCGCTATCCGCTTCCTGCACGGCCAGGGTGCGGCGGCCGGCGTGCAGATCGCCCACGCCGGGCGCAAGGCGAGCATGCAGCGGCCGTGGCACGGCAACGGCCCGATGGACGATCGCGACACCGAGCGCGGCGAGACGCCGTGGGACCCGGTCGCGCCCAGCCCGCTGCCGATGCAGGACGGCTGGCTGATGCCGGCGGAGCTCGACGAGGCCGGCCTCGCGCAGATCCGCGACGCCTTCGTGGCCGCGGCCGGACGGGCCGGGGCGGCGGGCGCCGACGTGCTCGAAATCCACGGCGCGCACGGCTATCTGCTGCACAGCTTCCTGTCGCCGATCTCGAACCACCGGACGGACGCCTGGGGCGGCGACCGGGGCGGCCGGATGCGCTTCCCGCTCTCGGTCGCGCAGGCGGTGCGCGCCGCGTGGCCGGAGACCAAGCCGCTGTTCTACCGCATCTCCAGCATCGATTCGGTCGAGGGCGGCTGGGAGATCGAGGATTCGGTCGTCTTCGCCGGGGCGCTGAAGGAGATCGGCGTCGATATCGTCGATTGCTCCTCCGGCGGCATCGGCGGCCCGGCGACCGCGACCCGCCTGCCGCGGCAGTACGGCTTCCAGGTGCCGTTCTCGGCCCAGATCCGCAAGGAGGCCGGCGTGTCTACCATGGCGGTCGGCCTGATCGTCGAGCCCACACACGCCGAGGAAATCCTGCAGTCCGGCGACGCCGACCTGATCGCGATTGCGCGCGAGGCGCTCTACAACCCGTTCTGGCCGCACCACGCCGCGAAGGCGCTGGGCGCCGGCGGCCGCTGGGACGCCTGGCCCGAGCAATACGGCTGGTGGCTCTCCCGCCGCGAACGCTTCATGGGGCAGTAGCGCCCCTTCGACACGGCGCGCTGGTGCGCCGGTCGGGATGAGGAGGTTTTGGGGATATCGCCTCTTTGTCATCCGAAACGACAGCCCTGCATGGGCTGGAAAAGGTGTTATTCTCCCACATGAAACACCGGTCGGATTGGCGTATCAGGGCGTCATGCATGAAGGCTCCATCCGGGATGGAAAATGGGCTGTTGGGTCTGATCGTGAAAAATCCCCGTCAACTGCGGCGCGATCCGTTACCGGAACTTCCGTGAACAGGTGGGTTGCCTGGCAAGTCAAGCGTCCGGGCGATCCGTCATTCATCCCGTTGCAAGCGCTTTGGAAGTAAAATGGCTGAGGAGACGCCGCCACCTCGTGTTCGACCAGGCATCAGATCAGCCCCGCGAATTCGGCAGGTCTATTGGTGCGACTTTGCCGAAGACGCGCAGCTTCCCGAGTTTTGGAAGCGTCGCCCGGTGCTGATCCTCTCCAAAAATTCGACATTGTACGGAAAGGTCACGGTTCTTCCCTTCACCACAAAATCGCAACCGGACAATCCGTCTGCCTACCCAATCGTATCGCCGCTGGATGGGCAGCGCGCGTGGGTAATCTGCGATTACCTGACTACGGTAGCTGTCAGCCGCCTGCACATGCCGGGCCGGGCGGTGCCGAGAGTCGAACAGGCGGACTTCAACCGGATCGTAGCGCTTGCCCTCCAGGGATTGCCGCAACCGGACTATTGACATCCTGGTCGCATGTCATTAGATGTGCGCTACATACGGCGCGGGCCTGTCCCGTGTCCGCTGCCCGCCTCGGCGGGAACTAGATGCGAAGGGATGGCTCTGCCATCCCTTTCGTTTTTTGCGCCAACGGACGGCAATTCTCGGCTGCGGTTTCCAAGCCCGCGGCAACCCCTCCGGACACATTTGGTCCGGCCGAGCGGTTCACTCGCATTTTTGCCAGGTCTGCATGGCGCCCCCGCCACAAGGTCGGCGTACCGCAGCCGCTTCCCCGCCATCCCCGACGCCAGCGAACCCATCATGGCCACGGTGTCGGTCGGCCGCGCGTTGTACCGCTCGAAAAACCCGGCGACGCAGCGCTGAAGGTGCTTGTGGTTGACCGTGAAGCGCGGCTTCCGGATGGCACGGTTGACGGACGGTCCGGCGACGCACCGGGACGACAGGCACGAGGCCTGTGTCTTTCGCGTGTGGATGCAGGCGCGCGGATTGTTGCTTTCGAACATAATTCCCTATCGAAAGCCGGGGCGTATCGAAGGAAGCCCGCATCAGGGCGCGATTTCGGCGCGGCCGTTGTTCAGCACCACCGCGTCGCGTTCCGCGACCCGGGCGCGGAAGGAGACGATGGCCCCGTCGCGCCACATTTCGGTGCGGATCGTCTCGCCCGGATAGACCGGCGCCGAGAAGCGCAGCGCCATCGCGCGCAGGCGCGCCGGGTCGTAATCGCAGCAGGATTTGAGGATGGCGTGGCCGGCGACGCCCCAGCTGCACAGGCCGTGCAGGATCGGCCGGTCGAAGCCGGCGGCGCGCGCAACCGGCGGGCTGGCATGCAGCGGGTTGGGATCGCCGGACAGGCGGTAGATCAGGGCGCTGTTGGGCGCGGTCGGCAGATCGCAGACGAGGTCCGGCGCGCGGTCCGGGACCGGATGGGGCGGCGGCGCCGTCTCCGTCGTGCCGCCGCAGCCGCCGTCGCCGCGCGCGAAGGTCGTGGAGCGCAGCGTCGCCAGATTTTCGCCGCTGTCCGCGTCCCGCACCGTCCGCTCGGCGAACAGCAGCGCGCCCTTGCCCGGCCCCTTGTCGACGATATCCGTGACCTTCGTCGTCGCCACGACCCGTGCCGCCGCCGGCAGGGGCCTGTGAATCTCCATCGCCTGCTCGCCGTGCAGGATGCGCACCCAGTCGATCCCGGTGTCCGGATGACGCGCCCAGAAGCCCGGCGGCGACAGCACGGCCGCCATCGAGGGCAGGGCCAGCAGTTCCGGCTCCTCGAACACGAAGCGCAGCTGCGCCTCGTCCAGCGGATCGAACCCCAGCCCGCAGCCGAGCGCGTAGAGGATGGTGTCGCGCTCCGTATAGGCCTGCTCGACCGGCTCAAACGGCCAGTCCATGATTTTCTGCGGATCGAGGACCATCGCAGCGCGCCCTCCTATACCGGATCAGACTGGATCAGACCGGATCCCAGCTGAACACGTCGGCCGAGCGGTCCAGCGCATAGAAATGGGCCTGCATCGCCGGAAAGGCGTGCTCCAGCACCGTTTCGGCGGTCCAGCCGTCGCTGCGCTGGACCGAGCGCAGGGGCCGCGACTGGCTCATCAGGAAGACCTCGTTGTTGCGCACCGCGAATATCTGGCCGGTGACGTGCTTCGCCCGGTCGGACGCAAGCGCCACCGCCACCGGGGCGATGCGGGCCGGGACCATCTGCTTGATCTTCTCCACCCGCGCCTGCTGTTCGGGCGTGTCGGTCGGGATGGTGCCGATCATGCGGCTCCAGGCGAAGGGCGAGATGCAGTTGGAGCGCACGTTGAAGCGGCCCATGTCGAGCGCGACCGACTTGGACAGTCCGACGATGCCGAGTTTGGCCGCGGCATAGTTGGCCTGGCCGAAATTGCCGACCAGCCCGGAGGTCGAGGTCATGTGGATCATCGCGCCGCTTTCCTGGCCGCGGAACACGGTCGCGGCGGCGCGCGCGATGTTGAAGCTGCCCTTCAGATGGACGGAAATGACGCTGTCCCAGTCGTCCTCCGTCATCTTGTGGAAGATCGCGTCGCGCAGGATGCCGGCATTGTTGACGACGATGTCGAGCCCGCCGAGTTCCTCGTAGGCCTGGTCGACCATGCCCTGCGCCGCGGCAAAACCCGCGACGCTGTCCGCGTTGGCGGAAGCCCTGCCGCCCGCCGCCCCGATCTCCCGGACGACCTCCATCGCCGGCGACTCCGAGGCGCCTTCGCCGGTCTCCGACCCGCCCAGATCGTTGACCAGCACCGCGGCGCCCTGCGCCGCCATCTGCAGCGCGATATCCCGGCCGACGCCGCGCCCGCCGCCCGTGACCAGTGCAACCTTGCCTTCGAGCAATCCGCCTGCCGCCATCGTTTCCTCTTTCCCGCGTCCCGAACGAACAATGCCTCCGGGTAATGCGCCGGCCCGCCGCTGGCAAGCGCGTTGTCCGCCGGGCCGCCGGCCGGCGCATGGCCGCGCCGCAGCCGGGCGGGCTTTGCCGTCCGGCGGGGAAACGCTAGAACCCCGGCACGAACCGCCCCGACACACCCGTAACGGAGCATCCGCCCATGCCGCCCTCCTTCGACCAGCAGGTCATCCGCCGCACCATGCGCACCGGCGTCACCGGCCACAACCGGGAGAGAGCCGAACAAGGCTATGTGCTCTACACGCCGCTCGGCGGGCCGGGCCGCACCCTGCTGATCGACATGGACGGCGAGACCGTCCACGAATGGACCCACGACCGGCGGCCCGGCCTCTACGGCGATCTCCTGCCGAACGGCAACCTGCTCTACGGCGCCAAGATCGAGGACGCGACCTGGGATATCTTCGCCTTGTGGAAGGCGTTCAAGGGCGGCGAAATCCGCGAGGTCGCACCGGACGGCACGGTCCTGTGGCGCCACGCCGACCCGATGCACCATCACGACCAGCGCCGCACCGAAGCCGGCATGACGCTCTACCTGTCGCTGGAAAAGATGCCGGACGAACTGGAGAAGCGCATCCACGGCGGCCACCCGCCGCCCGACGGCAAGGGCATGTATGCCGACATGATTATCGAGGTCGATGCCGCCGGCCAGGAAATCTGGCGCTGGCGCGCGATCGAGCATCTCGACCCGGAGCTGGAGCGCCTGTCGGACAGCGAGCCGCGCTGGGAATGGACCCACGGCAACACCGTGGCCCCGCTGGGCGACGACCGGGTGGTGTTCTCGATGCGCGCGACCTCGACCATCGGCATTATCGACAAGGCGAGCGGCAGGGTGGTCTGGCGCTACCGGGTGCCCCAGATGGGCGGCCAGCACGATCCGCGGCCGCTGCCCAACGGCAACCTGCTGGTCTACGACAACGGCACCCAGCGGCGCTGGATGGGCACGCTGCCGCACAGCCGGGTGTTCGAGATCGACCCGCGGACCGACGAGATCGTCTGGGAATATGTCGATACGCCGCCGTTCAACTTCTACAGCCAGCAGATTTCGGGCGCGGTCCGGCTGCCCGGCGGCAACACGCTGATCTGCGAAGGCGCGCGCGGCCGGATCTTCCAGGTGACGCCCGAGGGCGAGACCGTGTGGGAATTCATCAACCCGGTCTTCGGCGAAACCGTGATGGGCTTCGACGTCAACATGGTCTTCCGCGCCTTCTTCTACACACGGGACGAACTGCCGTTCCTGTAGGACGGCGGCGCCGCAGCCGTATCACGCCGCACGCAGCTGCTCCGGCAGCTTGAAGCGGATGTGCTCCTCGATGCCGTCCATGATCGACAGCTCGACCGGGGCGACCGTCCGCAGCCGGTCGATCACCTCGTCGACCAGATGCTCGGGCGTCGAGGCGCCGGCGGTGACGCCGACCGCGCCGACCCCGTCGAACCAGCCCGGATCGACGGCGGCGACCTCCTCGACCAGATAGCTGGGCGTGCCGTCCTCGCCGCCGATCTCGCGCAGGCGGTTCGAGTTGGAACTGTTGCGCGCGCCGACGACCAGGATGAGATCGACGGTTTCCGAAAGCTTGCGCACCGCCGCCTGGCGGTTCTGGGTGGCGTAGCAGATGTCCTTGACATCCGGCCCGGCGATGCCCGGGAAGCGCGCCTTGAGCGCCTCGATCACCTCGCGGGTATCGTCGACCGACAGCGTGGTCTGGGTGACGTAGGCGAGCTTGTCGGGATTGGCCGGCGCCAGCGTCGCGACATCGCCGGCGTCCTGCACCAGATGCACGACGCCCGGAATCCGGCCCATCGTGCCGACGACTTCCGGATGGCCCTCATGGCCGATCAGGACGACCTCGAAGCCCTTTTCGGCATAGCGCTGGCCTTCCTTGTGCACCTTGGCGACGAGCGGGCAGGTCGCATCGAGCACCGGCAGGGAGCGGTCGGCCGCGGTATCCTCGACCGACTGGGCGACGCCGTGGGCGCTGAAGACGGTGATCGCACCGTCGGGGATTTCGTCCAGTTCCTCGACGAAGCGGGCGCCCTTGGCGGTGAGTTCCTGCACGACCCGCTTGTTGTGCACGATCTCGTGGCGCACATAGACCGGCGGCCCGTAGCGATCGAGCGCCTTCTCGACGATCTCGATCGCGCGTTCGACGCCGGCGCAGAAGCCGCGCGGCTGGGCGAGGATGACTCTCATCGCGAACTCCGTGCGTATATTCAGCAGGTAGCCCCGGAGACCCCTACCGTCAACCGGCACGGGCGACGGCCCGGGGACCGATTCGGGGGCCGGCTTGAGGGGCCGGCGCGGCGGGCGGCGGTTGCGGCCGGGGGCGATGTCCTGATATTCCCGTCGATATGTCCCTTGGGGAACGTCCGTCGAAGGAGCCTGCCGTCATGAACTGCGTCTTGAAGCTGACCGTTGCGATCGCCCTTGCCTGGGCCGGCCTGGCGGGACCGGCCTCGGCCGACATCGCCAAGGGCGAGAAGAACTTCAAGCGCTGCAAGGCCTGCCATTCGCTGACCGAGGGCAAGAACCTGAACGGCCCGTCGCTGCACAGGATCTACGGGCGCAAGGCCGCGTCGGTTCCGAAATTCCGCTATTCCAAGGGGCTGAAGCAGGCGGCGGAAAAGGGCCTGGTGTGGGAGCGGGAGACCCTGATGGCCTATCTCAAGCATCCCAAGAAATTCCTCCAGAAATATCTCGGCAAGAAGCGGGTCAGCAACAAGATGGTCAACAAGTTCAAGAAGGAGAAATTCCGCCGGGACGTGATCGACTATCTGGAGAGCCTGGGCAAATAGCCGCCCTGCGGGAGCCGGACCCCGCCGCGGCCCCCGCCGCCTACTCCGCCGCCGCCTGTTCCGCCGCCGGCTTTTGCTCCGCCGTCGGAGGCGGGCCGACCGGGCAGTGGGCCTCACGCTCGACAAGGTCGTAGACGAACAGGAACTTGGCCATGCCGGTCAGCACGGCCGCCACCATGCCGAGCTCGAAAATCTCGCCGTCGTCGAAATGCGCCGACAGGCTGTCGTACAGGGCAGGCGTCAACCGGCCTTCCATGTTGGTCAGCGCCATTTCGGCCGCGAGGCGCAGGACCGCCCGCTCGGGTCCGGAAAAGACATCGCTGTCCGCGTCCATGACGGCGGCGAGCTGGTCGTCGCCGAGGCCGGCGCGGCGGGCCGCCTCGATATTGCCCTTGTTGCAGAAGGCGCAGCCGTGGGTCATCGACAGCCGGTAGCGCAGCAGCTCCTTCATCCGGACGTCGACCCGGCCGCCGTAGAAGACCGAGCCGTAGAAGCCCCGGATGTACCATTCGAGCAGTTCGGGGGCGTTGGCCCCGATCTCGTAAAAGGTCGCGTCGCCGCCCTTGCTTTCCTGCAAGGCGCGGCTCTCGCGATAGGCTGCCCGAAGCCAGTCGTCCATGGCTTCCGGCCCGACCCTGCGCAATAGCGGATTCGGCATGTTCTTCGTCCCCGGCCTTCGTCCCCGGCGGATCGGCGTTGCGAAACGCGGAGTCTGGCACGAAACCCGCCGGGCTGGCCAGCGCGCGGCCCCGCCTGCGCATGTGTCGTCGCAAAGCCGGCATCCTTGCCCGGAAGCCTTGCCCGGAAGCCTTGCCCGGCGGGGCGCTTTCGACTAAACGCGCGGACATGCGCTTTGCCTGGTTCGCCACTTTTCACGATCCGGCCGACGCCGGCCTGAAACTGCCGGACGCCGAGCATCGCTTCGTCTGCGATGTCGTCGGCTCGACGCCCGGCCTGTCGAAGGGCCTCGTCTTCACGCCCTGGGACGTCGGCGGCCTCTATTTCGACGACGGCGTGGCGCCGCAACTGGCGCTGCAGCTCTATTTCGACGAAATTCAAGACCTCGAGGCGGCACTGGCGCCGGACGGCCATCTCCAGGCGCTGGCGGCGCCCGGCGCCCTGCCCTCGCTCGCCGGCGCCGCGCGCGAGCAGCAGGCGATGCTGGCCCGGGCCTTCCCCGTACCCGACCCCGAATTCCGCACGCCGCCGGGCGAGCCCTGGTGCACCTATCTCGTGCACTATCCCGGCGAGGCGGAGGATATCGGCGCCTGGCTGGCGCATTATCTCAAGAACCACACGCGGATCATGGCGACCTTCCCGGCGATCCGCGAGATCGAGGTCTGCTCGCGCATCGACTGGTGCGGCGCCCTGCCCTGGCCGCGGGTCGACCACATGCAGCGCAACAAGGTGGTGTTCGACGACGGCGACGCGCTCAAGGCCGCCATGACCTCATCGGTGATGCAGGACATGCGCGCCGACTTCCACACCCTGCCGCCCTTCGCCGGCGGCAACCGGCACTACCCGATGAAGACGGTCGCGGCGGGCTGAGCGCTGCCCTGCGGCAGGACCGCAGCCCGCCGGGCGAAACAGACTGCTTTTGTCCATCGCATCCTGAGCAGCCCCGCCCCCGGCCTGTGCCTGACGCATGGCGGGCCTGTCCCTGCGGCGAAACCGGGCTTACCGGGTGACACCGGCCGGGCGCGGCTCTACAGTCGCGCCCCGCCGGGCGCTGCGGACCGGCGGAGACCCGAGAGAAGACCGGGAAAAGGCGATCCGATGGATGCCATAGACATCGTCTGCAACCTCTTTACCGAACGGGAAGTGCGGCTCGGCCAGACCGGGCTGGACGACACGTTCAAGGCCCAGATCCGCATGCCGCCGGACTATCGCGGCGGGGTTTCGATCGAGGACTATCTCGCCAAGATGGACCGGTCGGGCATTGCGCGCTCCCTGCTGATCGCGGTCCGGGCCGGCGATCTGAACGTCCGGGAATCCTTCGAAATCCCCTACAGCCGGGTCGCGGAGGTCTGCGCCGCACACCCGGACCGTTTCTCCGGTCTTGCCGGAGTCGATCCGTTCCGCGGCATGCAGGGCCTGCGCGATCTGGAAGAGGCGGTCCGCGACCACGGCTTCGTCGGCGCGCACCTGTATCCGCACTGGTTCGGCCTGGCGCCGGACCACGCCAAATACTACCCCTACTACGCCAAGTGCTGCGAACTCGACATCCCGATCATGATGCAGGTCGGGCACAGCCTGATCTATTCGCGCAACCGGCGCCTGCCGAGCGTCGGCCGGCCGATCTGCCTCGACCAAGTGGCGATCGATTTCCCGGAACTCAGGCTGCTCGGCATCCATATCGGCGTGCCCTGGACCCAGGAGATGATCTCCATGGCCTGGAAGCACGAGAATATCTTCATCGGCGTCGACGCCTATGCGCCGAAACACTGGCCGCCGGAAATCGTCCACTATCTGGATACCTACGGGCGGCACAAGGTCCTGTTCGGCACCGACTGGCCGGTCATCGACCCGGAGCGCGCGGTGGCCGAGATCGCCGCGCTCGACCTGCGCCCGGAAAGCCGCCGCGCGCTGATGCGGGAGAATGCATTGCGCGTCTTCCGGTTGCCGGAATCGGCAACGGACGCTCGGGCGGCCGGGTAGCGGCGCCCGGCGCAGCGTCATGACTCCGGCACCGGCGCAGACTCCGCCCGCCACCTACCGGCCGCTCACCATCGCGACCGGCATGCGCGCCGCGGCCGAGCGCACGCCGGAGAAAATCGCCCTCCGGGAAGGCGAGCGGACGCTGACCTACGCCGCGCTGGTCGACCGGATCGACCGGGTGAGCGCAATGGTGACGGACGGGTTCGGCCTCGGTCCGGGCGACAACGCGGCGATCCTTGCGCCCAATTGCCTCGAATATATCGAGATCGTGGCGGGCGCCTCCTGCGCCGGCGTGGCGGTCGCGACGCTGAACCCGCGGCTGGTCGGCCGCGAGATCCGCTACATCTGCGACGACTGCGGCGCGCGGGTGCTGTTCGTCCACGCCAGCCTGGCCGAAACCGTCCGCGACCTGACGCTGGACAGCGTCGAGCGGATCGTCGTTCTGGGCCGGGACTACGACGCCCTGCTCGCCGAGGCCCGGCCGCTGCGGCCGGCGCCCCTGCCCGAATGGTCGCCCTTCTCGATCTCCTACACTTCCGGCACGACCGGCGAGCCCAAGGGTGTGGTGCTGCCGCACCGCTCCCGCGTCCTCACCTTCTACGGCATGGCGTCGGAATACGGCTGCTACGGCCCGGACGACCGCTATCTGGCAACGGCGCCGCTGTTTCACGGCGCCGGTTTCGCCTTCGCCGTGGCGGTCGTGTATTTCGGCGGCTATTGCGAAATCCTGCCGGGCTTCGATCCCGAACGGGTGATCGAGCGGCTGGCGACAGAAAGGCTGGGCGGGACGTTTTTCGTGCCGACCCATTTTCATTCCGTCTTCGCGCTGGAGCGTCCCGTCCTGGAGCGGTATCGCGCCTTCGAGCGGCTGAAGGCGATCGTGTCGAACGCGGCGCCGCTCGCCCAGGCGACCAAAGAGCGGATCGTCGACTATTTCGGCGAAGGCGTCCTGCACGAGACCTACGGCTCGACCGAAGCCGGGATCGTCACCAACCTGCGCCCGGCCGACCAGCTGGTGAAGCAACGCTGCGTCGGCCTGCCGTTCGTCGCCAGCCACGTCCGCCTGCTGGACGACGACGGCCGGGAGGTCGCGCCCGGCGAGGTCGGCGAGCTGTTCAGCAATTCGCCCTATATCTTCAACGGCTACTGGGGCAAGCCGGAGGAAACGGCGGCCTGCTTCCGCGGCGACTGGTTCAGCGCCGGCGACATGGCGACCCGGGACGAGGAGGGCTTCGTCTATCTGGTCGACCGCAAGAAGGACATGGTGATCTCCGGCGGCATCAACATCTATCCGCGGGAAATCGAGGAAATCCTGTTCCGCCATCCCGGCGTCGCCGACGTCGCCGTGATCGGCGTGCCGAACGAGAAATGGGGCGAGGAACTGAAGGGTTTCGTGGTGCCGCAGCCCGGTGCGGCGCCGGAGGCGCGGGCGCTTGAAACCTTCTGTCGCGAGCATCTCTCGCCCTATAAGGTGCCCAAGACGTTCGAATTCACCGGCGCCCTGCCGCGCAACGCGGCGGGCAAGGTGCTGAAGCGCAAGCTGCGCGAAGCCTGAGCCGGACCGCATATACAGCCGGCGGCAACCGCCGGCCAACCCGGCCCCGGACGCGCATCCGGGGTCCGAAACAACGGAGGGAAGACATGCGCAGGACAAGCACGATAACGACCGGCACAACGGGGGCCGCACTGGCCATGGCGCTTGCAGCGGGCATCGCACTGGCGCCGGCAAAGGCCGACGACAGCATGAGCCTGACGCTGATGAAGGACTGGTCGCCCCACGGCATGCACGCGCCCTTCTACCTGGCGCAGGCCAAGGGCTGGTTCAAGGAAGCCGGCGTTACCGTGAAGATCGTCGACGGCAAGGGCTCGGCCTCGACGGTCGGCCTCGTCGGCGCCGGCCAGGCGGATATCGGCCATGCCTCGCTTTCGGTGATGGCGCTGGCCCGCAACAAGGGGCTGCCCGTCACGGCAATCGGCAGCATCCTCAGGACGAACGAAGTCGGCGTCATCTTCTCCAAGGGCAAGCCCTACAAGGGTCCGAAGGACTTCATGGGCACGACGCTGGTCTACACCTCGGGGTCGATCGAGGCGCCCTTCATCGACACCTTCCTCGCCCAGGGCGGCCTCAAGCGCAGCGATGTCAACCTGCTCGCCGTGGCCGCGTCGGCGAAGATCGCGACCTACCTGTCGGGCCGCGGCGACGGCGTGATCGGGCCGATCCCGTTCTTCTTGGCGATCGCGGCGAAGAAGCGGCCGTCAAGTTCCGTCGGTTTCGCGGAAAACGGCCTGCCCATGCTGTCCTGGGGCATCGTCGCGAACGACGAGGCGATCGCAAAAAAACCGAAGGCGCTGAAGGGGTTCATGTCCGCCCTGGCGCGCAGCTGGAAACACATCCTCGACGGCGGCCTCGACGAGGCCGTGCAGGCCATGATCGATCAGCGCCCGAAGGCGCGGGTGTCGATGGTGGTCGGCAAGCTGATCTTCAACGCCTACCGGCCCTATTTCTTCTCGCCGACGACCAAGGGCAAGCCGATGGGCTACATGAGCGCGAAGGACTGGGAAGACACGGTCAAGACGCTCAAGAGCCTGGGACGGGTCAAGGCGAGCATGAAGGTGACGGACTTCTACAACGCCTCCTTCATGCCCCGCTGACGCCATGGCGGCACCGCCCGGGGACGGAGCTCCGGCTGCGCCGGCAGGCGCGGCCGGAGCCTCCGGCGACGGCATCGGCGAGCCCTATGTCCGGATCGCCGGCCTGGACAAAACCTACCATTCGGAACGCGGCGACGTCGAAGCGCTCAAGGCGATCGACCTCGATATCCGCAACGGCGAATTCATCAGCGTCCTGGGGCCGAGCGGCTGCGGCAAGAGCACCCTGCTCAAATGCATCGCCGGCCTGGAGGATCTGACGGCCGGCGACGTCGCAATCCGCGGCCAGCCCGTCGTCGAGCCGCCCCGGGATACCGGCATCGTCTTCCAGCGCGACGTGCTGCTCGACTGGCGCTCGGTGCTCGACAATATCCTGCTGCCGATCGAATTCGCGCGGCTCAGGACGGCGGACTGGCGCGACAAGGCGCTCGACCTCCTCCACCTGTTCGAGCTCGAGGATTTCGCCGACCGCTATCCCTGGGAACTGTCGGGCGGGATGCGCCAGCGCGTCGCGATCTGCCGCGGCCTGATCCGCGATCCGTCGCTGCTGCTGATGGACGAGCCGTTCGGCGCGCTGGACGCCATTACCCGGGATGAGCTGAACCTGGAACTCGAGCGCATGTGGGAAGCCACCCACAAGACGATCGTTTTCATCACCCACAGCATTCCCGAAGCGGTGTTCCTGTCCAGCCGGGTCGTCGTGATGTCGCGCAATCCGGGGCGCATCGTCGAAATCCTGGATATCGATCTCGACCGGCCGCGCGCGCTCGACATAAGGGAGACGCCGGCTTTCTCGGGCTATGTCCGGCACATCCGGGAGATTTTCGAGGGGCTGGGCGTCATGAAACGGGGGCAGTAGCGATGGACTTCTGGTCGACCAGGAACGGGCGGATCCTCAATGTCGCCCTGGTGCTGCTCGGCTTCGGCCTGATCTGGGAAGGGGCGGTGATCGTCTTCGGCATCAAGCCGTTCCTCCTGCCGGCGCCCTCGCGCGTGCTGGCCGATATCGCCGCGGAGCCGCTGTGGTACGGCATGCATACGCTGGAAACCCTGAAGGAGACGGCGCTGGGCTTCCTGCTGGCGGTCGTCGTCGGCCTGGCCATGGCGATCGGAATCGTCTTTTCGCGCTTCGTCGAACAGACGCTCTACACCTTTCTCGTGGCGATAAACTCGATCCCGAAGGTCGCCGTCGCCCCGCTCTTCATCGTCTGGTTCGGCGCCGGGATCGAACCCAAGGTCGCGATCGCCTTCCTGATCGCGGTCTTCCCGATCGTCATCGATACCGTGCTCGGGCTGCGCTCCGTGGAGCCCGACATGCTCGATCTCGCCCGGTCGATGCGGGGATCGGCGATGCAGACCCTGTGGAAGATCCGCTTTCCCACGGCGCTGCCGAGCATGTTCGCCGGCATGAAGGTCGGCATCTCCTTCGCCTTCATCGGCGCCATCGTCGGCGAGTTTGTCGCCTCGCAGGCCGGGCTCGGCTTCGTCATCGATTCGGCGCAGCCGACCTTCGACACGACGCGGATATTTGCGGCAATACTGCTGCTCGCCGTGGTTGGCACCATATTGTTCTACACCGTCGAACTCGCCGAGCGCGCCTTCGTGCCCTGGCACGTCTCGCGGCGGCGCGAAGGTACGGCGGGGCCGGCCCCGCAAGCCGCGCACTGAGGCAGATGCGATGGCTTTCCGGATAAAGCGCCAGACTGTCGATCTCGGCGGGCGCGAAGTCAGTTTCCGCTATGCCGGGAGCGGCCCGCCGGCCGTGCTGCTCCACGAATCGCCGCGCTCGTCGGTCGCCCTGCTGCCGCTGATGGAGCGGCTGGCCGGCCGCTTCACCGTCTTCGGCTTCGATACGCCCGGCTTCGGCGGCTCCGATCCGCTGACGATGGACCGGCCGTCGAGCGCCGACTATGCCGACGCGCTGGCCGAAGCCATGACGGCGCTGGGCATCGCCCGGGCGCCGGTCTACGGCACCCATACCGGCGCCTGCATCGCGATGGATCTGGCGCTCGGCCATCCCGACCGGGTTTCGGTCGCGGTGATGGACGGCTATCCGGTCTTCACGCCTGCCGAACAGGAGGAACTGCTGCGCGCGTATCTGCCGCCGTTCCGCCCGTCCTGGGACGGCGCCCACGTCGCCTGGCTGTGGGCGCGGGTGCGCGACCAGTTCACCTTCTTTCCCTGGTATGCCGCCGGCAACCTCGGCCGGCTGCCGCGCGATCCGCCGCCGCTCGATTTCCACCAGCTCGTCGTGGACGATTTCCTGCGCGCCGGAGACCATTACCGGCCGGCCTATGCCGCCGCCTTCCGGTTCGACGGGACCGGCCCGCTGGCGGGCGTGCAGGTGCCGGTCGCCATCGTGGCGCGGGAAGACGACCTGCTGTTCCCCCATCTCGACCGGCTGCCCGATACGCTCCCGGACCGTATCGCCGTGCATCGGCTAGGCGCCGACCGCGACGCCTGGGGCGCGGCCGTCGGCGACATCATGGCGGCGCATCCGGGCCAGGCGGCCGCGCCGCAACCGTCGCTTGATCCCTCCGGTGCGCGCCCGGTGCGCCGCCGCTTCATCGACACGCCGGACGGTGCGGCCCATGTCCGCCTCGCCGGACCGCAGGACGGGCGCCCGGCCGTGCTGCTGCACCGCACGCCGGGCTGGTCGGCGGAACTGGACGACCGGCTCGTGCGGCTGGGCCGCCGCGGTCCGGCCATCGCCATCGACCTTCCCGGCAACGGCGAATCGGATCCCGCGCCGGTTCCCGGCCTGCCGGCGGTCGTCGACTGGCTCGGCGGCTGCCTCGACGCTCTGGACATCCGCGAGTGCGACCTGGCCGGCGAAGGCACCGGCGCCGCATTCGCCGCCGCCGTGGCGGCGGACGGGCCGGTTGCGGTGCAACGCCTGACGCTGGCCCAGGCCCCGGCCGGCGCGGACGGCGGTCCCGAAACCTCCGGCGCGCCGGCCTGCCCCGACCTCCGGCCGCGCTGGGACGGGGCGCATCTGGCGGCCGCCTGGTACTGGGCGCGCGACAGCCTGCTCTACCGACACTGGAACGAACGGACGGTCGCCGGCGCCTGGCGCCTGCCCGACGATCCGCCGGTGGACCTGCTGCACGCCCGCTTTACCGGGGCCGTGCTCGGCGCCGCCGGCAACGACGCGCTGTGCCGCGCAGCGCAGGAGGGGGACATGAAGGCGCTGCTGGACCGGGCGGCCCGCCGCGGCGCCGGCATCGAGCGCTGCGACGACCCGCTGGCCCTGTGCCCGTTGCACGGCGACGGATGACCGGGGCGTCCGCCGGAATGCCGGTTCCGGACCGCCTCAGGGCGGCGGTCGGCGCGGACGGCATCGTCACCGATCCGGAACGGCTGGCCGGCCTGTCCCACGATGTCACCGGCCCGGCCGGGGCCTTGCCGCTGTGTATCGTCGCCCCCGAAACGCTTCCGGCCCTGCAAAGGGCCGTTGCCGCCGCAACGGAAAGCGGCCTCGCCATCGTGCCGCGCGGCGGCGGCATGTCCTACACCGGGGGATACACGCCGTCGGCGGAGGGCAGCGTCCTTTTCGATCTGTCCCGGCTCTCGGCGGTCGCGGAGATCGATACCGCAAACCGGCATGCCATAGTCGAGGCCGGCTGCACCTGGGCGGCCCTGCACGACGCCCTGCGCGGCACCGGCTTCCGCCCGCCTTCCTTCGGCCCGCTCTCCGGCGGGGTTTCCACGGTCGGCGGCGCGGTATCCCACAACGCCATGTTTTTCGGCTCGGGCTCGGCCGGCAGCATAGCCGGCAGCGTGCTCGGGCTGGAGGTCGTCCTCTCCGACGGCCGCCTGCTGCACACCGGCGTGCTGCGCCCCGAAGCGGTCGACGCCCTGCCCCACGGCCCGGACCCGACCGGCCTCTTTATCGGCGATTGCGGCGCATTCGGCATAAAGGCGCGGGTTGCCCTGCGGCTGGCCCCGGTCGCCGGCGGCGAAGCCTTCCTGTCGATGGCGTTCGACGATCCGCTGGCGATGCTCGACGCTCAGACCGCGCTCGCCGGCCGGCCCGGCCTCGGAGAATGCTTCAGCTTCGACCGTCAGGCGCACCGCAACATTCTCGACCGGCGGATCGGGTTCCGGGAGAAGCTCGGCGCCGTCTCCGGCGTGGCGCGCGGAACCGGCGGCCTGGCGCGCGCCGCCCGCCTGCCGGCCGAGGGCCTGGGCTTCCTGGAACGGGCGGACTATTCGCTGCACCTTTCCATCGAAGGGGACGATGCGGGCCATGCCGCCGCCCGGGCCGAGGCGCTGCGGGCCGAGCTGGCCCAGCGCGGCGGCAGCGACCTCCCGGACACCATACCGCGCGTGACCCGCGCCCGGCCGTTCGGGCCGATTACCGCCCTGCTCGGCCCGCGCGGCGAGAACTGGCTGCCGGTGCACGGCGCGCTCGGCCTCACCCGCGCCGCCGGTTGCATGGCGGCGCTGCGGGACCGTTTCCAGACGGCCGCCGGCGACATGGCGGATGCCGGCGTGACCTGCACCGTCCTCACCGTCCTCGCGCCGCGCTGCGTGCTGGTGGAGCCGCAATTCTTCTGGCCCGACCGGCTGAGCCCGTTTCACCTCGCCCACGCGACGCCCGAGCAGGTGAAGCTGCATCGCGAGGCGCCGGAAAATCCGCGCGGGCGCGCGCTGGTCTTCGAACTGCGGAACGCGGCCGCCGAAATCCTGCAGGCGCACGGCGCCGCGCACATGCAGATCGGGCGCTACTACCCGCTCCTGTCGCGCCTGACTCCGGCCCAGGCGGACATCCACCGCCGGATCCGCGCCGCCCTGGACCCGGACGGGCGGATGAACCCCGGCGTGCTGGAGGGCTGACGCCGCGCCGCACCGGGCGGCTGCGCGGTCGGGACCACTATTCCAGCCAGGGCAGGCAGCCGGTTTCGGCGAGGATGGCATCGAGGCCCGGCGCATCCTTCGCCGCGGCGTATTTCTGGCGAAGCGCGACCAGCGAACGGGCGTGGTATTTCTGCGGTCCCTGGACATAGGCGCCGCCGGGCAGATCGACGCTGAAACTGTCCGCGCCGGCTTCCAGGGCGTCGGAATTGGCCCGCGACCAGGGCAGGAAGAAGGCGCCGGCGTTCGCCAGCAGCGGGCTCAGGGTGTCCTTTAGGCCGTCCCAGCTTTCGAACGGCCCGTCGTTGCGCGGCTCCAGCATCCGGAAGGACCAAGCCAGCATGTTCGGCGCGCGCACCCGGAGCACGGAGGCCGAGGTCGGGTCCTGCGACATCGTATAGACCTGCGGCGCGAGGCCGAAATCGGCGAAGGCGGGCCGGCCGCCGAACAGGTATTTCCGCGCCGCCAGATGCGGTTCGAGAATGGCGAGCAGATCGTCGAAATAGCGGGCTATCAGCGGCGCGGTCTGCGGGCTGGACCCGGTGAAATGCAGCCGCCCGACCATGCGTTCGTAGATCTTTTCCGCCGCGGCCCCGACCGCCTCCGGCGCGCCGTCGGGATCGAAGGCGCGGGCCAGCCCCAGCGCGGCGCCGCGCCGGTCGACCTCCGCGTGCCAGCGGTGGTGGAACAGCAGCTTGTTGCCCCACTCGTCGCCATACTCCTCGATCAGCGCCGACAGGAAGCGCAGCGCCGGGTCTTCGGGATGGATCGACGGCGCGGGATGCTCGGCCTCCAGCGTTTCGATCAGCGGCGTCGAATCCTGGAGCGCCCGGTCGTCCGGCGTGATGACCAGCGGAATCAGCGGCAGCCGCGCCCGGGCCTTGAACTCGTCGCTGTGCCAGGCCCGCTGCAGCCAGAGATGCGGCAGCGCCTTGTAGCGGAACCAGGCGCGCACCTTGACCGAATAGGGCGACATCTCGCTGCCGAAGATTCTGTAAGGCGATGTCATGCCGGGCCTTTCGTTCGGGGATCGAAGCGTTGACTGCGCAATGCCGGATTTCCCTCCGGTGTCAGGAGGAATCCGGCAATATGCTGTGACAGCCGCTTGTTCGTCGCTGCCTCGATAGCAAAAGGTGCCACCCCGGATTCAATCCGGGGTCCAGGGCCACGAGGCGAGGCTGTGCCGGGCGATTCTGGTCCCCGGATTTCCGCTCCGCTCCATCCGGGGCGGCACCATCGGTTCTTGCAAGACAACGGTTCAGGCGCCGTCGTCGATGGTGTGCAGTTCGCGACGCAGGATCTTGCCGGTCGGGTTGGTCGGCAGGTCGGCGACGAACTGGATTTTGCGCGGCACCTTGTAGGGCGCGAGCGTCTTGCGGCAGTGGGCGACGATGTCGTCGGCGTCCGGGTCGCTGCCGGGCCGCGGCACGATATAGGCCTTGGCGAGCTCGCCCTTCTGGGCATCGGGCACGCCGCCGACCGCGACCATCGAGACATCGGGATGCGCCGCCAGCACCCGCTCCAGCTCCGCCGGGTAGACGTTGAAGCCGGCGGTGTTGATCATGTCCTTCTTGCGGTCGACGACCCAGAGGAAGCCGTCCGCGTCGCGGGTGCAGACGTCGCCGGTGCGGAACCAGCCGTCGGCGGCCATGGAGTCCCGCGTCGCGGCCTCGTTGCCGTAGTAGCCCATCATGACGATGGGGCCGCGGATCAGCAGTTCGCCCGGCTCGTCCGGCGGCATGGTCTCGGCGCTGTCCTCCAGGCCGCCGATCCGCGCCTCGACATAGGGCAGGGCGACGCCGATGGAGCCGAGCCGCCGTTCGCAGGACCAGGCGTGGGTGGTGCCGGGGCCGGCCAGTTCGGTCATGCCCCAAAGTTCCATCAGCGTGGCGCCGAATTTGGCCTCGACCTCGGCGCAGGTCGCGGCGGGGAAGGTCTGGCCGCCGCAGGTCATGCGCTCCAGGCTCGAATAATCGTATTTGCCGATGGTCGGGTCGGCCAGCATGTACATGAAGCCGGTCGGCACGGCCTCCAGCATGGTCGCGCGGTATCGCTCGACCGAACGCAGCATCGGCTCGGCCTCGAACCGCTCGTGCAGCACCAGCGTCGCGCCGTACCAGACGGAGCAGTTCATCACCACCTTGCCGTAGACGTGGGAGCAGGGCAGCGCGGTGACGACGGTGTCGTTCGCGGTCCTTCCGTGCATCATGGCGGTGCCGGCCGTGCTGACCGCGATGGCGCGGTTGGACATCATCGCGCCCTTGGGATGGCCGGTGGTGCCCGAGGTGTAGCCGATGGCGCCCAACTCATCGAGGCCGCGCGGCCGGCATTCGAAGTCTTCCGGAGCGTCGCCGATAAAGTCCTCGAACGGTGTCGCGTCCGCCGGCCCGTCGCCCTCGAACAGGACGACTCGCTCGACAGCGGTATCGGCAAGCGCCTCCGAAAGCCCGTCGCCCTTGCCGGCGCCGACCATCAGCAATTTCGCGCCGCAATTGCCGGCGATGTAGCCGATCTCACCCGCCGTCAGCATGGCGGTGACCGGGTTGAGCACTGCGCCGGCCTTGGCAACGCCGTAATAGGCCGCCATCCAGTCCGTCGAATTCTGGCCGCACAGGGTCACCCGGTCGCCGGGCTCGATGCCCTGTGCCACCAGGGCGTTGGCGACCCGGTTGGCGCGCCGGTTCAGCGCGTCGAAGCTGCACGGTTGGTCGCGGAAGATCACTGCGGGCTTGTCGCCGAACGCCGCCGCGGCCTTCTCGATGGCTTCGCCGAGTGTCGTCAGCATGGCTGTTTCTCCCCGTATCCCCTGCCCGGCCCGCGCCCGACCCTACTCCCCGAAGCCGTCGACGAAAAAGTCGATGGCGAGCGGCTTGTCCGGATGGTTGCGGTACTTGTCCAGATCGGCGATGCCTTCCGACGCCAGCACATCCTCGTCGAGGAACAGGTTGCCGGTGCAACTCCTGGCGTCGCGGGTCAGGACGATGTGGGCGCAGTCGGCCAGGATCTCCGGCTTGCGCGCCGTCTCCCAGTCCATGCCCGGCACCAGCTTCAGCGCGGCGGTCGAGATGAAGGTCCGCGGCCACAGGCCGTTCACGGCGATGCCGTAGCGCGCGAACTCCGCCGCATGGCCGATCACGCACATGGACATGCCGAACTTCGACATGGTGTAGGCGGTCGAATCGCGGAACCAGCGCGGGTTCATGTCGAGCGGCGGGCTGAGCGTCAGAATGTGCGGGTTGGCCGCCTCCTTGAGATACGGCAACGCCGCCTGGGTCGCCGCGAAGGTGCCGCGCACGTTGATGCCCATGATCAGGTCGTAGCGCTTCATCGGCGTGGACGGTGTGTCGGTCAGGCTGAGCGCGCTGGCGTTGTTGACCAGGATGTCGATGCCGCCGAAGGCTTCCGCCGCCGCTGCCATGGCGTCGCGCAGGCCGGCGTCGTCGCGCACGTCGACCGGCAGGGCGAGCGCCTTGCCGCCGGCCTTTTCCATGTCCTCGGCGGCCGTGTAAATGGTGCCGGGCAGCTTCGGGTGCGGCTCGGTCGTCTTGGCGGCGACGACGATGTTGGCGCCGTCCTGCGCCGCCCGGAGGCCGATGGCGTGGCCGATGCCGCGCGTCGCGCCGGTGATGAACAGGGTCTTTCCTTGCAGGCTGGTCATGCGGTGTTTCCCGGGTGCTGGAGGCGCCGGCATCCGACCGGCCCGGCAAGGCATAGGGCCGGCCGGCCCCCGGACTCAAGCCGAAGTTGTCGTCAGGCACAAGGGCCCGGTCCCGGTCGGCGCGCGGGCCTGTCGATTTCAGCGGAATCGACGGATCAGGCCGCGTCCGCCCCGCGCATGAACAGGCCGAGCCATTCGGCGACCATGGCGGGCTTTTCTTCGCCTTCGATCTCGACCGTCGCGCGGGTCGTGCTCAGGTAGCCGCCGCTCGGGTGCGGATCGAAGGCTTCGAGGACGAAGCGCCCGCGGATCCGGCTGCCGACCGGCACCGGCGCCATCCAGCGCACCCGGTTCAGCCCGTAATTCAGGCCGTAGTCCGCGCCGTCCGGCCACAGGCCGACCTCGTGGGAGAAGGCGGTGAGCAGGGACAGGGTGTAGAAACCGAAGGAGATGGTGCCGCCATACGGCAGCTCGCGCCGGGCGCGTTCGGGGTCGACATGCATCCAGTCATGGTCGCGCGTCACGTCGGCGAACCGGTCGACCTGGTCCTGCGTGACCCGGTGCCAGGCGGTGACGCCGATTTCCCGGCCGACGAACTCGCGGGCGTTGTCGAAGGTAAAGGCGCAGAAATTCCCCGACTTGGCATGGGACATGGCATGGGACATGGCATCGGACATGGCTTGGGGGCCCGCTCGGCTGTTCCCGGCGCATCGCGGCCGGCTGACGAAGACGGCGCGACGATAGCGGCTTCCGCGCCGCCCCCGCAATGCCGCCCCCGCAATGGCGCCCCGCAATGCCACGCCGCAATCCGGTCGGTTTCATTCCGTTTGGTTTCCGGCGCCCGGCGCGCTATCGATAGCGCCGTCTCTCCACCAGCCGCGACGGAACCCCGCCATGATCGACTTGTACACCTGGTCCACCTCGAACGGCCGCAAGGCCTCGATCATGCTGGAGGAGCTGGGCGCGGACTACACCGTCCACCCGATCCATATCGGCAAGGGCGACCAGTTCGCGCCGGAATTCCTGGCGATCAACCCGAACGGCAAGATTCCCGCCATCGTCGATTCCGACGGGCCGGACGGCGCGCCGATCGCGGTCTTCGAATCCGGCGCCATCCTGATCTACCTGGCGGAGAAATTCGGCCGCTTCCTGCCCGCCGCGCCGGCGCCGCGGATGGAGGTCATCCAGTGGCTGATGTTCCAGATGGGCGGCATCGGCCCGATCTTCGGCCAAGTGCACCATTTCCTGCGCGCGGCGAAGGAGAAGGTGCCCTACGGCATCGAGCGCTACGGCACGGAGGCGCGCCGGCTCTACGGCGTGCTCGACCGGCGGCTCGACGGCCGCGACCACCTGGCGGGCGACGGCTATTCCATCGCCGACATCGCGACCTGGCCCTGGGTGCTCCGGCACGAGTGGCAGGAGATCGACCTGGCGGACTATCCGAACGTCAAGCGCTGGTTCGACGCCGTCGGCAGCCGCCCGGCGGTGCAGCGCGGCATCCAGATCCCGCCCCCGCCGCAATAGGCGGGCGGGAGCGGGCGGACGTGCGGGCCGGCGCGCCGAACGCCGGAAGGCCGGGGGCAAAGCGCCCCCCCGCTACCACCGCGACCGCCATTCCCGATTTGGGAATGTCGGTCGCCCCCTTCCCC
>VXNK01000162.1 GCA_009840595.1 Rhodospirillaceae bacterium | reverse complement strand
TTTTATTTCTCCGTCGGCCCTCCCCCGCCCGCCCGCCGCCCCCCCCCCCCCTCGCGCGGGTGTCGGGGGGGGGGGGGGGGGGGGGGGGGCCCCCGCCCCCCCCCCCCCCCCCCCGCTTCTACCCTATTTCCGGTAGGCCTCGATCAATTTCTGGCCATTTGCCCCGGCAGCCTTTGCCCAATCGCTGCCAAGCACCTGGCCGATCTTCTTGAATTGGGACTGCAGCTCCGCGCTCGGTTCGACGACCTCCATGCCGTTCTTCGCCATCGTCTTCTTGTAAAAATCGTTGGTCGGCTTCATGGCCTCCCACACCGCTTTTTCGGTCTTGGCGGCTTCAGCCAGGACGACCTGTTTGGTCTTGCCGTCCAACTTGTCCCAGGCGGCCTTGTTGACGACTACGGCGCTCTTCGGGAGCCAGGCGTTCACTTCGTAGAAATACTTTGTGTAGTCCCACATCTTGCGAAACACGCCGATTGCGCCCGACGCGATCATGCTCTCGGCAATTCCGGTTGAAAAGGCCTGGCCGATTTCCGTGGCTTCCGTCTTGGTCGGAATTGCACCCATGAGCCGCGCCAGTTTCGCCGTCGTCGCGTCGTAGGCCCGGAATTTGACGCCTTTCATGTCGGCGATGGTGTTGATTGGCTTCTTCGTGAACAGCCCCTGGGGCGGCCAGACGGCGGTGAACAGAAGCTTCATACCGCGCTTCTCCAAAGCGGCTTCCAGTGCCGGCTTGGACACTTGATACAGCTTCCACGCCTCTGCCGCGTCAGTGGCAAGGAAAGGCACGGTGTCGACCCCGAAGATCGGGTCTTCCTTGGAATGGGCGCCCATGTAGCGGGCGCCGATCGGTACCTGGCCGGACCGGACCGCGCGGAGGATCTTCGACGCCTTGTAAAGCGAACCTGCCGGATGAACGACGATGGTGAGCTTGCCGCCGGAGTTCCCGGTCACCGCCTCGGCGAAGGCGATGTAGCTCTTGGTGATGAAATTCTTTGCGGAATAGCCCGCCGGCATGTCCCATTTTTCGGCGGCAACGGCGGAAGTGGCGACAGCGGCTGCGGTCGTCAAGGCAACGGCGCCGACGGGCAAGAGGCGAACGAGGGATTTCGGGGTCATGGTTTGCTCCATCACGATGGTTCTGCGGTTAGGGTTCGATGACAAAGAGGTCTCGCGGGAACTGAGTCAGCAGCTCACAGCCGTCTTCAGTCACCTGCACGCTGTCGCTGAAACACATCCCGAAATCGTCCAGGAAAAGAGTCGGGATGACATGAAAAGTCATGTTGGGTTCCAGCACCAGCGGATCGTCCGGCCGGATGGCGTAGATGTGCCCTTCCGACCAATTCGGCGGAAAGCCGATGCCGATGCCGTAGGCAGCCCGGTGCTTGAAGTAGCGTCCCAGCCCTTGCCGCTCGACGACTTGTCGGCATCGCTCATCGACCTCGCCCGACGTGCGGCCGGGCCGAATGCTCTCGACAGCCGCCTCGAGCACACCTCGTAAGGCGTCTGCGGCCTGGCGATGACGCGTCTGCGGCTCTCCGACCACGACCGGGCGGGACAGCATGGCGTGATAGCGATCGATGCAGCCTGCCGTTTCCAACAGCACGACGTCGCCGACCTCGACCGTCCGCCGACGCCACATTGCAAAGCAGAGCGCTGTCGTCTCTCCAGTCACGACCAGGGGCGGATGGCCCAGATACTCGCTGCCCGCCGCAATGCTCGCTTCAAACATTGCGGCGGCGATGTCGTTCTCGGTCTTGCCGGGTGCGACCGCTTTTATCGCGGCGTCGAGACCGGCCTCGGCGGCGCGGGCGGCCCGGCGCATGCGCTCGATCTCGGCGTCGCTTTTTGCGGGGCGCCAGGCTTCGATGACCCCTGTCCAGTCAGCGAAGGGCCCTGCGCCCGAGGCCATCAGACGCGTGTAGTCCTGCGCGGTGAGATACCAGGATGTTGTCTCGATCCCGAGGGGCGCGCGGCCGCCGGCCTTGAGAAACGCGATCAGGCGCTCGATCGGGTCATCCGTGTCCGTAACGGCCGCGACATCTCCGATCGTGGGATGGGCCAACGCCAGGTCGCGGTTGACGAACCGGGACACCAGAGTCGGCAAGCCAGTCGCGCTGACATAGAGCGCCTGAAAGGTGAAATAGCCGATCGTCTGATAGCCGGTCAGCCAGTAGATGTTCTCGGGGTCGAACAAAAGACAACCGGCGAGTCCTTTATTCGTCAGATCCGATTGCACCGAGGCGAGCCGCGCCCGATAGGTTTCGATCGGGAACGCGAGAAGGTTCCATCGATCGCGGGTTTGCGGTGGGGCGCTGGTCCCATTGTCGAGCATGGCGCGGATATTCGGTGAGGCGATTGCCGGGTTTCCCCACTGTAGCCGCAATCAAATCATAGCCGAAAATTCATCTTTTTCGCCTTATACGAAAAAAAAGTTATAATTTCGGGCAGGAGGATCGACCATGGATCTGAATATTCGCCAGGTCGAGGCGTTCAAGGCCACGATGGAAGCGGGCTCCGTGACCGCGGCGGCGCGCCGCCTGAATGTGAGTCAACCCTCGGTGACCAAACATCTGCGCCGGCTTGAGGAACATCTGGCCGTGGCGCTGTTCGACAGGGTCGGCAACCGGCTCCAGCCGACCGCGGCCGCGCAGTCCTTCTTCGACCAGATCGAGCGGACGTATCTCGGGCTCGATCATCTGTCGCGTTACGCCGATGACCTGAAGAACGACCGCCACGGCGAGATCGTCATGGCGGCAATGCCGCTTATCGCCCACAGCTGGCTGCCGGACATTACGGCGACATTCCTGAGCGACAATCCGAATGTCTCGATGTCGATGCCGGTGCGAAGCTCGCGATGGATCATGGAGTGGGTCGCGGCAGGCCGGGTCGAGTTTGGTATCGGACTTTCGAGCGGCAGCGACAACGGCGTGTCAAAGGACTTGTTGATGTCGGTCCCATTGGTCTGTGTGTATCCCGCGGCTCATGCGTTTCAGGGCCTCCCGGTCGTCGACTCCATGCACCTGGATCGACAAACCCTGATTTCGCTTTCGAACTTCGATCACTGGCGCCTCGCGGTTGAAACAGCGCTTGACGATCGCAGCATCCGGCCCGGCCGCCGGATTGAGACATTCACCACCTATTCCGCCTGTGAACTCGTTTCCCGAGGGGTCGGTATCGCGATCGTCGATGTGCTGACCGCCCTGAAATACGAAGGGCCGACCCTTCAATGGGCCCCCTTCCGGCCGACGTCGACATTCGAGATATTCCTCATGAGGCCGCGGTACTGGCGTGCTCCAACGCTCACGCAGGATCTTATCGATTCGATCCGCAACCATGCTGAAGCAACGGATGAGAAGCTTCGTTCCCTGTGCCCGGGCGGATAGGCCACCGATCGTCTGCCGATGACTGCAATGGGTCGATGCTGCTGAAAAAGTCAGTTGAGGTTTTCAGGCTGACGGGCTTCGGTTTTCCGGATTTCCACGACCTGGAGCCGTATTGACGATGGGACGCCAGGAGGCCCCGTCCAGGAGCGGCAGGCGGCCGCCTCAGGCGGCGATCCCGGCGACGCCGACCGGCGCGGCCGGCTCCGCCGGTTCAACGCAAATCGATCCGGCTGCCCGGTCCCGGTAGGTCGGCAACGCGGCTTTCGACAGCGGCCGGACCGGACTTCGAACCGAACCGCGACGCAACGGAGGAGACAATCCGGCCGGGAATTTTCCGGCCGAAACCGCCCATTTGGGTGGGGACAGGAAACGCGGCAGTCCGGATAAGGCGCTTCCACCGCCAGCAAAATGGGGGCGTTTTTCCATGCCGAACCGAACGACCGCGGCCTTCGCCGCGTGTGCCGCTTTCCTGTTTGCCGCTTCGGTCCTGCCTGCCGCCGCCAGGGCGCAGGACGGTTCGATGACGGTCGGAGCTCACGGGAGCACGCTGGGAGCCGGGGTTTCGGTCGGATACGACATCTCCCGGTCCTTCTCGGTCCGCGCCATGGCCAACTATTTCAGCTTCGACAGAAAAGAATCCAGCGCCGGCAACCGGTATTCCGTCGACGTGCAGCTTCTGTCTCTCGGACTGCTGGGCGACTGGCATCCGTTCCAGAACGGTTTCAGGGTCACGGCCGGCGTGCTGTACAACGGGAACAAGTTTACGTTCGCCTCTCGCACCAGCGACTTCGGCGCCGGCGACGAAAGCTACAGCGGCGACCTGAAAGCGGAGTTGGGTTTCAATGCCATCGCGCCCTATCTCGGAATAGGCTGGACGAGCGGACGGGCGGACGGACCCGGTTTCTCCTTCTTCGCCGATGCCGGCGTCATCTATCAGGGCGCGCCCAAGCTTTCGGTTTCGGGCCGCGCGGAGGTTGGCGGTTCTTCGTGCAGTTTCAGCGTTTCCGAAAGCGGCCGGGCAACGGTTCGGGGGGATTGCAGCGACCAGGCTGCTCTGAGCGCCGATCTCGAAAAAGAGCACGCGGACCTCAAGGGGCAGTTGGACAATTTCAAGTTTTATCCCGTGGTGATGCTGGGCGTTACCTACCGGTTTTGAGCGCTCCGCGACGGAACCCCGCCCGCCGCCGCCGGCCCGGTCGGGCCTACGGGCCCCGATCGCCCGGCGGCAACTGAAGCAGGAGCCGGACCAGATCGGCCTGGCGGGCCGAATTCGTCTTCGAGAGGACGTTCTTCAGGGTCCAGCGCACCGTATTCTCCGAGCGGCCGAGCTCGCGCGCGATATCGCGAACGCTCCTGCCCGTCCCCAGCAGGACGGCAACGCGGCTCTCGGCAGGGGTCAGGCCGAGTGCATCGCCGACCGCCTGAGGGTCGAGCCGGCCGGCGTCCGGATCGCGGACCAGCACCAGCGCCGCCACCCGTTCCGCGCCGAAATCGGCCCGGCCGGGCGTGACGGGATGGACATGAAGGATGAGCGGCAGGCCGGACGGACGCTGCGCCGACATGGTCCCGCCGGCCGGAAGGCCCCCGATCCGCGGCAGGGCGCCGGCCACCAGTCTGCGGAGTTGCGCGTCATCGCGCGGCGCGGCGGCGCGCAATTCGCCCCGCCATTCGTGGATGCCGTCCCGGTCGCGCAGCATCCGCTGTGCCGCGCGGTTGGCCGAGACGATGCTTCCCCGGCGGTCCAGAAATACCGCGCCCGGCGCAGCGTTCTCCAGCAACGCGGTTGCATCGGCATAGCCGTGCGCCTCTGACGCCGCCAGTTCCCGGCGGACCCGGACGGCCTGGCGGATATGGGGCAGCAGGGCGCGGATCCGCTTCAGCTTGTCCGGCTCCCAGCCGGCTTCGCCGTTCGCCATGGTCCAGAACAGGCAGCCGTCTTCGGGGCGGCCCCCGGGTCGCCGGTCCACCACCACCGCCATCTGGTCCCGGCAGTCGTATTTCGGCTGGAACTCGTTGTACATGAGGGAGGAGCGTTTTTCGGCCGGCGTGAACAGCTCCTCGTTGTGGGTCAGCCGCCAGGCCGGCAGCCTGCCGATCCGCGGTATGTTCTCGCTGAACGCCGCGTAGTTCGCGACCCAGTCCGCGACGATTTCCTGCCGCGGATCGCCGCCGATATAGCACACGGCGAACACCGCCTCGGGATCGCCGCCGTCGCCGTTTGCCGCCAGGGCCGTGAACTGGCCGCCGTTGAGCGCGCACAGTCGGTCGATCGCCCGGAAGGCATCGCCCCAGCGCGCGTCGTCGAAAGCGGCGTCCAGAAGCGTTTCGACCGTCCGTTCGAACGGGTCGTCTGTCCGGCCGCCCGTCACCCCGGCCACGTCTCCGGGGCGAGTCCGTTCCCTGTCGCAGTCGTATGTGGGCCGGCCCACCCGGCGTATTCAAAGCGCATCACCGATTTGCGACCCCGTTCAGGAGCGGCAGGCGGCTACCCTGGGGGGAGAACCCCGGCAGCATTGCCGCAAGCGTCCGAAGATAGACGCCCTCATTGACGAGGCGCTTCCCCAGCATTGGGGAGGTTCGGAACGATGCCCGGAGGTTTTCGGGAAAGCCGGCGCAGCCGGCTCCGTCGGATTAATCCAAATCGGCCCGACTGCCGGCCGGGTACGCAATCAGCCCCGCCGCCCTTGGGTCGGGGATCGTTTGCGTCTCCTGGCGGTAGGGGACGAAGCCGGCGCGCTGGTAGAGGGGCAGGGCGCGGGGGTGGTCGTGGGTGCAGGTGTGCAGCCAGAGCCGCTCCGGCTCGTGGGACCAGGCGATATCGACGATCTCGTGCAGCAGCCAGACGCCGAGGCCCCGGCCGATCGCCTCCGGCACCAGGCCGAAATAGGCCAGCTCGATCTCGCCGTCCTGCCGCCGGTCGAGCTCCGCAAAGCCGGCCGGCGCGCCGTTGCGGTAGAGCACGTAGAGGTCGACCCGCTCGTCGGAGACGATGGCGTCGAGCGCCGCGTCGTCCAGCTTGCGCCGCTCGTACCACAGCCAGTCCGCCCCGACCCGGTCGTAGAGATAACGGTAGAAGGCGACGCCCGGATCGCGCGCGCGCATGAGCGCCACGCCACCGGGACGGGCAAAGGACGGGCGGGTCGGCCGCTTCGTCATCTCGAGCCAGGTGATGGTGACCTCGAGGGTCGCTTTTGCCGCTTCGGGGCCGGGGCCGCTTCCGGCCGCCGCCTTCTTCGCCGCCGCCTCGTCGTCGAACCATTTCTCGAAGGTCGCGACGCCGGATTCGGCATAGCCGAGCGCGTCGTAGAAGGCGCGCACCGGCGCATTGTCCATGCGCACCATCAACTGGACCTTCGGCGCGCCGGCCCGTTTCAGCCATGCCTCGGCCCGGCGCATCAGGCGCCGGCCGAGGCCGTTGCGCCGCACAGCCGGATCGACCGCGAGATAGTAGACCCAGCCCCGGTGCCCGTCATGACCGGCCATGACGCTGCCGACGACGGCGCCGCCGAGTTCGGCGACGAAGAGTTCGGCGGTCGGCGTTGCGCGGCAGCGTTCGAAATCGGCGGCAGGGTCGTTCCACGGCCGGGTCAGCCCGGCCTTGCCCCACAGGGCGGCGAGGGCGTCGAAATCGTCGTCGGTGCAGGGCCGGATGCGGGCGAGGACGAGCGCGTCGGCCATTGTCGGCGGATCGGAGTCCGATCAGGGCCCGGTGGCGACCGGCGCGTCCGGCTGGGCCGCCCATTCGCTCCACGAGCCGTCGTAGACCGCGATGTCCCGGTGGCCGAGCAGATGCAGGCCGAGCGCCAGCGTGCAGGCCGAAACGCCGGAGCCGCAGGTCGCGACCACCGGCCGGTCGAGATCGATCCCGGCATCCTCGAACGCCGCCTTCAGCCCGTCGGCCGGCAGCATCGTGCCGCTCTCGCCGTCCTGCAATTTCTGGAACGGCAGGCTCAGGCTGCCCGGAATATGGCCCGACGGCAGGCCGGGCCGCGGTTCTTTCGCCTCGCCGGTGTACCGGTCATACGAGCGGGCATCGGCGATCTGGCGGCGGCCCTCGGCCACGATCCGGCGCATCCGGGGCAGGTCCCGCGCCATCGTGTGGTCGACGCGCGGCGTGAAATGCCGCTCCTGGGGCATCGGCGGCAGGGCCTCGGTCGGCCGGCCCTCCTTCAGCCATTTCGGGAAGCCGCCGTCGAGCACGGCGACGTCGCCATGGCCGAAGCGGCGGAACATCCACCAGACCCGCGGCGCGCTGAAAATCCCGGCGCCGTCGTAGACCACGATCCGGTTGCCGTCGCCGAGGCCCAGCTTGCGCACCCGCGAGGAGAATTTCTCCGGACTGGGGAGCGTGTGGGGGTAGGGCGACTCCGTGTCCGCAATCTCGTCGATATCGAAATAGACCGCGCCGGGGATGTGGGCGTTGGCGTATTCGGCCTTCGCGTCGCGGTTCATCGCCGGCAGGTACCAGGAGGCGTCGACGACGCGCACGTCCGGCGCATCCAGATGCGCGGCGAGCCAGTCCGTCGAGACGAGGGCGGTGGGATTGGCGTAGGTCATGCGCGTGTCTATCCCTCCAGCCATGCCGGCACGGGAAGGTCCTTTTCGCGCAGGAAGGCCGGGTTGAACATCTTGCTCTGGTAGCGGTTGCCGTAGTCGCACAGCACGGTGACGATGGTGTGGCCCGGCCCCATCTCTTCGGCGAGGCGGACCGCGCCGGCGACGTTGATGCCGCTGCTGCCGCCGAGGCACAGGCCCTCCTGCTGGAGCAGGTCGAAGCAGTAGGGCAGGGCCTCGCGGTCGTCGATCCGGTAGGCGTGGTCGATCTCCAGCCCCTCGATATTGGCGGTGATCCGGCCCTGGCCGATGCCCTCGGTGATCGAGTCGCCCTCGGCCTTCAGTTCGCCGTGGACGTAATAGTGCCATAGGGCGGCGCCCATCGGGTCGGCCAGGCCGATCTGCACGTCCTTCCGGCGCTCGCGCAGCGCCATCGCGACGCCGGCCAGCGTGCCGCCGGAGCCGACGGCGCAGATGAAGCCGTCCACCCTGCCGTCGGTCTGGTCCCAGATTTCCGGCCCGGTGGTGCGGTAGTGGCCGTCGCGGTTGGCGACATTGTCGAACTGGTTGGCCCAGATCGCGCCGTTCGGCTCCGTCTCGGCGAGCTTTTCCGCCATCCGGCCCGACACCTTGACATAGTTGTTCGGGTCCCGGTAGGGCGCCGGCGGCACCTCGACCAGTTCCGCGCCGCACAGGCGCAGCATGTCCTTCTTCTCCCGGGACTGGTTGTCCGGAATGACGATCACCGTGCGGTAGCCGCGCGCGTTGCCGACCAGGGCGAGGCCGATGCCGGTGTTGCCGGCGGTGCCTTCCACGATCGTGCCGCCGGGCCCGAGCGCGCCGGAGCGCTCGGCGTCCTCGATGATGGCAAGCGCGGCGCGGTCCTTGACCGACTGGCCGGGGTTGAGGAACTCGGCCTTGCCCAGGATGGTGCAGCCGGTCGCTTCCGACGGGCCCTTCAGCCGGATGAGCGGGGTGTTGCCGATAGTGCCGACAAAACCGTCGTTGAAATTCATCGCAGAAGACCGCTTCCGAGTGCCGGACGATGGCGCAACCTAGGCGGGCGCGTGCCGCCTATCAACCTTTCCGGGCGGCGGGTGGCGGGCCGGTTCGAATATCGATGCCGGGCAGGACGCAGCTCCCGCAGAACAAACCCGATTGTTACCCCGGCCGACCGAAGGGAGAGCCGGGGACCAGAACCTGCCCTGAGCCTGTCGAAGGGGTCGCCCGGCACGGCATTTACCTGCGACCCTGGTCCCCGGATTTTCGCTTCGCTCCATCCGGGGTGGCATGGAGGAGTCTGGATGGATGGATAGAGCGATGCCGATTCGGTGCAGCGAACGGGCGCGCGGTGTGTCGGGATTTTCGAACGACCGGCTACCAGATAGTCCGCAGCCGCTCGCGGTTCAGGCACAGCCATTGCAGGGCGACCACGGTGATGGCGTTGCGGATGGCGCGCGCCGCCAGCGCGTCGCGAATCTCGGCCATGCTGCACGGAAAGGCGCGGATATCCTCGTCCTCGCCGGCGAGGCCGAAGATGCCGCCGGCGCCGTCCAGGTCGCAGCGGCCGCAGAACAGGGCGATCCGCTCGGTGCATGCGCCCGGCGTCGTGTAGATGTCGGCGATCGGCTCCAGGTCGCCGATCGCGATTCCGGCTTCCTCCGTCGCCTCGCGCCGCACCACGTCTTCGGCGCTCTCGCCCTCCCGGTCGATCATGCCGGCGACGATCTCGATCTGCCACGGCTCCGGGTCGCCGGCGGCGAACGGACCGGGCCGGAACTGCTCGATCAGGAGAACCTCGTCGCGCACCGGGTCGTAGGGCAGCACGCCCGCCGCGTGGCCGCGCTCGAACATCTCGCGCTCCAGCGCCGGGCTCATCGAGCCGTCGTGGCGGGTATGGCGCAGGGTCAGCAGGTCGAGGCGGAAATAGCCGTGCCAGCCGGTTTCCCGCGCCAGCAGCTCGGCTTTCCGGCCGGGCCGGCCGGGCCGGATATGTCGTCCTGACAGCAATGTGAAACCCTGCTTGCGAAAAATCTGCGGCGATCGCCGGGCGGGCAACCATATGCCGTCTATCGGCAGCGGCAAGGCGCAAGGTGTCAGACCATGACCAGTACGACCGGGGCAGGCAGGACCGAACGGATCGAGTTCGAAGGCTCGCAGAACGCCAGGCTGGCGGCGCGGCTCGACCTGCCGGAGGGCGAACCGCGGGCCCATGCGCTGTTCGCGCACTGTTTCACCTGCTCGAAGGATATCTTTGCAGCCGCGCGGATCAGCGCCGGCCTCGCCGAACGCGGGTTCGCCGCCCTCCGGTTCGATTTTACCGGCCTCGGCGCGAGCGGCGGCGATTTCGCCAACACAAATTTCTCTTCCAATGTCGAAGATCTAGTCCGGGCGGCGGACTGGCTGCGCGCCAACCGCCGGGCGCCGGACCTGCTGGTCGGCCATTCCCTCGGCGGCGCGGCGGTGCTGGCAGCCGCGGCGGACATTCCCGAAGCCCGGGCGGTCGCCACGGTCGGCGCGCCCGCCGACCCGGCCCATGTCGCGCACAATTTCCGGGCCGACATCGAGAGGATCGTGGCGGAAGGAGAAGCCGAGGTCCGGCTCGCCGGCCGCTCCTTCACGATCCGGCGGCAGTTTCTGGAGGATATCGCGGGCCAGCGGCTGGCGGAACGCATCGCTGCCCTCAAGAAGGCGCTGATCGTATTCCACGCGCCGCTGGACGCGACGGTCGGCATCGATAATGCCGGGGCGATCTTCCAGGCCGCGAAGCATCCCAAGAGCTTCGTGTCGCTCGACGACGCCGACCATCTGCTGACCCGGCGCGCCGACGCGGCCTATGTCGCCGACGTGCTGGCGTCCTGGGCGGCCCGTTACCTGCCGAAGCCGGAGGCGGCGGAACACCGGCGCCTGCAGCCTGAACCCGGCGAACTGATCGTCTACGAGGCCGGGACCGGCAAGTTCGCCCAGGTCGTCGACGACGGTGAACACCGGCTGTTGGCGGACGAGCCGGAATCCTTCGGCGGCACCGATACCGGGCCGACGCCCTACGGCTATCTCGCCGCGGCGCTCGGCGCCTGCACGACCATGACGCTCAGGATGTACGCGGACCGCAAGGGCTGGCCGGTCGAGTGGATCGCGACCCGCGTCCGCCACGAGAAGGTTCATGCCAGGGACTGCGCGGACTGTGAGGCGAAGGCCGGCAAGATCGACCGGCTCGGCCGCTCCATCGAGGTTTGGGGCGATATCGACGAAGAACAGCGCGCCCGCCTGCGCGAAATCGCCGACAAGTGCCCGGTCCACCAGACCCTCGAGCGCCGCAACCTGATCGAGACCGAGATTCGGCAGGTGGCGGAATAGGGGCAGGGCGCAAGGATCGTCTGGCAGCCGTGGGCGACTGCCGTGTATCGAGAACGCTCATGAATTCTCAACTTTGCCGCCCCGGATTTAATCCGGGGCCCAAGGCCGTCGGGTAGGGCAGTGCCGGGCGACTCTGGTCCCCGGATTTCCGCTTCGCTCCATCCGGGGTGACATTGACGGGCGGATAACCGTATCGGCCGTCGCACTCCCATCCGGACCGGCGCAATGAACTACTCTGCTGCCGCCCGCGCTTCCGCTTCGGCCAGCTTCTGATAGCCGTCGCGGGTCTGGGGCAGCTTGCGGCCGAGGATGCGCGAGGCGACGAGGGTGCGCAGGATCTGCGCCGTGCCGCCGGCGATGGCGAACATGCGGGCGTCGCGGACGTAGCGCTCCATCGGATTGTTGCGCGAATAGCCGGCGGCGCCCCACAGCTGCAGGGCGTCGTTGGTGACCTCGATCGCCAGGTCGGCGGCCATGACCTTGGACTGGGCCGCGGCCGTCGGGTCCGGGAAGCCGGTGCCGCTCGTCTCCGCGCTGGCGGCGGCGCGCCACAGCATCAGCCGCGCGGCGTCGAGCCGGATGCTCATGTCGGCGAGCATCCATTGCAGGCCCTGGAACTCGGCGATCGGCCGGCCGAACTGTTCGCGGCGCTGGACGTAGTCGAGCCCCCGGTTATAGGCGCCGGCGGCGAGGCCGAGGGCGACCGTCCCGGCGCCGACGCGCTGGCTGTTGTAGGCGTTCATCAGGTCGGCGAAGCCCTTGCGCAGGCCGCGCGGCGGGATCACCAGCATGTCCGGCGCGATCTCCATGTCCTCGAAATGGACCTCGGTCTCGGGAATGCCGCGCAGGCCCATCGCCGGCTCGCGCCTGCCGGTGCGCAGGCCGGGGGTTTCGTCGCGGATTGCGATGAAGCCGCCGATGCCCTGGTCCGCGCCGTCGGCGTCGAACACCCGGGCGAAGATCAGGTGCAGGCGCGAGACACCGCCGCCGGTGATCCAGTGCTTCATGCCGTTGACGACGTAGCGGTTGCCCCTGAGCTCCGCCCGCGTCGTCATGTCGGTCGCCGCGCTGCCGGCCTCCGGCTCGGTGATGCAGATCGCCGGCTTGTCGCCGTCCAGCACCAGGCCGGCGGCCAGCTTCTTCTGGTCCTCGCTGCCATAGGCCATGATCGCGCCGATCGCGCCCATGTTGGCCTCGACGGCGATCCGGCCGGACGGGCCGCAGACCTTCGCCATCTCCTCGATCACCAGCACGGTATCGAGATAGCTGCGCCCGCCGCCGCCATAGGCTTCCGGAATCGTCATGCCGAAGAAGCCGGCCTCGGTCATGTCGCGGACGTTGTTCCACGGATAGGCTTCGGTCCGGTCGATCTCCGCGGCGCGGCCGGCGAAGACGCCTTCGGCGAGTTCCCGGGCCTTCGCCTGGAGGGCAAGCTGGTCGCGGGAGAGCGAGAAATCCATGTCGGGGCCTACCGGATCGCGGCGCTGGAGAGGAGGGCGACGCCCTGCATGGCCATCTGCTTCATGGCGGCGTCGAGCGAGCCGTCATGGTCGATGGCGGCGCAGGCGTCCTCGACGACGACGGTATCGAAGCCCTGGGCCTGGCTGTCGAGCGCCGAATAGGCGACGCAGACGTCGGTCGCGATGCCGGCGAAGAACAGGCGGCCCAGGCCGCGCTCGCGCAGATAGCCGGTCAGCCCCGTCGGCGTCTTCCGGTCATTCTCGAAGAACGCCGAGTAACTGTCTATGTTGCTTCGAAAACCCTTGCGAATAACCAGTTCGGCCCGCGCAACGTCCAGGTGGCCGTGAAACTCGGCGCCGCGGGTGCCCTGGACGCAGTGATCGGGCCACAGGGTCTGGGCGCCGTAGGGCATCTCCACCGTGTCGAAGGGCGCGCCGCCGCGATGGTTGCTGGCGAAGCTCTTGTGGTCGCGCGGGTGCCAGTCCTGGGTCAGCAGGATATGGGCGAAGCGGGCGGACAGGGCGTTGATGACGGGCACGATCGCGTCGCCCCGGTCGACCGCGAGCGCGCCGCCCGGGCAGAAATCGTTCTGCACGTCGACAACGATCAGGGCATCGCTGTGCCGGTCGATCACCGGATCGCTCATGGCCGGCTCCTCGCGGGAAACGGAAAGCGCCGCACGGTGGGCGCTGCGCCGCCATTGTCCGGTCAAAGGCGGCGCGGTTCAAGGCCGGCGAGGGCGCAGGCGCTCGGCCCTGCCTTCCCATTGCCACCCCGGACGGAGCGCAGCGGAGATCCGGGGTCCAGGGCCGAACCGCCAGTCTCTGTCTGTGTCCCTGGACCCCGGCTCTCCCTCCGGTCGGCCGGGGTGACAATCTGGGTTGTTCGAAGAGAATTTTCGGCTTCTGCCGAATGTTGAAGCTTCGATGCGTTCGGCTACCGGCTGCGAATGGCCGCCGCCCCGCGACAAGCCTGCCGAGTTGAAGGGGCCCGGCCTATCCCGCTATGGTGGCGCCGGAAACGGAAGCGGGGAGGGAGGCCGCCATCGTATGACGGACGGATTGCAGTTCGCCGAGATCGACGACATCGTCGTCCACTACCGGGTCGACGGGCCGGCCGATGGGCCGAAGCTGGTGTTTTCCAATTCGCTCGGCACCGACTTCCGGACCTGGGACGTCGTGACCGCCCGCCTGTCGGGCCGCTACCGCATCCTGCGCTACGACACGCGCGGCCACGGGCTGACATCCTGTCCCGAGGGGGGCTACGCCATCGAGCGGCTGGCCGACGACCTTGCCGGGGTCATGGACGCCGCCGGCTTCGACCGCGCCACGATCTGCGGGCTTTCGGTCGGCGGGGTGACGGCGCAGCAGCTCCACAAGGCCCATCCAGGCAAGGTCCGGGCGCTGATCCTGTGCGACACGGCGGCCAAGATCGGCGACGACGCCATGTGGCAGGCGCGGATCGACAACGCCCTCGGCCCGGACGGCATCGCCGGCATGGCGGAGGCCATCCTGCAGCGCTGGTTCTCCGCCGGCTTCCCGAAGACCGACCCGGTCGCCTTCGCCGGCTGGCGCACCATGCTGGTCCACACGCCGGCGGCCGGCTATGCCGGGGTCTCCCACGCGCTCAAGGACGGCGATCTGCGCGGCCATTGCGCGCGGATCGACGTGCCGACCCTGGTGATCTGCGGCGCCGAGGACGGCGCGACCACGCCGGAAATGAACAGGGAACTGGCCGGCGCCATTCCCGATGCAAGTTATCTGGAAATCCCGGAGTCCGGCCATCTGCCCTGCATCGAGCAGCCGGCGGCGCTGGCCGACGCGATCGCCGCCTTCATGCAGGAGCACGGCGGTGGGTGAACCGGGCGGCGATAGCCCCGAAAGGGACGCCTACGAAAGAGGCATGGCGACCCGGCGCGCCGTGCTCGGCGACGCCCATGTCGACCGGGCCTCGGCCGGCGCCACGCCGTTCGACGCCGGCTTCCAGCGCCACATCACGGCGCGGGCCTGGGGCGACGTATGGAGCGATCCGCAGCTCGACCGGCGGACGCGCAGCCTGCTCACCCTCGCGCTGCTCGGCGCCTTGGGCCATTACGAGGAGCTGGCGATGCATGTCCGCGCGACCCGCAACACGGGCGCGACGCCGGAAGACATCCGCGAAGCCTTGATGCATGTCGCGGTCTATGCCGGCGTGCCGGCGGCCAACCGGGCCTTCGCCGTCGCCAAGCGGACGCTCGCCGAAATGGCAGAAGAAGAGGGAGACCGATGATGGCCGATCCCGCGCCCTACCGCGCCCGCGACTGGGACGTGCATCCCGCCTACGACTATCCGGCCTATGCGTCGACCGAATTCCGCGCGCCGAAACAACCGCTGGTGCCGATCCCGCACACGCTCTCCGAAGTGACCGGGCCGTCCTTCGGACGCGAGGCCGCGCCGGAGGGCGAGGCGGACCTGACGGTCAACGCCCGGGTCAACGGCGAGCCGATGGGCGAGCGCATCATCGTCACCGGCCGGGTGCTCGACGAGAACGGCCGGGCGGTGCCGGAGACGATGGTCGAGATCTGGCAGTCCAACGCCGCCGGCCGCTACATCCACGAGGTCGACCAGCACGATGCGCCGCTCGATCCGAATTTCATCGGTGCCGGCCGCACCGTGACCGACGCCGACGGGCGCTACCGCTTCGTCACGATCAAGCCGGGCGCCTATCCCTGGGGCAACCACTACAACGCCTGGCGGCCGGCCCACATCCACTTCTCCCTGTTCGGGCCCGGGTTCGCGACCCGGCTGGTCTCCCAGATGTACTTCCCCGGCGATCCGCTGCTCGAATTCGACCCGATCTTCAACGGCTCGCCGAGCCCGGAGGCGATGCAGGCGCTGGTCGCCGACTTCTCGATGGAGATCACCCGGCCGGAATGGGCGCTCGGTTACGAATGGGACATCGTGTTGCGGGGCCGCGACGCGACGCCGATGGAAGGGTAGGGCAACACCGCATGGCAAAGCAGACCGCATCCCAGACCGTCGGCCCCTTCTTCCTCTACGGCCTGACGCCGGAGCTTGCCGACGGCATCCGCTACACCGGCTACACCGCCAACGTGCTGGCGACGGAGGGCACGGCCGGCGAGCATATCGTCGTCGAAGGCCGGGTGCTGGACGGGGAGGGCGACCCGGTGCCCGATTCCATGGTCGAGATCTGGCAGGCCAATGCCGCCGGCCGCTATCGCCACGCCGAGGACGACCGGGCCGACGCGCCGCTCGACGACAGCTTCCACGGCTTCGGCCGCACCGGCACCGACAGGGACGGCGCGTTCCGCTTCCATACCGTCAAGCCCGGGCCTGTGCCGGGCCTTGGCAATGCCTGGCAGGCGCCGCATATCGTTGTCTGCGTGTTCGCCCGCGGCATGCTCTCCCATGCCTATACGAGGCTCTACTTCTCCGACGAGGCCGAGGCGAATGCCGCCGATCCGGTGCTCGGCGCGGTCGACGCCGCGCGCCGCCCGACGCTCATCGCCGAACGGGCGCAGAGCCGCGGCCGGACCGTCTACCGCTTCGACATCCGCCTCCAGGGCGACGGCGAAACGGTGTTCTTCGATGTCTGACGCGCCGCCGCGCTGCCCGGCGCCGTGACGGTCGGCCCCTTCGCCTCGCGCTTGATCGGGCCGCTGTTTTCCGACCCGGCGATCAATGCCGCGCTCACCGACGAGGCGGCCATGGCGGCGATGGTGCGGGTCGAGGCGGCGCTGGCGGCGGTGCAGGGGCGGCTGGGCGTCATTCCGCCGGACGCCGCCGCGCGGATCTGCGAGGCTCTCGAAGACTTCAGCGCCGATTTCGATGCCATCGGCGCCGATGCCGCCGTCACCGGCGTCCCGACCGTCGAATTCGTCGCCCAGTTGCGCCGCCATGTCGGCGGCGAGGCGGCCACCTACGTCCATTGGGGTGCGACCAGCCAGGACATTATCGACACCGGCTTTCTGCTCCAGGCGCAGGCGGTGCTGGAGATCGCCGACCGGCGGCTCGCGAGCATCGTGGCGAAGCTGAAGAAGCTCGCGGACGCCCACCGGGCGACCCCGATGGCCGGCCGGACCCGGTCGCAGCAGGCCCTGCCGATCGGCTTCGGCCTCAAGGCGGCGCGCTGGGCGCAGCCGCTGATCGCGCATCGCGAGCGGCTCAAACAGTTGCGCCCGCGGGTCCTCCAGGTCCAGTTCGGCGGCGCGGCGGGCAATCTCTCGGCGCTCGGGCCGGACGGGTTCGCCGTCGCCGACGCTTTGGCGGACGAGCTCGGCCTGGCGCCGGCACCGGCGAATGGCCATGTCGCGCGGGACGGCATCGGCGAACTGGCGTCCTGGCTCGCCCTGGTTGCCGGCAGCCTAGGCAAGATCGGCCGCGACGTGTCCCTGATGGCGATGACCGAGGTCGGCGAACTGGCCGACAGCGCCGGCGGCGGCTCCAGCACCCTGCCGCAGAAGGCCAATCCGATCGCCGCGGAAACCCTGATGACGCTGGCGTCCTGGACTGCGACGCAACTGACGGGCGTTTTCCAGGCCGCGCCCCAGGAGCACGAACGGGGCGGGCCGGGCTGGACCGCGGAATGGATGCTCCTGCCGCCCATGCTCGCCGCGGCGGGTGGCGCGCTGCGCACCGCCGACGCCATGCTCGACCGGCTGGTCGTCCGGCCCGAACGGATGCGCGCCAACCTGGAGGCGTCGAACGGGCTGCTGCTCGCCGAGGCGGCCAGCTACGCGCTCTCGGCTCACATGCCGCGCGCCGAGGCCCAGGCGCTCGTCAAGGCGGCGTGCCGGGACGCGGCGGAGAGCGGCGAGCACCTGATCGACCTGCTGCGGCGGACGACCGGCGCGCCCTGCGACTGGGACCGCCTGCGCGATCCGGCCGCCCGCCTGGAGAACGACAGCCGGATCGTCGACCGGATTTTCGCCGGCTCCTGAGCCCCGGTATCCAGGGGGCATCCGGGCGGCAACCGGCCCCGCCCGGGCGGAAGCGGGCGGAAAGAGTGCGGATTTCCGCCTTGCCCTGAGCGGAAGAACATCCCATTTCCGGGCCAACGGCATACGACAGCCTGCTGGTCGACTTTTTTACCGACGGTTCGGACGGGCGTTCCGGCCCCCCGAATCGTTCCGTTCGAAGGCCTTCCGGAAGATTGACCGAGTCGTTCCTGCCTTTCGACGGCCCGTCCGGTCACAAAACCTGAACCGACCGGGTCTTTGGAAGGGATCGTTCCGCCACAGCGGCGGATCCGGTGGCCGGCCTGTCCGGCCGCCACAACAACGAAGTGAGTACGCAAGAATGCAAACCGGTACCGTGAAGTTCTTCAACACCACCAAAGGCTATGGGTTCATCCAGCCCGACGGCGGCGGCAAGGACGTGTTCGTCCACATCACCGCCGTCGAGCGCGCCGGCCTGGGCCAGCTTTCGGAAGGACAAAAGATCCAGTTCGAAACCCAGCAGGACACCCGCGGCCCGAAGGCCGTCAACCTGCAACAGGTCTGACGCCGCAAACCCGCCGTTCCGGGCCGCCGGAGCGGCCGGACCGTCAACGCCCGCCGGCAAGAGCCGGCGGGCGTATTCGTTTCGGAATTGCGGATGGTGATTCGGTTCGAGTTTCGGATTCGGGCGAAACCCGAACTCCTGCCTGCCACCCCGATGTGCCACCCCGCTCCGTCCGGGGCGACAAGAGAGGGATGCCGGGCGTTGCGGCGCAACGGGCGATTTCAAGCCGGCCCGCTACCGAATCGCGCTAGAATTTGAGTTCTTCGACCTGCGCCGGCGGCGGTTTTTTCGGCGCGACGAGAGGGCGCCCCTCGCTCCGGTTCCGCTCCTTCTCGAGCGCCCGGCGTTTGAGTTCCTCGAAATCCGCGGTGCAGCGGGCGATGCGAAACAGGCACTTTCCGTGCTTGGCCCGGCACTGCCGCCGGGCCGCCCCGGTCGCCTCGTCCGCGGTTTGGCCTTTCCCGGTGGCGTAGCGGCCCTTCGGGGTGACGAACAGGGCGAGGCAGCCGTTCCTGACCGTCACAACATTGGAACAGCGTTTCTCGCACATCGTCCACGCCCGGCTGCGCGCCGAAAGCCGGTCGGGATGGTTCATGGAATAGACCCAGTATCCGGTCAGCCGGCTGAACGCGACGGCGCCCCAGCATTCGCCTTTCCGGCATTTCGCAAGGGCCGCATCCCCGAAAGCGACGCACGCCAGCAGGGCCAGCGGCAGGGCCAGCACTAGGCCGGAACGGGCGGCGGAGGCGGGCGCAGCGCTCATGTCAGGCCGGCTTCCGGGCGACGATGTGGAAGATGTGCCAGTGCTTGGACTCGCCGCGCGGCGTGACCGAATCGGTCTCCTCTTCCTCGAACAGCAAGAGGTCCCAGTCCGCCAGCAGCGCCTCGGCCGCGCCGCGGTCGTGGATCGTCAGGCGGTCGCCCCGCCGCGCCCAGCTGTCGTTCGGCCCGTAGAGATGGCCGGCGAAGAGCCCGCCGGGGACGACGGCCGCCGCGATCGCCGACCACAGGTCGCCGAAGCGCTCCGGCGGGCAGGACGGCAGGCAGAAACCGGCGTTGACGAGGCAGGCCGCGGGCAGGTCGAGACCGCCGTCCGAGAAGTCGGCCCGGCGGAAGGTCAGCCGGCCGTCCTGCCACGCGGCCGGAAACCGGGCCCGCAGCGCGGCGCCCGCCTCTTCGGCCCGGTCGATGGCCAGCACGGCGCAGCCGGCGTCCAGCAGCGCCGCGGTGTCGCGGCCGCCGCCGCAGCCCAGGTCGACCGCCCGATCGACTGCCGGGCCGGGCCGGCGGGCGGGCCTGCGGGACAGGGCGGCGAGCGCCGTCGATACGGTCCGGCGCGGCGGCCGGTCCGCCGTGGCGCGATAGTATCCGGACCAGCCCGGCCGGTCGCCGGACGATGCCGGGCCGGAATCGGGCACCGCCGGCGCCTCTAGTTCTGCGCCGGCGCGTTCAGCTTGGCTTCGGCCGCCGTGACCCGGTTCGCCAGGTCCTCAAGCTGTTTCCTGAGACCGGCCGCCTCGGCGGCGCTGGCCGCCGCCGCTGCCGCCATTTGCTCGGCTTTCTCCTCCGCCGTTGCAAGCCGGCTCGCCATCGCCGCGAGCGCGCCGTCGAGCTTCTTCATCCGCTCTTCGCCCGCCGCCGCGGCCTTCCTGGCCTCGGACGCGGCGGTATCGGCGGCGCGGGCGATGTCGGTCCGGAGTTTCTCGATGGCTGTTTGCAGCCCGTCGGCCGCGCCGGCGACCGCACCGAGGTCCGCGCGGTTTTTCTTGGCAATCCCGCCCAGCAAATCGGCCGCCTCGGAGAGCTCGCCGATCCGCTCCTGATTCTTCCCGACCGCCGCGACATTCCTTTCGAGCGCGGCAACGGCCGCGCCGACCTGGTCCACGACCTTGTCGAGCGCGGTGGTCAAAGCCTCGGTCGACGCGCTGGCCTGCGCCTTGACCTCTCCGACTGCGGTATCGAGTGCGCCCGCCTTGCCGGCGTTGGCGGCCGCGGCCGCCGCCGCCTTGTCAGCCTTGCCCGCCGCTTCGGCGATCTTGGCGTCCAGCGCCGCCATGCCCTGCTTGAGCCGGTCGTCCAGCCCCTTGGCCGCCGCCGCGATCTCGCCCTTGGTGGCCTCGATCTGGCCGGACAGCTTCTCAAGGGCCTCCTTGTTGTCGCAAGCGCCGAGCAGCCCGGCCGCCGCCAGCAGGGCAATCGCCGGGGCAAGCCTTTTGATTCGTTTCATCTTTTCCTCCAGAGCAGGACTTCGGGGACGGTATAGCGATTGTTTCGCGCCAGACAAGCCGGACGCGGAATCGCCGCTTCGCGTCAATTCGGCGCGTCGCGCACGGACGCCGGCCGGCGGCGGCGCGAACGCAGGCGCGGCGGCGCATCGGCCTTCGCCGGGTTCGAAGGCGGCGGGCAAAGGGGGCCGTCTCGCGGGCAGCCGGTATGCCGGAAACGCAGAACGGCGGCCGGAAAACCCGGCCGCCGTCCGGCTGTCGCAGGACCGGTGCGGTTCAGCTGTCGAACAGATCCTTCGGCGAGCCGCCCATCTGGGCCAGCGACGCGTGCATCTTCTGCAGCGCCCGGCTCTCGATCTGGCGGATCCGCTCCTTGCTCACGCCGAACTCGACGCCGATTTCGGCAAGGGTGCTCTTGTCCTCTTCCAGGAAGCGGCGGACGATGATGCGCCGTTCCCGCGGCGTCAGCTTGTCGAGCGCGGATTCCAGCCACTTTTTCCGCGTCCGCCGGCCGCTGGCGTTGGCGGCCAGCTCCTCGGGGCCGGGGCCGGTGTCCTCCAGCAGGTCCTGGAACTGGGCGCCGTCGTCCTCCAGGCCGATCACCGCGTTAAGCGACTGGTCCGGGCGGGTGAGATGCAGCTCCATCCGCTCGACGTCGGCCACCGTGACGTCCAGCTTGTCGGCGATGATCTGCCGCTCGTCGGTCGTCAGTTGGCCGTCGAAGCCGGTGCTGAGCTGCGCGCGCAGCCGGCGCAGGTTGAAGAACAGCCGGCGCTGCTTCGGCGTGGTCGCGGCGCGCACGATGGAGGAATTGCGCAGGATGTAATTCTGGATCGACGCGACGATCCACCAGGACGCATAGGTCGAGAAGCGGACTTCGCGCTCGTGGTCGAAACGCTCGACCGCTTCCATCAGGCCGATATTGCCTTCCTGCATGAGGTCGGCCATCGGCAGGCCGCTCGACCGGAAGCCGGCGGCAATGCGCACGACGAGGCGGGCGTGCGCCTCGACGATCTCGTGCATGGCCCGCTCGTCGCGCTCGTCGTTCCAGCGCCGGGCGAGTTCCACTTCGTATTCCCGCTCCAGAACGGGCGCGTCCATCGCCGCCGAGATATAGCGCCGGTTGCTCCGTTCCGTTGCGGCAGAGTCTGCGTAAGCCATGGGGCTACCGCATCCTTTCCAGTCGATCGGATTTTCAGATGATTTCGACTCGATAATATATTACGCGCAATAATATTACAAGCGAAAAATAGCGACTCGACATTGAATCGGCGGGTCCTAACTTGGGCTGCATGACCGGCATGCCGTCTGCACAGGCCTCGCACCGACCCGCGCCGAAGCCCAACGGGGCGTCCAACGGGAACGCGGCCAACGGTTGCGGCCCCTGTACGAACGGCGATACGGACGGCAGCGGAAAATCCGTCGGCGATCCGGCGGTCGCCCGCATGACGAGCCTGGTCGACCGCCTCGGCCGGGCGGTCCATTGCCTGCAATTCGCCGACGGCCTCAACCCGGCGCAGTGGGCGGTTCTCCGCTATCTCGACCGCGCCAACCGCTATTCGCGCACGCCCACAGCGATCAGCGAATATCTCGGCACGACGCGCGGCACCGTGTCCCAGACCATCAAGGCCCTGGAGGCCAAGGGGATGATCCGCCGCGCGGCCAGCGGCCGGGACCGGCGGGCCGTCCTGCTCGAACTGACCGGCGAGGGCAGGGCGGCGCTGGAGGACGACCCGCTGCATTGCGTCGCATCGGTCGCCGGGATGCTCGGCGACGAACTGGACGAGGCGAGCCGGTTCCTCGACCGCGTGGTCGATTGCCTGCAGGCCGGCAACGGCAGCCTCGGCTTCGGCATGTGCGCCGACTGCACGCATTTCTGCCGCAACGGCTTCGGCGGGGAGGCCCACCGCTGCGGCCTCACCGGCGACCCGCTGTCCGCGGTCGACAGCACCAAGATCTGCGTCAACTACAGCGCGCCGTCCGCGCCGTAATTCCCACTCTGCAAGTCGTCGCGCAGGGGCCGGCGCATCGTCAGCGCCGCCGTCAGCGCGCCGGTTCGACCCGCAGCACCCGGCCGTCGTCGCTGTCCGTCAGCAGCCAGATATAGCCGCGCGGGCCGATCCGGACGTCGCGGATCCGCTCGTCGAGCTCTTCGAGAAGCCGTTCCTCGCGCACTGCGCGCGTGCCGTCGAAACGCAGCCGGACCAGCATCCGGAAACTGAGCGCGCCGACCAGCATGTCGCCGCGCCACGCCTCGAACACCGGGCCGGTCACGAAAGCGAGGCCCGAGGGTGCGATCGACGGGTCCCAGTAGTGGACCGGCTGTTCGAGGCCCGGCTTGTGGGTGCCTTCGCCGATTTTGGTGCCCCAGTAATGGCGGCCGTAGGCGATGACCGGCCAGCCGTAGTTGCGGCCGGGCAGGGGGACGTTGACCTCGTCGCCGCCGCGCGCGCCGTGTTCGTGGATCCAGAGCCGGCCGGTCGCCGGATGGAGCGCCGCGCCCTGCGGGTTGCGATGGCCGTAGGACCAGATTTCCGGGCGGAACCCCGCGCGCCCGACGAACGGGTTGTCCTGCGGGATCGAACCGTCCTTGCCGATACGGATCACCTGGCCGCGGTTGATGCCGGTATCCTGGGTGCGCCGCCGTTCGCCGCGCTCGCCCAGGGTGACGAAGAGGGTGCCGTCGCGCGCGATGACGATGCGCGAGCCGAAATGCCGGCCGCCGCGCGACTTCGGCACCATGCGGAATATGACCTTCAGATCGGCGAGCCTGTTGCCGTCCAGCCGGGCGCGCGCCACGGCGGTCCCGGCGCCGCCACGGCCCGGTTCGGCGTAGGAGAGGAAGATCGTCCGGTTGCGGGCGAAATCCGGATCGGCGACGACGTCGAGCAGGCCGCCTTGGCCGCTGGCCGCGACTTTGGGCACGCCGCGGACCGGCGCGCCGACGCCGCCGTTACGCGTAACGATGCGCAGCCGCCCCGGCCGTTCGGTGACCAGCATCCGGCCGGACGGCAGGAAGGCCAGCGACCAGGGATGCTCCAGGCCGCGGGCCACCGTGACGACCCTGAGCGGGCCTGCGCTCGACGGAAAGGTCTCGGCGAACGCCGGCGCCGCAACCGGCAGGCCGACGGCGAAAACGAAGAGGAAGGCAGCGGCCGGAACGAGGGCCGGAACAGGGGACGGGGCCGGAGTATCCCGGTGCGGGGCGTTTCGTTCGGAGCGGAGCATGGCGCGCGCGGATGGGAGAGGATGAAGCGGATATGGGGCTTGCGTCCGCCCGGCCAAGAGACCCCGGGCCGAAAACCGCCGGCAATGTCCCGCTATCGTACGGAATCCGGCAAAAAAACCCCGCCGGGGTGACGGCGGGGTTCCGGAGTTTCGGTGTCAGACACATCGTTGGGGGAGATGACGGAGGTCATACGCAATGTGTCTGGCACGATCCTTGTAGCAGATTCCGCGGCTTGCGTGCTATTTTTGTCACACGAAAAATTTTTTTCTTACGAGGACGTATTGTCACATGGATTTTCGTTCCGGTTCCGGTTCCGCCCCATGCCGGCTTGGCGGACGCCGTTGCGGGCCGGCGCCGGAAACCGCTGCATCCGCTGCTGGTCAATCGCGACAGCCTGTGTTATCGGCCTGTGTAATCGGAAGGCCGGAATCGTTCGGTGTCCCGAGTTCGGTGTCCCTCCGGACAGGCGGAATTTCCGCGTCAAATGGCGCATGGCGGGAGGTTTGCCCAACGCGCATTTCGGGGCGCGCATTCCGTATCGTTCCGATCGGGACTTTACTTTACACCGGCTTTGCGCCGGTTCCGTCGGCGCCCGGTGAATGAAAACCCACCTGGCCGGAAACCTACCAGGGAATGAGTCACATGAGCGACGTTGCAGATCGCGTGAAGAAAATCGTTGTCGAACATCTGGGCGTCGACGAGGCCAAGGTGTCCGAGGATGCAAGCTTCATCGACGATCTCGGCGCGGACAGCCTCGACACGGTCGAACTCGTCATGGCGTTCGAGGAAGAGTTCGACATCGAAATTCCCGACGACGCGGCGGAGAAGATCTCGACCGTCAAGGATGTGATCGACTTCATCACCGACATGAAGTCCTGACCGGCGAACGGCGCCAGCGCCGCCCCCGATGCTCCGAAGGGGTCCGGCGGATGACCGCGATATACCGGAACTTGCCGGGAAACCTGCCGGCGACCTTGCCGGCTTCGGCCCGTCCGGCGGCCGGGCGGCCCGTGGCGCCTGAGCGCGCCGGCCCGGGGGTGCTGCCGGCCCGGGGGCGCCGCCGGTGAGGCGCGTCGTCGTCACCGGCCTCGGCCTGACCGCGCCGCTCGGCGTGACGGTTCGCGAGAACTGGGACAATCTCGTCGCCGGCCGGTCCGGCATCCGCACGATAACGCGCTTCGACGTATCCGACATCCCGTGCCGGGTCGCCGGCCAGATCGTGCGCCACGATCTGGGCGATGCGCCGGACGACGCCCCGGACCATGTCTCATCCTTCGACGCCGAAGCAACGGTGCCGCGCAAGGACTTGAGAAAGACGGATAATTTCATCGTCTACGCCATCGCTGCGGCCGAACAGGCGATCGCCGATTCCGGCTGGATGCCGGAGACCGAAGAGGCGCAGGACCGCAGCGGCGTCCTGATCGGCTCCGGGATCGGCGGGCTGGAGACCATCTACGACGGCTCCATCGTGCTGCACGAGCGCGGCCCCCGGCGCATTTCGCCCTTCTTCATTCCGTCGGCGCTGATCAACGAGGCGTCCGGCCACGTCTCGATCCGCTACGGCTTCAAGGGGCCGAACCATTCCGTCGTCACGGCCTGCTCGACCGGGGCGCACGCCATCGGCGACGCAGCGCGCCTGATCATGCTCGACGATGCCGACGTCATGATCGCCGGCGGCGCCGAAGCGGCGGTGTGCCGCCTGGGCATGGCCGGATTCTGCGCGGCGCGGGCCATGTCGACCGGCTTCAACGACGAGCCGGGGCGGGCGTCCCGGCCGTGGGACCGCGACCGCGACGGCTTCGTGATGGGCGAGGGCGCCGGCATCGTCGTTCTCGAGGAATACGAACATGCGCGCCGGCGCGGCGCGGCGATCCATGCCGAGATCGTCGGTTACGGCCTGTCGGGCGACGCCTATCACATCACGGCGCCGGCCGAAGACGGCGACGGCGGCTACCGCGCCATGCGCAACGCCGTGCGCCGGGCCGGGCTGAACCTGGAGGATATCGACTACGTCAACGCCCACGGCACCTCGACGCCGCTCGGCGACGAGATCGAGCTGGGCGCGGTCAAGCGGCTGTTCGGCGAGCACGCCTACGCGCTCACCATGTCGTCGACCAAGTCGGCGGTCGGCCATCTGCTGGGCGCGGCCGGCAGCGTCGAGGCGATCTTCTCGGTGCTGGCGCTGAAACACGGCGTGGCGCCGCCGACGCTCAATCTCGACAATCCGTCCGACGGCTGCGACATCGACCTCGCCGCCCACGCGGCGAAAGAGCGGCCGATCCGCTACGCCCTGTCGAACTCCTTCGGCTTCGGCGGCACCAACGCGTCCCTGCTGTTCGCCGCCGCGCCGTAGATCCGGAGCCCCGGGAGGGCAAAGCCGCCGCACGGGAAGGAATGGTGCGCTACCTGAAATGGGCCGTCGCGATCCTTGCGCTGTCGATCCTTCTGGCGGCGGGCGCGGTCGGCTACGCCTTCCATCTCTACACCCGGCCCGGACCGCTGCAGGCCGCCGGGTCCATCGACGTGCCGAAGGGCGTCGGCATGGACCGGGTGATTCGGGAGATGGCGGCGGCCGGGGTTATCGACCATCCGGACGTGTTCCGGGCCTGGGTGCGGATTCTCGGTGCGGACCGCAGGGTCAAGGCCGGCGAATACCGCTTTCCGCCGAAGGTCAGCCAGCGCGAGGCGCTGGGCATCGTCATCGCCGGCCGTACCGTGCTGCGCCGCCTCACCGTCCCGGAAGGCCTCACCACCTGGCAGATCCTCGAACGCATCCGGCAGACGCCGGGCCTGAGCGGTGCGATCGCGCTCCGGCCGGGCGAGGGCGCGCTGATGCCGGACACCTACCTGTTCGCCAAGGGCGAGACGCGTGACGCCATCGTCCGGCGGATGCAGGCGGCCATGACCGAGGCGCTCGACCGGGCCTGGGCCGGCCGGGCGCCGGACCTGCCGCTGCGCACCAAGCGCGAGGCGCTGGTCCTGGCCTCGATCGTCGAGAAGGAGACCGGCAAGCCGGACGAGCGGGCGCGCATCGCCGGCGTCTTCGTCAACCGCCTGCGCCGGGGCATGCGGCTCGAGACCGACCCGACGGTGATCTACGGCCTGACCGAAGGCAAGGCGCCGCTCGGCCGCCGGCTGCTGCGCAAGGACCTGAAGACGCCGCACAAGTGGAACACCTACGTCCATCGCGGCCTGCCGCCGACGCCGATCGCCAATCCGGGCCGCGACGCGCTCGCCGCCGCCGTCCGGCCGATGAAACACGACGAGCTCTATTTCGTCGCCGACGGGACCGGCGGCCACAGGTTCTCGAAAACCTACCGGCAGCATCTCAGGGACGTGCGCAAGTGGCGGAAAATCCGCCGCAGGCTGGAGCGGGAAGGCAAGCGGTAGGGGCGTTACGCCGTGCCCCACACCTCGCCGGCGAGGTCGACGATCATGGCCAGCTTGTCGAACTGCTCGCTCTCGGAGATCAAATTGCCGATGGCGTTGGAGGAGAAGCCGCACTGCGGCGACAGGCAGAGCTGGTCGAGGTCGACATGGGCCGAGGCCTCCTCGATCCGCCGCTTGAGCTCGTCGCGGCTCTCCATCTCGCCGCGCTTGGACGTCACCAGCCCGAGCACGATTTTCTTTTTGCCTTTCGGCACATAGCGCAGCGGCGCGAAGCCGCCGGAGCGCTCGTCGTCATATTCCAGGAAGAAGCCGTCGACTTCGGTGAGGTTGAACAGGTGGTCGGCGATCGGCTCGTAGTCGCCCTCGGCGAACCAGAGGCTGCGGGCGTTGCCGCGGCACAGATGCACGCAGGCGGCCATGTCGGCCGGCCGCTCGCCGATGCAGGCGTTGATGAGCGCGGCGTAGGTGCGCGGCAGCTCGTCCGGGTCCTCGCCGCGCGCCCTGGCGTCGGCGCGCATCTTGCTGTCGCAGAGATAGGCGAGGTTGGTGTCGTCGAACTGGATGTAGCGGCAGCCGGCGTCGGCCAGGCCGGCGATCTCCTCGCGGTAGAGGCGCGCCAGGTCGGCGAAGAAATCCTCCATCTCCGGATAGGCTTCGCGGTCGATCGCGTCCCGGCCGCCGCGGAAATGGGTCATGGTCGGCGAGGGCATGGTCACCTTGGCGGTGGAGTCCGGGCCGACCTGGGTCCGGAGATAGCGGAAATTCTCCACCTCGATCCCTTCGGCCGGCCGGACCATCCGGCCGACCACGTCGACCGTGAGCGGCGCCTGCTTCTCGCCGCCGGCCTTCGTCTTCTCGCCCTGGAGGAAGGCGCGGCCGATGGTGAAGTTGGTCTCGATGCCGCCGATCCGGCTGATGAAGTCGAAATGGAAGCTCTCGCGCCGGTATTCGCCGTCGGTGACGGACTTCAGCCCGACCGCCTCCTGCTTGCGGACGGCTTCGGCGATGGCGGCGTCCTCGCGCTGCCGGAGTTCGTCCGGGCCGAGCGCTTCGTCTTTCCATCGCTCGCGCGCTTCAAGCAGCGACTCCGGGCGCAGCAGGCTGCCGACATGGTCGGCGCGGAACGGCGGTTTCATGGGATTTCCTCTCCGGGTCCGGGCTGCCCCGGTCGTAACCCGGCCGGCCGGCCCGGTCCAGTGGGGGCGTATCGGGTCGGCGTCCCGGTCAGATCACCGCGCTTTCCACGAACGGGCGGCCTTCGGGGATGCGGCGGTAGAGGAAGGGACTGAGATCCAGCGTGCGGAAGGCGCCGTAGAGGATCCACTCCGCCGTGCCGCGGCCCATCGCCGGCGACTGCTGGAAGCCGTGGCCGGTGAAGCCGTTGGCGAAGAGGAAATTGGCGACCGTCGTGTGCGGCCCGAGGATCGCGTTGTGGTCGAAGGTGTTGTAGGCGTAGTGGCCGGCCCAGGAATTGCGCAGCTTCAGCGCATCGAACTGCGGAATCCGGTCCATCAGCGCCGGCCAGACCCGGTTCTCCCACAGGGAGTGGTCCTCGACGAAATCGTCGGGATCGACCGGCGGGTCCGCGTCGGGGAGCGGCGCACAGCCGGCGAGATAGTCGGCGCCGTCGGAGCGGGCATGGACGCCCGACGGGTCGATGGTCAGCGGCAGCGGCCGGTCCAGGGGCCTTTCGGCGGCGAAGACGAAGCTGTAGCGCTTGCGCGGCTCGACCGGCAGGTCGTCGATCCCGGCCATCCGCGCGGTGCGCGCCGCCCGCGGCCCCGAGGCATTGACCACCGTGCCGCAGGCGATCCGCTCGCCGGATTTCAGCGTCACGCCGTCGACCGCCGTCCCGGCCGGGTTGAGGGTCATGGCGACGACCTCGTTGGCGACGTATTCCGCGCCGCGTTCGCGCGCCGTGCGCCGCCACCATTCGAACAGGGTCGCGCCCTCGAAAAAACCCTCGTCGACCGGGTTGTGGTTGGCCGCGACGATGCCGTCGAGATTGTAGAACGGGTATTCGGCGGCGATCTCCGCCGGCGTCATGTGCCGGGTGCCGGCGCCGCAGGCCGCCTGGACCCGCTGCGCCTCGCGCAGGGCGGCGGCGAACGTTTCGCTGTCGGCCAGATACATGTAGCCGGTGCTGACGAGCGCGACGTCCGGCACCCGCGGATCGTCGTCCATCCAGGCGCGAAAATTCTTCACGAAGTCGGCGGCGAACTGCGAGACCCGCACGTTGACCGCGCTGGAAAACTGCTGCCGCATGCAGCTGTTGGTGTGGGCGGTCGAGCAGAATTCGTAGCTCGGATTGCGCTCCACGACGAGCACGCTGCCGTCGAAATCCGGGTTGCGCGTCAGCCACCAGGCGATCGACGAGCCATACATCGCCCCGCCGACGATGACGACGTCGTAGCGGCGTCGCTGCGGCGGCTCGGCGGGCAGGGCGCTGGCGGGCGGCGCGAAGGTCATGGCAGGCGCTCGGCAACGGCGAAAACGGCGTTCCCGGCGACCCATACGGGATCGGCCCACGCCGCGCCAGCGGTATCGGCCCCAAGGCCGGACCCGCCGCCGGACTTAACCCGGCGTAACAGAGGATTTGCCGGAGCGGGGATCAAACCCTCCCCGCACCCGCGCGCGCCTATCCCACGATCTCCACGTCGCTGAAGAAGAAACGGATCTCGGTCGCGGCGGTCTCCGGCGCGTCGGAGCCGTGGACGGAGTTGCGCTCGATATTCTCGGCGAAGAGCTTGCGGATCGTGCCGTCGGCGGCCTCGGCCGGGTTCGTCGCGCCCATGACCTCGCGGTAGCGCGCGATCGCGTCCTCGCCCTCCAGCACCTGGACGACGACCGGCCCGGAGGTCATGAAGGCGACCAGATCGTTATAGAAGGGCCGGCCGGCATGGACGGCGTAGAAGCCCTTCGCCTGGTCCTCGGTCATGCGGATGCGCCGCTGGGCGACGATGCGCAGGCCGGCGTCCTCGATCATGGCGTTGACGGCGCCGGTCAGGTTGCGCGCCGTGGCGTCGGGCTTGACGATCGAGAAGGTCCGTTCGAGGGCCATGGCGCGGCTGCTCCGTCGATAAAGGGGCGGTGAAGGGGGATGGCGTCCGGGGAAAGTGCCGCCGGGTATAGGAATCGCCTGCCGCGCCGTCCATGCGACGGGATGGCGGCATCCGGCGCCGCCCCGCCGGGGAGGTGCAGGCCCGCCGGGTCACACATTCTGGACGCAGGGGACGACACTGTGCGACGGTCGGCAATGGACCGGAAAACCGGACGATCCGGATTGGACCCGCGGCGCGCCGTCTGGTTTGCCATCGGTTTTGTCGCGCTGCTGCTCGCCGCGCTGGGCGCCGTGCTGCCGCTGCTGCCGACGACCGTGTTTCTGCTGGTCGCGGCCTTCGCCTTCGCCCGCTCCTCCGACCGCTGGCACGCCTGGCTGCTGTCCCACCGGGTGTTCGGGCCGCTCATCGCCGACTGGCGCGACCACCGCGCCATCGACCGCCGGGCCAAGATCCTCAGCGCCGCGTCGATGGCCGCAGTCTTCGGCATATCGCTCGCGCTAGGCGCCGGTACGCTCGTCCTGGCGGTGCAGGCGGTGGTCCTGGGCGCGGCGGCCGCTTTCGTTCTGTCCCGGCCGTCGCCGCCGCCCCGCTGAGGCGGGACCGGCCCGGAAGGCGGACTGCGAACCGGGCGCTACCCCTTCTTCTCCCAGCCGCGCTCGCCCTGCTGCCAGTAGGTGAGGGCGTGGCCGGCGTCCTTCCAGGCCTTCCATTGGGTGCGGGCGTGGGCGACGGCGGCCTCGTCGCGGCCGTCGAACAGGGCGAAGCAGCGGGCGAAATCGCCGAGCGCGCCGGAGTCCGCGCCGTCGGTCAGGAACAGGAAGGTGGCGCCGTTGGGATTCTCTTCGGCAGCGGTCAGCCACACGGGCTGCATTTCGGCATTGCCGTCGGCCGCAGTGCCGTGGGGCAGGAAGCCGGCGTTGCGGTTCGACGGGCCCCAGCGCCACAGGGCGTCGTCGAGCTGCTTGACCCGCGCTTCGGAGCCGGCCTTGACGACCGCCCGCGCGCCGCTTTCCAGCGTTTTTTCCAAAAGCCGCGGCAGCGCGGCTTCGAGCGGCGTGCGCAGCAGGTGGTAGAAGCCGATGTCGGTCATGCGTGCTGCGATGCCTCCTGCCCGGCCCCTGTTGGGAAAGGTTTGAAACCGGAATTGTACCTTTGACTGCTCGGCACCGGATTTTCCTCCGGCGGCGGGAGGAAGCCGGTGGAAACCGCAAACGCCGCTCGTTCGCCGATCCCGGCAAAACCAACAATGCCGCCCCGGACTTGTTCCGGGCACACACGATAGCATGGCCAATCCCCGCCATCACCTGCCGCTCGCCGCC
>VXNK01000016.1:398-3183 GCA_009840595.1 Rhodospirillaceae bacterium | reverse complement strand
CTCCGGCTCGCCGCGCGGGAGGCGGTGAGCCGGCTTCGCTTGACGGTCGCCCACGGCCGCATTCCGCCGCCCTTGCAGGACAGCCCGAAATGCCCGCGCTGCGCGCTCGTGTCCATTTGTCTACCAGATGAGATGCGCGCGCTCGGGGGCTCCGACTTGGCGCCCCGCCCCATCGCCATCGGCGCGGACGAGGCCCTGCCGCTGATCGTCCAGTCGCAGAGAGCGCGGGTCTCGAAGGAAGGCGAAACACTCAAGATCGCCGACGAGGAGCAGGGCGATACCACCGTGAGGCTGAACGATGTGTCCGACGTGGCGCTGTTCGGGAACGTCTCGGTCTCCACTCCCGCGCTTGCCACCCTCATGGATCGCGAAGTCCCGGTCGCATTCCATAGTCATGGCGGCTGGTTTCGGGGCATCGCCCACGGAGTCGGCCACCGCAATGTCGAAGTCCGAACGGCGCAGTATCAGCGCAGCTTCGACCCGACCTATTGCCTGGCCTTCGCCCGCGATTTGGTCGCCGCCAAGATCGTGAACCAGCGGACCATTGTGCGCCGAAATTGGCGCGGTGATCGCGACCAGCGCAAGGTCGTACTCGACCGGCTCAACGCCGCGCGTAGATCGACGAAGGCCGTCCCCTCGGCGAGTTCGTTGCTGGGACTCGAAGGAGATGCCGCAGCGGCGTATTTCCGCGCGTTTTCCGATCTGCTGGCACCGCCGGGTGCCAAGGAATCGGTGGAAGCTGGGAATGGCTTGGCGCCGTTCCGTTTCGATGCCCGCAACCGGCGTCCTCCGACCGATCCCGTAAACGCCATGCTGTCGCTTGGGTACGCCATGCTGACTCGTCACCTGACTGTTGCGCTCGCAACAGTCGGGCTCGATCCGTATCGGGGCTTCTTCCATGCGTCGCGCTACGGCAAGCCCGCGCTTGCCCTCGACGTCATGGAGCCGTTTCGGCCGATCATCGCCGACTCCGTGGTCTTGTCGGCGGTCAACACCGGCGAAGTTTCGCCGGAGGATTTCGTGAGCGCTCCAACCGGCACGTCCCTGACATCTGCGGGCCGTCGCCGCTTCGTCGGCGCGTTCGAACGGCGGCTCTCCCAGGAGACCACGCACCCGGTGTTCGGCTACAGGCTCAGCATGCGCCGGCTTCTGTTGCTCCAGGCGCGTCTGTTGTGCCGCCATCTGCTGGGCGAACTGCCCAACTATCCGCACTACCTCCCCCGATGACAGGCGGCCCAGGATGAGCGACGAGCGCACCTACATCGTCACCTACGACATTTCCGACACGCGACGCTGGCGGCGCGTATTCAGGACTATGAACGGCTTTGGGGAATGGCTCCAGCTCTCCGTATTCCAGTGCCGCCTGTCGCGCCGGCGCCGAGCCGAATTGGAAACGAAGTTGCGCGAAATTATCAAGGCGGGCGAGGACCACGTTCTGGTGATCGACATAGGGCCGGCAGACAAGACCGACATTGCCGTGATGAGCATCGGCAAGACCTTTTCGGCGATCGAACGCCAGGCGGTCGTGGTATGATGGTGTACGCGTTTCAGAGAGTTGCGGATCCGATCCCTGAGCCGAAATCAGCCCTTGCGAGTTCCGCCGAGTCGGTGCGAGCAGGGAGGCAACGCAGAAACACCGGGCATCGCTCGAAACCTTGCAACATGTTGATAGCTGGGAGATTCGGAGTGTTCGCCAGGACGCGGGAAGTGCTGACAAGATGCCTGCGGCAGGGAAAATTCTGAACCGTTCGAAATCGTCTGGATTTTGTCTTGGCCGCCAACAGGTTGTACGGTGCCTGCATCCGGGGCGCGCGCGCCCCGGCCTCATTGAAGCACGCCGTTGTCGAGCCGGGGACCTGGGGGACGGCTGAGCATCCGGGGCGCGCGCGCCCCGGCCTCATTGAAGCATCGACCGCCTCGTGGCGTCGGGAAATGAATTCAGCGCATCCGGGGCGCGCGCGCCCCGGCCTCATTGAAGCCGGCATGTGCGAGGAGCACGTGCGCTCGGTGCTGGGCATCCGGGGCGCGCGCGCCCCGGCCTCATTGAAGCCGACTCGCGACTCCAAGAATTTCGACTCGCTACACAGCATCCGGGGCGCGCGCGCCCCGGCCTCATTGAAGCGAGGGTGTGCGGGTGGTCTCCTACCAGCTCGGCGTAGCATCCGGGGCGCGCGCGCCCCGGCCTCATTGAAGCTTCCAGAGCGCGGTGTCGCCGGTGAACAGGAGATGGCATCCGGGGCGCGCGCGCCCCGGCCTCATTGAAGCAGCCAGGCGACCTGCGACGCGGTGATCGTCTCGTCCCGGCATCCGGGGCGCGCGCGCCCCGGCCTCATTGAAGCCCTGGAGGCGCGTTAGTCGCGGTTTGCAATTCGGAAGCATCCGGGGCGCGCGCGCCCCGGCCTCATTGAAGCGTCGAGAATGGCCCCCAACACGCGGTTCGACATCAGGCATCCGGGGCGCGCGCGCCCCGGCCTCATTGAAGCATCAGGATGCGCATTCGGTTATCGAACTGCTGCATCGCATCCGGGGCGCGCGCGCCCCGGCCTCATTGAAGCGTTCCTGTCTATTTATATAGGGATTTTCGCGCCGTGCATCCGGGGCGCGCGCGCCCCGGCCTCATTGAAGCACTTATCCGCTGGTTAACGGCGATATCGAAATTTCCGACGCATCCGGGGCGCGCGCGCCCCGGCCTCATTGAAGCTCGGTTGAGACGCGATACCCCTGCTTGACCAACCGGGGGGATGGCGTGGCGGCGGCCCCGCGCGCAGCAGAGGGGCGCGGGGGT
>VXNK01000016.1:0-388 GCA_009840595.1 Rhodospirillaceae bacterium | reverse complement strand
TCATTGAAGCATCGAGCTCGTGCTGCTGGACGAAGCCGACAAGGCGGCATCCGGGGCGCGCGCGCCCCGGCCTCATTGAAGCTTTCCGCCGGTCGTTTCGTTGATGACCTGCACCGCAGCATCCGGGGCGCGCGCGCCCCGGCCTCATTGAAGCGCTTCAGTTCCGGAACGGTACAGGACGCCCTGACGTTGCATCCGGGGCGCGCGCGCCCCGGCCTCATTGAAGCGACCCGCTGCTCGGCCGGCCGGCGGTCGCGCTGCGCTGCATCCGGGGCGCGCGCGCCCCGGCCTCATTGAAGCGTGAAGACAACGGGGACGGCCCGGGACCGCAGGGGCGGGCCGCCCGGCGCGGCCGGCGCCGCGGGGGCGGGCACGGCGGGGAGCCGGC
>VXNK01000050.1 GCA_009840595.1 Rhodospirillaceae bacterium | reverse complement strand
GCACGACGGTGGGCCTGACGTCGCGCAGCCGGTCGGCAATGGCCTCGGCGTTGAACGCCGTCACCGCGGCCTCGGGGAACAGCCGGGTCAGAAGCCGCGCCCGGGTCTGGGCATATTCGTTGAGATGCAGCGCGCCCGTTGCCCGGTCGCCCAGCGCGCACTCCCCCATCACCGCCAGCATGCCGGTGCCGGCGCTGGGCTCCAGCACGGTATCGCCGGGGCGGATCGCGGCGGCCTGGAGGGCGACATAGGCGAGCGGCAGCGGCGTCGAGAACTGCTGGAGCCTGACCTGCTCCTCCGAGCGCCTTGTGTGCGAGGGTTCCAGCGCCGCGACCGCTTCCAGCATCGCCAGCATGCGGCGCGGCCCGTCGGCGCCGCAGGTCCGCCGCATGCCCCGGCCGTAGCGCTGGAGGAACAGCACGCACGCCGCTTCGGCGACCTCGTAGGCGTCCTTCCAGACCCAGGCGCCCTCGGCGTCGGATGCGCCGAAGGCCTCCCTCATGGCGTCCCGCAGCGTCGCGGCATCGAGCGGCCGGCCGGCTTCCAGCATCGGCAGCAAGGCTTGGGCGGCAGAGAACAGGGCATCGCCCGGGGACGGTCGGTCCGGCGAAGCGGGCGGATCGATGACAGCGGCAGGAACGGGCGGACGCGCGAGGGCGTCCGGCGCCGGATGGGCGTCGAGCATGGCAGGCTCCGTGCTGGAGGGACCGGGCCGCCGGATCGGAGTCCGGGGCAGGCCGGCGGTGCGAAGCGGGACTCGCGCCCCGCCCCGCCGGACCGCCCCCGGCCGGCTGACCGGACTCCCGCCGGCGCAGCGCGCGCCGGTGAAGCCCGGCGCGAGGGCGGCCGGATCGGAAGGCTCAGGAAATCGGAGAGGTGCTCACGCGGAGCGGATCAGCCGAAGCGTTTGCCCTCGGCCGTGAAGCTGTACTGATTCACGGCAAGTGCCTCGTCGACGGTTTCGTCGGAGGTGTGGTGGTCGTACTCGCGCTCAAGCTGGCGATAGAGCCAGCGCGCGAGATCGCGCAGCGCCTCGATCACCGTGTCCTCGGCGCCGTCGGTCGGGGGCTGCCAGGTCGGGCTGTCGCGCTCGACCTCGATCGCCATGGTGTATTCGTGGCAGTAGCGGCCCGATTGGCGGACGGTCGCCCCAAGCTGAAAGAAGTTCCGCCGCTGGACCTCCTGGAGGACATCGGCGATGCGGTGCAGCTCCCCGTCCTTGGGAGCATGGGCGCGAATGGCCTTGCCCGCGCCCCTAGCATGGCGCCACCAGCCCTGGAAACTCGCCCCGTCACCCTGGTTGGCGAAGCCGCTGAACATGATTCGCGGCTTGTCGCGGGTGCCGCCGCCATAGAGGCGCACCGGGGTGGTGGCGAGCGTGATGCCGAGGATCCGGCAGATCGCCTCGAAATCCTCGTAGACGAAGTCGTACCACTCGTCGTGCAGGCCGGCCTGTCGATACCAACACCGGGCGGCTTCCTTCGCCTCGCCGGACAGCTCGTCGATGGTGTAGACCGTGGTCTCGATGATTCTTGGCATGGCTCACCTCCCCTTCAATGCGGGGCTGGGCCGGTCGACCGGCGCGAAGCGGACTGCCTCCCGGATGCGCCGCAGCGCGACGCGGTCATGCTCGGGGATGGCGCGGAACCAGAAGGCGGGCTTGCGCGAGAACCAGGCCGAGTCGGCGACGAAACCGTCGCTGTAGGCCACGAAGTGATCGCTCGTCGCGATGGCCCAAGTGCCGGCGGGCGCCGGGTCGAGGAAGGTCCCGAGGGAGACGGCGCGCAGGTCGCAGGGAACGTCCGAGAGCCGGCGTTCCCAGGCCTCCTCGTCGTGGGCGTAGCGACGGTCGCGGAGCCTGGGGTGACGGAGCGCGCGGTCCGGCGTCCAGCCGAGTTCTGCGAGCGCGGTGGCGAGCTCGTCCATGTAGACGCCGTTGACCGACGGCCGGTCGAACAGGCGGCGGATGATGGCGGCGGCCTCGTGGGTCGGCACGCCGGCGATTGCGGAAATCGCGGAGGGTCCGCACTTCGTGGCGCGGCCGGTGATCCTGTGCAACATGGCAGTCTCCAGGCTGGAATGGCGTTGGGGCGCGGCGGTCGAGGCGGGAGGTCCGGCGGCGCGAAGCCTGCCGGCGGGGCCGGATCGAGCGGGTGTTCGAGGATGCGCCGCCCCGCGCGGCGGGCGAGCGGCCGGCCGTCAGCAGGCGGGCGGTTCAGCCTTGGCGGCCCTTGCGGATTTGCTGACGGTCGTCATATGGGAAGCCGAGAATCAGCGCCTCGGTATGCAGCGCCTTCAGAAGCTCATGCGTCTGCTCTGCGTCGAGGTGGAGTTCCGGCGTGCCGTTCTTGGCCAGGACGACCCGGCGGGTGGCGCTGTCGCGAGATACAACCAGGCTATGGACGCCGCCAGCGATCGGGGAGTGGATGTTCTCGATGATGAATGCCATGTCGTTTCCTCTGGTTTCGGGCGGCTCACCAGCCCGCCGCTCCCGCCCCGCAGCTTCGCCGCGGCGCGCCGGACGGGGCTGGCGGGCTCTCCGGAAGCCGCGTTGCGGGACAGTCAGTCTTTCGCCCGCACCGCTTCGTGGCGGGCTGCCTCGCTTCGGGCGTAAAGCGCGGGGGCATGGTGCTTCAGCGCGCGCTCATAGCCGGAGAGCCAGGCTTCCACTTCGCGCCATGACGGGAATTGCTTCTGGTATTCGCCGTCCTTCAGAATGCGCGCGACATGGGGTTTGGGCGCCCAGCCGAGGTCGAGCCCGACCTTCCGGAAGCACTGGCGCAGATATTCCTTTCCGGTTTTGGTCACGGGTTCCTCTCTGTCAGCCTGGGTCTTCGATTTCGCGCCGGTCGATGCGCCCGATCGCGAGCTGGATATCGAGATGCGCGGCGCGGACATCGGCCTCGACGGCGGTAATGCGTCTCTGAAGCTCCGGCGCGCGCCAGCAATCGCGCGGCTTGCCGTCCGGCTTGACGTAGTTCGCCAGCAGGTTGGCGATCTTCTCCAGCTCGTCCGTCGCCTTCATGAGCGTTGCGAAGCCTGCCGCCACCGTCTCGCTGTCGAGCGCGGCGGTCATGCAGTCGAACGCATGCTCCATTTCGGCCCGGAGCGCCGCCGGGTCGTGGCCGCCCAGATCCTCGGCGTCCTGGTCGCCGGCCCAGATGCACTCGTTCTCGACGGCCTGCGCGA
>VXNK01000060.1 GCA_009840595.1 Rhodospirillaceae bacterium | reverse complement strand
CTCCTCCCCCGCGCGGCATCCGCCCGCCTCCCGCCACACCTTCTTCAGCCGGTCCGAACTTTGCAAGCTGCTCGGCCTCTACAGCCGGCGCGTCGTCAACGGCGAATGGCGCGACTATGCCATCGACCACGACGCCACCGAGGCGACCGTCTCCTTCTACCGCTGCGCCGCCGAGCATCCGCAATACGCCATCACCAAGACGGCGGGCCACAAGGGCCGGCCGGGCCTGTTCGTGCTCAAGGCCGGGCCGCAGCGGATCGCGCAGTCGCCGTCGCTCGAGGAGGTGATCGGCGCGGTCGAGCGGCAGCCGCGGCTGGTCTGGTCGTCGGCCGGCTGACCGGCCCGCCCGTCCCCTGCCCCGGCATGCGGAGGCTCCTGCCATGACCGACGCCTGGATCGTCGGCGCCAGTTCGACCCGCTTCGAACGCGCACCCGATAAAAGCTATCGCGACCTCGCCCGCGAGGCCTATTGCGCCGCCCTCGCAGACGCCGGCATGGAGACCGGCGACGCCATCGAGTTCGGCTGGTTCTCCAACTGCGGCCTGTGGGTCGACGGCCAGGCCTCGATCCGCGGCCAGGTGCTGTTCGCGCCGCTGGTGCGCGCGGGCCTGTTCCCGGAACGCGTGCCGATGGTCAATGTCGAGGGCGGCTGCGCCTCGGCCCAGATGGCGCTGCACGGCGCGCGCAAGGACATCCTGTCCGGCCAGTGCGACGTCAGCCTCGCCATCGGCGTAGAGAAGCTGTTCAACCCGGCCGCGCCGGAAGACACGATGGCGGTCTACCGGGCGGCGATCGACCAGCTGACGCCGGAGGAATGGCGCAATTACTACGCCGAGGCCGGCGAAGAGGCCGGCAAGCCGTTCGAGGAAGGGCCGGACCGGACGGTGTTCATGGACACCTACGCCATGCAGGCCTGCTACCACATGAAGGCCCACGGCACGACGCAGCGCCAGATCGCCGCCGGCGCGGCCAAGAACCACCGCAACGGCGCGCGCAACGAGAAGGCGCAATACAGCTTCGAGCTTTCGGTCGACGACGTGCTGAACGACCGGCCGGTGAGCTGGCCGCTGACCCGGGCCATGTGCTCGCCGGTCGGCGACGGCGCGGCGGCGGTGCTGGTCTGCTCAGAGGATTTCCTGCGCGGCCAGCCGGCGGAGGTGCAAGAGCGCGCCATCCGCATCCGGGCCTGCGAACTGGCCGGCGGCAAGTATCGCCGGCTCGACGAGCCCGGCCTGTCGCATATCGCGGCGCAGAAGGCCTACGCCCGGGCCGGCGTCGGCCCGCAGGACATCGACGTTGCCGAGGTCCACGACGCGACCTCCTTCTGCGAGATCTACCAGGCCGAGATGATGGGGTTCGCCGAGCCCGGCCGGGGCGGCGAACTGGTCGAGAGCGGCGAAACGGCGATCGGCGGGCGCATCCCGATCAACACGTCGGGCGGGCTGGTGTCCAAGGGCCACCCGGTCGGCGCGACCGGCCTGTCGATGATCTACGAGCTGGCCCGGCAGCTGCGCGGCGAGGCCGGCGCCCGCCAGGTCGAGGGCGCGGCGCTCGCCCTGTCGGAAAACGGCGGCGGCGTCATCGGCTTCGACGAAGCCGCCTGCGCCGTGACCATCCTGGAGCGGGCGGGGTAATTTTCTCCGCAGTTTTGCGGCAGGCCGCGCTCGACTCGCCTACTCGGGAATTCCCAGAAGATCATCGAATCCCTCGCCAGCGAAGCCAGCACGTTCGAGAATTCGCCAATGCGCTTCGAGATGGCCAGCAGGCCTAACCGGGGCTAATCTTGGTCGATAGTGCGGCGGGAAAAAGCAGACCGCGCAAAACATCCGGATGACCGGACGCAGTGTCCGGAGCCCTATCGGCTTGTCTTTCGGCACTGCTATCGAAGGCCGACCGGCACGCTGGCCGGTCGATGATACCAAGACCCGAGGAAACGAACAGTTGTCCTGAACTGAGACCGACTCTGCAATAGCCTTGCCGGCCTCCTGAGCGGGGCGTGTGCCTATCGCGCCGGATATTCCGGAACAGGTGAAGCCGCCGCACCGGGTTATGGCCGCCCGCTTCGCAAGAGGTGCCTGAGGAGTTTACCCGCCGCATTTCGCGGCAACGGCATTTCCGACGTCTCGACAAGCTTCGGAATCTTGTAGCGGGCGAGCCGGCCAGCACAGAAGCGCGCCAGTTCGGTCGGGTCCGGGGCCGCAGCGCCCGGCACCGCCACGATGACCGCAACCGGGACCTCACCCCATGCCGAATCGGGCCGGCCGACGACCCCTGCCTCGGCGATCGCCGGATGCGCCTCCAAAACGGCTTCGACCTCGGCGGGAAAGATATTCTCACCGCCCGACACGATGAGATCCCGGCGGCGCCCCTCGATCCATAGATAGCCTTCCCGGTCGAGTCGGCCGATATCGCCGCTCCGGTACCAGTCGCCGGCGAAAGCTGCAGCCGTCTCCGCCGGATTGCGCCAGTAGCCGGCGAACAGATGCGGTGCACGCACATGGATTTCGCCGACCGTGTCTGCCGGCAGGGCTCGACCGGCGTCGTCCGCGATACGCAGGTCGGTGTGGAAGAAGGGCAACCCGGCAGAACCGGCTTTCACTTCAGCGTGAGCCAGGTCGACCGCCGTTGCCGGCCCAGCGGTTTCCGTGGCGCCGTAGGTTTGCAACACAGGAATGTCGCGACACCCGAAGGCGCGGATCAGGTCGGCCGGCACGGGCGCGCCGCCGGCCAGGATCCAGCGCAGGCTCGAAAGATCGGCCCGCGCGAAGCCCGGCGCGTCGAGCAGCCCCCGGAGCATCGCCGCGACGGCGAAGAAATGGTTGACCCGCTCCGCCGCGATCAGGTCCAGCATCGCTTCCGGCTGCCATGCCGGCGGCAGAACCGCGGTAGCGCCGGCATGAACGAAGAAGGTGGCGAAGGACATGCCGCCGACATGGAACAGAGGCACCGGGATCAACCCGACATCCCGGTAGCGGTAATCCAGGGTGTGGGCCATCGTCGCCGACGCCCAGACCATGCCGGCATGGGTCATCACGGCGCCCTTCGGCCGGCCGGTCGTGCCCGAGGTATAGACCAGTAGAAGCGGATCGGCGGCGGCGACCGGAGACTGCCGGCAAACGGTTCCGGCAGCCGCGTACACCGTTTCGACCGGCCGTTCCAAGGGCGGCGGCATCGGCGCTGCATCGAAGCGCCAAACCCGCGCGACCCTTACCCGTCCTGCAAGGGCGATGGCGCGGTCCGAACAATCGGGATGGGCGACCAGGAGCGCAGGTTCGGCATCCGTCAGAATGGCGGCGAGTTCGTCGTCGGCCAGCCGGACGTTGAGAGTGCATAGAATGGCGCCGTTGCGTGCCGCGCCATAGTAAAGCGCGACGCCCTCGGGGCTGTTGGGCGATAGGACGGCGACGCGGTCGCCCCTGCCCACGCCTTCGGCCGCCAAAGCGCCGGCGACCGCTTCCACCCAAACCTGCAACTGACCGAAGCTCAGTCGGAGCGATCCCGCGATCAGCGCCGGTGTGTCCCGGTCGAGCAGGGCGCGGCGCTCGAGCAGGGCGCCCACGGTGGGCACGGACTCTCCTGCACCTCCGGGGCCGGCCATCGTTTGCAGGTCACGACCTCCCGGATTCGGAGTCGGGCGGCGCCATGTCGCGAAACGGCCCGTCCCGCGCCTGCAGGAAAGCGCGCATTCCCTGTTTTTCCAGGATGTCGAGCAGCGCCCGCTGTTCCGGAAAGTCGCCGCCGATCACCAGCGTGTCCGCCAAGGCGTGATGCCGGATCGCCGTGCCGAAGCCCATTGCCTCGTAGGCAGCCCGCAGGCTGCGTTTTTTCATCTGCAGAGCCCAAGGCGGCACCAGCGCCAGGCGCGCCGCAACGCGCATTGCTTCGTCGGCCAGTGCTTCGGGTGGTACGACCGCGTTGGCCAGTCCCAGGCGGTGCATCGCCTGCGCGTCCAGCGCGTCGCCGGTGTAGTAAAATGAGTGCGCCGCCTTGGCATGGGTCAGGAACGGCAGGATCAGGAACGGGGACAGGGCGCCGTGGCGGATTTCCGGCTCGGCCAGCCGCGCCGTCTCCGAAACGACGGTCAGGTCCGCAGCCAAGGCGATCGCCGCCCCGGTTCCGACCGCGTGCCCGTTGACCGCTGCGATCACCGGCTGGCGCAGGTGCCAAATTTTGAGGAACAACTCCGTGTTGGCACGAATCAGGCCTTCGAGCGCCGGGATCGAACTGTCCTCGATTAGCGATAGATCCCAGCCGGTACAGAAAGCGCGATCGCCCGCGCCGGTCAGAATAACCGCGCGCATATCGTCTTCCGCCTCGAACGAGTCGAGCGCGCAGATCAGTTCGCGGTCGGTCACGGTCATGCGCAGAGCGTTCAGCTGGTTCGGCCGGTCGATGACAATCCGACCCACTGAGCCACCGCGTTCCAGCGTGCGCCGTTCGACAGTCAGATCCCGATAGTCCACGCTCCCGCCTTCCTGTGTCCGCTCCGAATGCTGCGTCCGAACGTCTTTCGCGGCCTCGTCTTTTGAAATAGCATGGGGAGCATTCGGGAATACAGCCCTAGCGGGCGATCGGAGACCGGTTTCAAAATCCAGGGAGGAGAGTCTACTCATGTATCGCACGATATTCGCCGTCGCGGCTGCTGTCGCATTCACAGCCGCCGGCGTGGCCCAGGCGGACACCACGATCCGGCTGGAAACCTATGCCGGTCCGCGCCACGCCATGAATACCAACGGCTGGCCGACATGGATCAAGGACCTGACGAAAGCCAGCGCCGGCAAGGTCAAGGTCCGGATGACCTATCCGCCGATCAACCCGCGCGTCCTCTACGACCGGGTGCGCGACGGCATCGCCGACATGGCCTGGATCACCCACGGTTACACCACCGGCCGCTTCGTGCTGACCCAGATGATCGAACTGCCGGGCGCGGACGGCAATGCCGAGCAGATGTCCCGCGCCTTCTGGCGCACCTACACCGGCCGCTTCGGCAAGCGCGACGAGCACAAGGGCGTGCAGCTGGTGGCCCTGTTCACCCACGGCCCCGGCCTGGTCCACTCCCGCGGCCCGATCGCCAATATCGGCCAGGTCAAGGGCATGAAGGTGCGCACCGGCGGCGGGGTCCAGAGCCAGATCGCCAAGCGGCTCGGCATCGTCAGCGTCTCCGCCCCGGTGACCAAGGCGCAGGAGATCCTCCAGCAGGGCGTTGCCGACGGCATCTTCTTCTCGATCGAGACGATCTACAGCTTCAAGCTGGGCGGCGTGGTCAAGCATCACTACGCGCTGCCGGGCGGCCTCTATTCGGCCAGCTTCGCCGTGGTGATGAACCAGCGCAAATACGACAGCCTGAACGCGGCCGACAAAGCCGCGCTGAAGAAGGTCGGCGGCGAGCACATGTCCGGCATCATGGGCCGGACCTGGGACGGCGCCGACAGCCTCGCCGTCGAGAAGCTGACGGCCGCGGGCAACAAGGTCGGCGTCTTCGACGCGGCGACCGCAAAGGCCGTCAAGGCCAAGCTGGCCGGGCTCGACGACTGGTGGATCAAGCGGGCCGTAGCCGAGGGCGCCAAGGACGCCGCGGATGTGCTGAAGGCGCTGCGCGCCGAGGTCCAGAAGGTCAAGAAGGGCATGTAGGCAGGACGCGCGCAAGCGCCCTGCCGTCATGCCGAACGCTTCGTCCGATTCGGCGACAGAGCTTCCGCCAGCCCGCTTCACCCAGGGAATTCACCGGGTGTCCGGCGGGCTGGCGGGGCTGTTCCTGTTCTTCATCATGCTGGTCAGCGTGGTCGACGTGATCGGCCGCGAACTGCTCAACGCGCCCCTGCCCGGCGGCTCCGAGATCACCGAGGTGCTGATGGCGGCGCTGATCTACGCCGGGCTGCCCTCGGTGTGCCGGCAGGAAAGCCACGTCACCATCGACCTGCTCGATCCGTTGACGCCGGAAGCCCTGGTGCGGCCGCGCCAGATCGCGATCAACCTGGTCTGCGCCGCCATCCTCGCCGTCCTCGCGTGGCGGCTCTGGCTCTATGCCGTCAAGATCGCCGACTACGGCGACGTCACGGAATATCTGCGGCTGCCCCAGGCGCCCCTCATCTATTACATGGCGGTGCTGGCCGGGGTCGGTGCGCTGATCTTCCTGGCGAATATCGGGCGCTATCTACGCGGCCATACCGAGCCGGCGCCGGGGCTGATCTAGCGCGCAGCCGGCAACGCCAGCCATGCTCGCCGCCGCCCTGGGCTTTGCCGTCCTCCTGGTCCTGGTTTTCCTGCGCCTGCCGATCGCCTTCGCCATGGCGCTGGTCGGCGCGGTCGGCTACGCGATCCTGATCGACTGGCCGCCCGCCTTTTCACTGATCGCACAGATCGCGCGCGACACGGCGGAATCCTATGCCCTCTCAGTCGTGCCGCTGTTCATCCTGATGGGCAATTTCGTCAGCCGGGCCGGACTTTCGGAACAGCTCTACACCGCCTCCAACGCCTTTCTCGGCCATCGCCGCGGCGGCCTCGCGATGGCGACCATCGTCGCCTGCGGCGGCTTCAGCGCGATCTGCGGCTCGTCGCTCGCCACGGCGGCGACCATGGCCAAGGTGGCGATGCCGTCGATGCGCCGGTTCGGCTATGCCGACAGCATCGCGACCGGCTCGATCGCCGCCGGCGGCACGCTGGGCATCCTGATCCCGCCCAGCGTGGTCCTCGTCATCTACGGCCTGATCACCCAGTCCGATGTCAGCAAACTGTTCGCCGCCGGCATCCTCCCCGGCATCGTCGGGATTCTTTTTTATGTCGGCGCGGTGCAGTTCATGATCCGGCTGAAACCGGAGCTCGGTCCGCCCGGCGAGCGGACGGCCTGGCCCGAGCGCTGGCGCGCCCTGCGCGACGTCTGGGGCGTGGTGGTGCTGTTCGTCGTCGTGATCGGCGGTATCTATGTCGGCGCCTTCACGCCGACCGAGGCGGCCGGCGTCGGCGCGTTCGGAGCGCTGCTGTTCACCCTGTTCAAGCGGGTGCTCGACCGCCGGATGCTGTTCCGGGTGCTGGCGGAGACCGGCGTCACCACGTCGATGCTGTTCGTGGTGCTGATCGGCGCGCTGATCTTCGCCAACTTCATCAACGAAACCGGCATGCCGAACCAGCTCGCGGAGTTCGTGCGTTCGCTGGCGATCCAGCCGATCTTTGTGATCTTCGGCATCATGGTGATCTACATCCTGCTCGGCTGCGTGTTCGAGAGCCTGTCGATGCTGCTCCTCACCGTCCCGGTCTTCGTACCGCTGATCGTGGCGCTCGCCGGCGGTCTCGGCATGACCAAAGTGGAAGTGCTGATCTGGTTCGGCATCGTCGTGGTGGTGGTGACCGAGATCAGCCTGATCACGCCGCCGGTCGGCCTGAATGTCTACGTCCTGCGCGGGGTGCTGCCGGACGTCAGCACCGGCACCATCTTCGCCGGCGTCACGCCCTTCTGGTGCGCCGACATCCTGCGCCTCACCCTGATCGTGCTGGTGCCGCCGCTTTCGCTGTTCGTCCCGTCGCTGCTTTGAGGCCGGGCGGGCTTCAGGACGGTCGGCCGGCGTCCTTGCGGTAGGCGTGGTTGGCGTTGAAGCTGGCGGTAAGGTAGTCGCCCCACACGACCGGATCGTAGCGCGGCGGGTTGCCGGGGCCGGTGCAGCTTTCCAGGCAGGCGACCTCGGTTTCGAAATCCGGGTCGAAGAAGAAGGGCAGGGAATAGCGGTCCCGGCCCGGCGCGTTGACCACCCGGTGCACCGTCGAGCGGAAACGGTCGTTGGTCCAGCGCATCAGCATGTCGCCGATATTGACCAGGAACACGCCGGGCAGGTTGGGCGCGTCGATCCAGTCGCCGTCGCGGGTCCTGACCTGCAGGCCGCCGACATCGTCCTGTGCCAGGATGGTGATGAAGCCGAAGTCGCTGTGCGGCGCGGCGCCATACTGCTCCGGGTCGGCGTTGTCCGGCGCCGGCGGATAGTGCAGGGACCGAACGAATCCCATCGGATTGCGGTAGCGCACGGCAAAGAACCCTTCGGGCAGATCGAGCGCGGTCTCGAACAGCGGCAACAGCCGCAGGCCGAGGGTCGACATGGCGTCGCGATAGCCGGCGAGAGCGTTCCGGAACCCGTCGAGCCCGTCCGGCCACGGGTTGACCCCGTGCAACGGCCGCCCTTCCACGACCGCCGGATCGTCCTCCGCCAGCTCCGGACCGATCAGGAAGGATTCGCTGAGGTTCGGTTTCGCCGCGTCCGCCCGGTGCTGATCCGCCATCGGCATATAGCCGCGGTGGCCCATGTTGATCCGGACCGTCAGCTTGTCGGCCATCGGCTGGCCGAAAAAGCGCTGCGATGCGGCGAAGGCGTCCCGGACGACGTGCTTCGCAACGCCGTGGTTCGCGATGCCGAAGAAGCCGATCCCCTCGAGCGCAGCGCAGATGTCCGCCGCCGCCGCGGCCCGGCCCGCCTCGATGCCGGCCAGGTAGTCGTGCAGGTCGACAATGGGAATCCGGGATGCCGGAACGCCGCTCATCCTGCCGTTTCCTCGCTGATCCGTTTCAAGCTGGTCCGTTTCAAATTGTATCTCAATATCCTTCTGTCAGAAACCCGCTGCTGATAGCATGGCCGGGCAAACGCGCCGCCGGGCGCGGCAAAATCGGGCCCGCATGCAGCTTTTCCACCCGACCACGATCGACGAAGCCGTTGCCCTCCTCGCCGCCCATGACGAGGCGCGCTGCATCGCCGGCGGCCAGTCCCTGGTGGCGATGTTGAACCTCGGGCTGCTCGATCCGCCCGCCCTGGTTTCGCTCCGCAAGGTGGAGGGCCTCGATCGCCTGACTCGGCACGCCGACGGCAGCGTGGCGATGGGCGCGGCCGTCACCCAGGCGGCGCTCGCCTCGACCGATCTGCCCGGTGCGCTGGCGGTGCTCAGCGAGGCCGCGCAACAGGTCGCCCACCCGGCGATCCGCAATTTCGGCACCGTCGGCGGCGCGTTGTGCCACGCCGATCCTGCAGCCGACCTGCCGCCCGCCTTCGTCGCCGCCGACGCCCGGCTCACCGCCATCGGGCCGGACGGTGCGAGAAGCATTCGCGCCGAAGACTTTTTTCTCGACTATCTGACGACGGCGCTCGCGGAGGATGAAATCCTGACGGAAATCCGCCTGCCCCCGCCGCCGCCCGGTTCCGTCGGCGCCTACCATAAATTCGCCCGGGTGGACGGCGACTATGCCACCGTATCGGTCGCGGTCGCCCTGACGCTGGAGGACGGGATCTGCCGGGCCGCGCGGGTCGTGCTGGGCAGTTGCGCCGCGCAGCCATTGCGCCTCGATGCGGCGGATGCGGCGCTGGCGGATACGCAGCTCGACAGCGACGCCGTCGCGAGGGCCGGCGCCCTGTTGCAGGACTCCGCCGAGCCGCTCGCCGACATGCGCGGCTCCGCCGACTATCGCCGCCGCATCATTCCCGGCCTGGTCGCGCGCGCGGTCGAGGCAGCCAGAGCCCGGTCGGAGGCCCCGGCATGACCGCAGCGGTCGCGGTCGTCCTCGCGGTCAATGGCGAAGCCCTGAGCCCGCTTGCCGGGCCGGGCGAGACGCTGCTCGACATCCTGCGCAGCCGGGCGGAGCTGACCGGCAGCAAGCGCGGCTGCAACACCGGCGTGTGCGGCGCCTGCACCGTCCTGGTCGACGGCAAGGCGGCGCGAAGCTGCCTGATGCTGGCCGCCGACTGCGCCGGGCGGGAGATCGTCACGATCGAAGGGCTGGACGGCGACCCGCACGCCGCGCTCCTGCGCGAGGAGATGGCCGGGGCCGGTGCCGTCCAGTGCGGCTACTGCACGCCCGGTATCATCGTCGCCCTGACGGACCTGTTCCGGGGCGCCGCCGGGCCGCCCGACGCCGGGGCGGTGCGCCATTGGCTCGGTGGCAACATCTGCCGCTGTACCGGCTATGTCAGCATCGTCGAGGCTGCCGTGAAGGCCGGCCGGCGTGCCGTCGGGAGCGAACCCGGAATGCCCGGGCAATGAAAGGACTTCCCGAAGCGATCGGCGCGCGGCTGCCGCGCCGCGACGCCGCCGACAAGCTGGCTGGCGCGGCCCGCTATACGGACGATCTTTCGCGGCCGGGGATGCTGCACGCCGCGATCCTCGGCAGCCCCTGGCCGAGCGCGCGAATCCTCGGCATCGATACGGCCGCCGCGCGGGCGCTGCCCGGCGTCAGGGCGGTGCTGACCGGGGCGGATCTGCCGGACCGCCGCTGGGGCCTGTTCGTCTACGACGAGACCCCGCTCGCCGCCGGCGTCGTGCGCTATGTCGGCGAGCCGGTCGCCGCGGTCGCCGCCGCCGACCTTGCCACGGCCCGCGCGGCGGCGGCGCTGATCGAGGTGGACTACGAAGAGCTGACGCCGGTGCTGAGCATCGAGGCGGCGCTGGAAGACGGCGCGGTTCCGGTCCACCGGGAGTTCGGGAGCTACGAGAAACGCCCGGACCTCGGCTTCGAGCGCGTCAACGAGATCGCGCGCCAGGAGTTCAGCGAAGGCGACGTCGAGGCGGCCTGGGCCGATTGCGATGTCATCGTCGAGGGCGTCTACCAGGTGCCGTCCCAATCGCACGTCTATCTGGAGCCGGTCTCCGCGATTGCCGAGTTCGACCGCGCCGGCAAGCTGACCGTCCGGTCCGCCAACCAGTCGGTCAACAAGGTGCAGGCGACCCTGTCGCGGGCCCTGGACCTGCCGATGTCGAAGATCCGCGTCGTCACGCCGGCGGTCGGCGGCGCGTTCGGCGGCAAGTCCGGCGTCACGGTCCAGCCGCTGGTCGCCCACCTCGCACGGGTGACCGGCCGGCCGGTCAAGCTGACACTGACCAGAGAGGAGGACTTCATGGCGATGCGCCGGCGTCATCCGGCGGTCGTCCGAGTCAGGACCGGCGCGAAGGCCGACGGCACCCTGATCGCCCGCGATCTCGACATCGTCTACGACGGCGGCGCCTATGCCGAGGACAGCCCTGCCGTGCTCGGCTTCGGCCTGCTGATGGCGCGCGGCCCCTACGCCATCCCGCATTGCCGGCTGCGCGGGCGCGCCGTCTACACCAACCGGCTGCGCGCCGCCGGCTTCCGCGGCTACGGCAACCCGCAGGTGACCTTCGCCACCGAAGCGCAGATCGACGAGCTGGCGGACCGGCTGGGCCTCGATCCGGTCGAGTTGCGGCTGAAAAATGCCGTGGAGGCCGGAGGGCGCTGGATCGGCGGTCAGACGATCACATCCTGCGGCCTGAGAGCATGCCTGACCGAAGCGCGCGACACCTCCGGCTGGGCCGGGAAGCGCCGGGACGGCGGCATCGGCGCGGGCGGGAAGCGCCGCGGCGTCGGCGTCTCCGCCTTTGCGCATATCTGCGGCCTGCTCGGGACGTCAGCGACGGTGCGCCTGCTCGAAGACGGTACCGCCGCGCTCGCCCACAGCGCCGTCGATCTCGGCCAGGGCGCGGAAGCGGCGCTGGCGCAGATCTGCGCCGGCGCACTCGATATCGATGTCGATCGGGTCGATTCGGCGCCGGCCGACAGCGGCGCGGCACCCTACAACTGGAGCACCGGCGGCAGCCGGGTGACCTACATGGTCGGCCGCGCCGTGATGCAGGCCGCCGATGCGGTGCGCCAGCAGATCGCGCGCCATGCCGCCGAAACCTTCGAATGCGCGCCCGGCGACATCGAGATCCGGCCGGGCGGCCGGGCGGGGATCGTCGGGGTGCCGGAGCGGGAATTGAGTTTCGGAGAAATCTCGCTGCGCGCGCACTACCGGACCGGCGGCCCGATCATCGGCAGCGGGGCGCTGGTCTATGACGGCGAGGCGTTCGACTACAAGGAAGCGGTCATCCGGAACTATCCATTCGAGCGCGTCGGCACCTATGTGTTCGGCGCCCATGTCGTCGAGGTCGAAGTCGATACCGTGACCGGAAAGGTGGAAATCCTGCGCGCCTGGGCGGCCCACGACGTCGGCCGCGCGATCAATCCGACGTCGGTCGAGGGCCAGATCCTGGGCGGCTTCGTCCAGGGCGCGGGCTATGCCCTGCTTGAGGAGATGCTTTGGGAGGACGGCCAGCCGGTCAATCCCAGCATGATGGACTACAAGGTCTTCGGCGCGCTCGATCTGCCGCTCGACATTCATCCCATCATCGTCGAAGAGCCGGAACCGTCCGGCCCGTTCGGCGCCAAGGGGATCGGCGAGCCGCCCCTGGTCGGCGCTGCGCCCGCCATCGCCAACGCCGTCGCCCACGCCACCGGCCTGCGCCTGCGAACGATCCCGATGACGCCGGAGCGCGTGCTCGACGCCCTCGCCGCTGCGGCGGAAAGATAGCGCCGCTCAGGCGTTGCCCTTGTTGCTCAAGACGGCAAGCACTTCGGCGGAAGCCATCACGTCGCCAAACTGCTGGATGAAGGTTTCCAGCGACGCCCTGTGTTCGTCGTCGGAGAGCGCTGCCAGACAGTCCGACACCATGACCGTGCGGTAGTCCATCATCATGGCGTCGCGACCGGTCGCCTCGCAGCACACATTGGTCTTGGTGCCGGCGATCAGCAGGTTGCGGATACCGTGGCTGCGCAGCACCCGCTCCAGCGGCGACGAGCCGGGGATGAGCGCGCTGTAGCGGTTCTTGACCACCTTCAGGTCGTCGGCACCGACTTCGAGTTCGCGCCACACCCGCTGGCCTTCGCCGTCGGGCGCCAGGCTCTCTATGGTGCGCTGGCGCACGTCTGAGGCGACGAAATTGTCGAAGAACATGTTCCAGTCGCTGGCGCGGCTGTTGTGGGCGTTGGCGTGGTTGACCCAGATCACGGTGACGCCGAGCTTGCGCAACTCCCGGGTCAGCGCGTTGATCGGCGCCACGATGCCGCGCGAGGCCGGCACCTCGGCGGGCGATCCCGGCTCGACGAAGGTTGCCTGCATGTCGATCACGACCAGGGCGGTCTCCGCCGGCTCCAGGCTGTCGAACAAGTGGAAGCGGCCACGCCGCGCGAGTACCCGGTCGACGATCTCCTGCCTGATACCGATGCCGTGCATGTGCGTTCCTCGTCGTTCAGCGGTGCCGGCCGTCCCGGACGGTCGTGTCGTCGGTCAAGGGTCGCCGCCAGCCCGGCCCGTGTGCAGCCTGTCGTCGAGCGGCGGCGCGTCCTTCATCGCGGTCTCGGCCGCCAGCTGCCGGCCGCATCCGGGGCACACAAACGTGCGCAGCAGGACATGCGACCCGCTGCGGTAGGGCGCGCCGCCGGCGCCCTCCATCGGCCGTTCGCGCATCAGCGCCCGCTTCTTCCAGCCGGACGCCGCCGGGCCGAGATCGTGCCCGCAGCGCCCGCAATGCAGGTTCGCGCCGCGCAACTCCAGCATTCCGGCCGCTGGGTCGCCGCCCCGGCCGCTCATTCGGCCGCTTCCGGATACAGCCGTTCGGCATACATGGATTGGCGCAGGGCTTCTGTGGCCGCCGCATCGACGGCCGCGTTGCCGTCGTTCAGCACCACGCCATAGACCGCGCGAGCCGATTGCACACTGACCACGCCGGTCCGGCAGTCCTCTAGGACCGCTTCGGGATCGCGCTCCAGAGGATCGCCGAACCCCCCACCGCCGTTCCAGCCCACATACAGCGCATCCTCGCCCATCAGCGGGAACACGCCCCAAGTGACGGATTCCTGCTCGCCCGGCATGTCGTCGAGAGACTGGACGAAGCGGGGATCGACATTCTTCTTGTCCTGTTCCGCATCGTTGTTGCGGACCCAGACATAGCGGTTGGGCGCGCCCGGATAGCCGCCGGCCAGGCCGTCGCTCATCGGGAAATCCGCGCCCTTGCCGGAGATGACGTAGTGGATGCCGCCATCCGGCGAATCGTGCGGCACCACGGCGAATTCCATGCCCGCACCGCCCCGGTACCTGCCGGGGCCGCCCGAATCGGTCATGCGCCGGCGAAACAGGTAGCGGATCGGGAAGCCGGCCTCGACCGTTTCGACATTGGCCATGCGTGAGATCGGGTTCGGAATTTCTCCGCCGACATCGATGCCGTCGGCGAAGGTGCGCGCCCCTCCGGAGCCGGCGAAAGTCTCGGTGAAGATGCCGATGGCCTCGCCGCCATGCTGGTTGCGGCCGAACTTGAAGATGGCGAAATGGTTGGCGTGCCAAACTGCGGTCGCCTCCTCGCGATACTTGCCGCTGGCTTCCAGCATCTTGCCGATGGTCGAACAGGCGGCGTTGTTGACCGACTGGATCGCGCCGACTGTGGCGACCGAGACCGGCGCCGGCCGGGTGCAATTCACGATGCTGCCTTCCGGCGCGATCATCTCGATCGGCCGGATCACCCCCTCGTTCCAGGTGATGTCGTAGCACAGCAGCGGGAACAACGGCGCGAACAGGCCGCCCAGCGAAGCCCATTTGGTGCAGTTCACCGAATAGGCCGCCTGGGGCGACGAGCCGGTGAAGTCGAAGACCAGTTCGTCGCCCTTCTTGGTCATGGTGAGGAAGACCTCGTAGACCTCGTCGAGGACCTCGAGATACTGGCGCGACTGCCACTGGCCGTCCGGCAGTTCCGACAGCCGCTGGCGCAGCAGGTCCTCCGACTGGTCGATCAGCTGCTGGCAGGCGGCGTCGACCGTGTCGTAGCCGTATTTGCCGATCAGGCTGAGCATGCGGTCGCGGGCGACATTGTTGCAGGCGATCATGGAGCGCATGTCGAGCGACACCATTTCGGGCGAGCGCACCATGTTGAGCAGCGTGTCCATCACGTCCTGCCGCAGTGCACCCTTCTCGACCAAGCGGATGCCGGGCGAGCTGAAACCCTCAGTGTAGATGTCTTGCGCATCCGGCGCGAATCCGCCGGGGTTCATGGCGCCGATATCGTAGACATGCACGAAGCAGGCGCTCCAGGCGACCAGTTCCCCCTCGTGATGGATCGGCGAGACCAGGTAGATGTCGGAGGTGTGCAGCGCCGCCGTGTAAGGATCGTTCAACAGGAAGATATCGCCTTCGTTGATATCGCCCTCGAAGCGCCGGATGATCGCCTTGCAGGCCTCGGCCGCGCTGGTCAGATGATGCAGGAAGCCTACTCCGCCCATGAGCAGCGAGCCGTCGGCGCGGTAGAGCGAGACCATCAGGTCGTGGCCCTCGTTGGTGATCGCGCTGCCGGAAACGTGCTTGAGCGTGATCACCGCCTCGTCGACGATGCGGAACAGCCGGTGCCGGATGATGGAAAAGGTGATTGGGTCCATGGCCCCACCTCAGCGGAAGTCGATGACGATGTTACGCAGTTCGTCCATGCGGGCGCGCTGGCCGTCCTGCACGACTACGGTCGTGATCGGCGTGTGAATGACGGCCGGTCCGGCGATTTCGTTGCCGGGCCGGATGCGGGTAAAGTCGTAGATATCCGCCGGCGCCATACCGCTGCGGGCCTCGACGAAAACGTCGCGCCGACCGATCCGGGCACGGCCGGCGTCCGGCCCTTCGAGCGGCAGGGATTCGATCTCCGGTCGCTGTAGCCGGCCGCTGGCGCTGAGCCGGAACAGCGTCATCTCGATCCCGGCCTCTCGATAGGCCGAGCCCTTGCCGTATTTGCGCTCGTACAGCGCCTCGAAATCGTCGATCAGCCGCTTGAGCGCCGCCGCATCCATCGGCGTACGTCCGTAGACCGGCGTCGTCACCTCATGCACCTGGCGCGCGTAGCGCAGGTCGATCGACCAATCGAGCGCGGTATCGGCCTCGGCGAAGCCCTCTGCGGCGAGCTGCGCCCGCGCCTTTTCGATCATCGGCGCATAAAGCGCATTGATCTGCGCCGGATCGGCGTCTCCGGACAGCGTGGTCGTTACAGAATATTCGTGCACGATATCGGCGGAGACCAGGCCCAGGGCGCAGTTTACCGACGCCGTATAGGGCACGACGATTCGTTTCACATTCAGTTCGGCGGCGAAGCTCGAGGCGAGAATCGGGCAGGAACCGCCGAAGGCGTGCAGGACATAATCCCGTGGGTCGAGGCCGCGCTCCACGGTGATCTCGTGAATCAGGTCGGTCACCTGCGCCGAGGCGATCCGGAAGATGCCGAAGGCGGCCTCTTCCACCGGCATGCTGAGCCGGTTGGCGATCTGCGCCTTGAAGGCCTCGCGCGCCGCTTCGATGTCCAGCGTCATGGCACCGCCGAGGAAGATGTCGGGGTCCATATAACCGATCAGGGTGAACACGTCGGTGAGCGTCACATCCGTGCCGCCGCGGCCGTAGCAGACCGGTCCCGGGTCGGCGCCGGCGCTCTGCGGACCGACGCGCGGCACGTTCGTGCGCGGATCGAGCGAGACGATGCTGCCGCCGCCGGCTCCGATCGACACCACTTCGATCTTCGGGGCGACATAGTGATAGCGGTCGACCAGCGGCTCGCGGGCGTATTCGATTTCGCCGTTCTGGATGACGCCGACCTTGAAGGTCGTGCCGCCCATGTCGGCAGCGATCACGTCGGCATCGCTCATCAGGTCGCCGAGCGCCTTAGCGCCGATCACGCCGGCGGCCGGGCCGCATTCGATCATGCCGACGGCGCGGTCCGCCGCTTCCTGGGACGGCAGGAGCCCGCCATAGCCCTGCATGACCATGACCGGCCCGACATATCCGCGGCCGGCGAGCTGGGCCTTCAGGTCGTTCAGGTAGCCGCTGGCGAGGCGACCGGCGTAGGCGTTGATAACCGCCGTCGAGGTGCGTTCGTATTCGCCCGGCACCGGCGCGATATCGCTCGACAAGGTAACATAGGCCTCCGGCGCGACCCGCTGCACGATATCGCGCGCCCTGCGTTCGTTATCGGCATTGTAGAAGGACCAGAGGAAGGCGATGGCGATCGCTTCGACCTGCCGGTCGCCGACCAGGTAGCGCACCGCTCGTTCGGTCTCGGCCTCGTCGAGCGGCAGCAGGACCTCGCCCTTGTAGTCGACCCGTTCCGGCACGCCGCATACCGCGTCTTCGGAAATCAGCGGTGCCGGCCGGTCGCTCGCCACCGGATGCTTGATCCAGTCCTCCGGCTGGCCGGCCCAACGCCCGTAGGCGCCGCGGGTGACGAAGACCGTATCCTCGAAACCGCCGGTCGTAATCAGCCCGGTCGGCGTGCCGCTGCGGGTCAGCAGCGTGTTGTCGACCACGGTCGAGCCGTGCATGAACAGGTAGGTCCGGGCGAACAGGTCCTCGATGCTTAGATCCATCTGCCGCGCTGCAACGGCGATCGAATCGAGCACGCCGCCGGCGAAGTCGGGCGGCGTCGACAGGGCCTTGCCCATGATGAAGGCCTCTCCGGGGGCGACGACGACGGTGTCGGTGCAAGTCCCGCCGACATCGGTCGCTACGATAAAGCGCTTTTCTGTGGCGTCTGCGTTCATGAAACCGCTTTTAGCATCGATCGGCGCCGGCGTAAGCCGGACTTCTTTATCCCGGCGCGAACCGCCGCCGTCGCTGCCGCAACGTTTCAGCCGATCTCGAAGATCGCGGCAATCTCAACGGAGATGTTGGCGGGAAGCGCGTGCGAGCCGATGGCGTATCGTGCATGGCGGCCGTTCTCGCCGAACACCGCGACGATCACGTCCGAACCGCCGTTGATCACCGTCGGTGTTTGCGTGAATCCCGGATCGCAATTCACGAAGCCCATCAACTGAATGCAGCCGGCGACGCGATCCAGATCGCCGCCGCACGCGTCTTTCAGCTGGGCGAGCACGTTGAGCGCCGTCAACCGTGCCGCTGCCTGGCCTTCTTCCACGGTAAGTTCGCTGCCGACCCGACCGCAGAATTTCTCCTCGATCCTGCCGTCGACCAGCGGGCCCTGCCCGGAGATGTAAACCGCATTGCCGGAAATTCTCCAGGGAAGGTAGCTCGCGAATGCCGGCGCCGGGGCCGGCAGAACGATCCCGAGTTCGCGCAGGCGCCGGTCGATCCGATCTGGCATGACCGTTCCGCTCAGCTGCGGTTCGGGTCGTTCGGATAGGCGGCGACGCTGTTCTCCAGGCGGCCGACCCCCTCGATGTCGACGGCAATGGTGTCGCCCGGCGCCAGCAGGCGGCTCCTGCCCGCGTACATATGCTCGAAAACCTTGTGGATCTCGCCGTGCTCGACCGTGACGCCGTGGGCCATTCCGGCGCCGGCGCCGGTTCCCGTCGCGATGACGTCGCCGGGCGACAGGGTCGTAATCGCGGACGCGTTGGCGATCAGTTCCGGGATCGGAAAAACGATATTGTCGGTGCTGAAATCCTGGACCTTGTCGCCGTTGTGAAAGCACCTGATGCGGATGTCCGAAAGGTCCCCGACGAACCTCGTCGGCACGATGAACGGCCCCATCGGGGCGAAACTGTCGTTGCCCTTGTTGGCGAACCAGTCGTAGTCGAACGTCTCGCCGTGGCGGATCATGCGGTCGCGCGCCGAGATGTCGTTGTAGCAGGTGAATCCGGCGACATAGTCCATTGCCTTTTCGGCCGGCACATTCTTGGCCGTGCGGCCGATGACGACCGCGAGTTCCGCTTCCCAGTCGATGTAGTCCGCGCGCGGCGTCAGATAGACCGTCCCGCCATGGCCGACCGCGTTGTGCCTTGAGCCCTTATAGAAGAAATAGGGCTCGTGCCTGTCCCGGTCCGGGGCCGCCGCGCCCATTTCCAGCGCGTGGTCGTAGTAGTTGGAGCCCGCGTTCAGGATCTTGTTCGGGTACAGGACGGGCGGCAGGAAGGTCACTTCGTCCGGCCGGTAGGCATAATCCGGCAAGGCTCCCTTGACCTGCGATGCGGCGTGCTCTGCGAAGCCTTCCAGAGCGGCGTCGAACAGCTCCCACTCCTCGAGAATGTCGAGCATGGTGTAGCCGTGCTTCGCCTTGAAAAAATCGCGCGTGCCGGTGTCCCGCTTGTAGGCCTCGTAACCGGTGCCGAAGTCGATGAGGACTCCCCCGACCTCGACAACGGGAAAGATTCGGCCCCGGTGTTCCACCGTGGCCAGGCGATAGGTTAGCATGTCGCTTCGGTCCATCCCGATCCGCGGGCGCACGGATTTTCCTGCACCCCGTGAGCCGGCCGCGTCCACAACGGCAACGCCGGTCGACGCTTCACCGGATATACCCTACACTACGAACAGACCCTCGCTGCGTCCAGCCGCCAGGGATCAGGCCGAAGCCCCCGGTTCAGATTTGGCGGAGGGTCCGCTGCCGGCCGAAGCGTGAAGCCCTTGCGGGACGGGCTGGACGGCATGGCGCCGTCTGGGCGCGTCACAAAGGGGAGAAATCGATGTTCGCAAAATCGGGAATTGGTATTGCCGGCGCCGTCATACTTGGCGCGCAACTGGCGGGTACGGCCGCCGCCGCCGACACCGTCACACTGAAAGCGGGTACCTTTCTGCCGTCGGTGGACCGCATCTGGTATCCGCATATCCGGACATGGATAAAGCGCGCCAACGAGGCCGGCGCGGCCCATGGATTGCAGGTCAAGATGGTGGCCGCGGGCTTCAAGGCGATGAACCCGTTCCAGATGGGCAACGCCGTGAAGTCCGGTGTGCTCGATCTCGTTCATTTGTCCGGCACCTTCTACAACAAGCTGTTGCCGATCGCCGACGCGCAGAAGATGTCGACTGTGCCGGTCCAGCAGCAGCGCACCAACGGGACCTTCGCGCTGCTGCGTCCGCTCCATGCCGAAAAGATGAACGTCCACTATCTCGGGCGTTGGGGCGACGGGGTGAATTTCCATTTCTACCTGACCAAACCGATCCAGGGCGCAAGCCTGAAGGGCTTCAAGATCCGCGGCACCTCGGTTTACCAGTCGTTCATCGAGGCGCTGGGCGGCGTCATGATCACCACGCCGCCAAGCCAGGCTTATGCCGGCCTCGAACGCGGCGTGTTCGACGGGCTCGGCTGGCCGTTGTGGGGCATTCATGCCTGGGGCTGGCAGAAGGTGCTCAAATACCGGGTCGAGCCCGGCTTCTTCACAGCCGAGGTCAGCGTGCTGGTCAACCTCGACACCTGGAAGAAGCTGACGCCGGCGCAGCAGAAAGTGCTGAACGACGTTCAGATCCGCCTGGAGAATGAGTTCGGCACCAAGCGCGAGGAAACGAACAAGAGCCAGCGGGCCCTGCAGGCGCGCGACGGCGTCAAGGCGATCGTGCTCGAAGGCGCCGAGCGCAAGAAGTTCCTCGAAACGGCGACACGGGCAGGCTGGGCAGACGTGATGAAGAAGGACCCGGTCAACGGGCCGAAGATCCGCAAGCTGACGGAACTGAAATAGATTCTTGGAGCAGCGAGCCGGCGGTGATCGCCGCCGGCCGCTGACGCCGGAGACCTGTCCGCCGATGGTGCGGCTTTCGAAAGTGTACGACGCGCTGCTGGAGGCGCTGGGGATAATCGCGGCTCTCCTGCTGGCGTTCGTCGTCCTCGGCATTACCGCGGAAATCGTCGTCCGGGGGACCGGCCTCGGGTCGCTGCCCTGGATGATCGAGATCGTCGAATACAGCCTGCTCGCCGTGACCTTTCTCGCCGCGCCGTGGGTTCTGAAGCATTCGGCGCATGTGAGCGTCGATCTGCTGGTCGAAATCGTCGGGCCGCGCGGGCGCCGCATCCTGGCGCTGGTCGCCAATTCCGCCGGCCTGATCGTGTGCGCCGTGATTTTCTACTACGGGCTGCGCTCGACCATCGAGCTCTACGCGGCCGACACGAAAATCTTCAAGATCATGACGATCCGCGAATGGTGGCTCTTCGCCCTTGTGCCGGTATCCGGCGCGCTGATGGCAATCGAATTCGTCTGCAGGCTCTTTCGGTGGGTCGCCGCCTCCGGCGAAGAGCCCGCCGCCCGGCCGGTCGATACCGGCCTCTGACCGGTGGAATGGTATTTCGCGCTTGGCATGCTGCTCGGCATGCTGATCCTTTTCATGGCGACCGGTCTGCCGGTCGCCTTTTCCTTTTTTGCGGTCAATCTGGTCGGCGCAGTGGTTTTCCTCGGTGGCGAGGCGGGCCTCATGCAGCTGGTGCGCAATGCCGTCTGGTCGGTCACGACCTTTTCCCTCGCACCGATCCCGCTGTTTATCCTGATGGGCGAGATCATGTTTCACACCGGCATGGCGTTTCGCGCCATCGATGCGGTCGATCGCCTGATCGCCCGGGTGCCGGGGCGCCTGTCGCTGGTTGCGGTCACGGGCGGCACGATATTCTCGACCCTCTCCGGCTCGACGATGGCCAATGTCGCCATGCTCGGCAGTTCCCTGCTCCCGGAAATGCAGCGCCGCGGCTACCACCCGTCGATGGCGATGGGCCCGATCCTCGGGACAGGCGGCATCGCGATGCTCATTCCGCCGTCGGCGCTAGCGGTGCTTCTGGCCAGCCTGGCGCAGATGCCGGTCGCCGAACTGCTGATCGCCGGCATCGTGCCCGGCCTTCTCATCGCCCTGCTCTTCTTCGCCTATATCGTCGTGCGTTGCCGCCTCAACCCCGGTCTGGCGCCGGCCTATGTCCAGGAGGACCTGGCGCCGGGCGACCGGTTTATACCGTTCCTGATCTACGTGGTGCCGCTGATGACGCTGTTCGTCCTGGTCGTCGGCAGCATCCTCGCAGGCTGGGCGACGCCGACGGAATCGGCCGCGCTGGGCGCGGTCGGCGCGGTCATTGCGGCGGTCGCCTATCGCTGCCTGACGCGGCATGCCCTTCGCACGGCCCTCGTCGAAGCGGCCAAGGTGACCGGCATGGCGCTGTTCATCATCTGCGCGTCGGTTACCTTCGCCCAGATTCTCGCCTTCTCGGGCACCGTCGACGGCCTGCTGGAAATCACCATCGAACTTGATTTCAGTCCGATTACCCTGCTCATCCTGATGCTGCTGATCCTGCTCGCGCTCGGCGCGTTCATCGATCAGCTGTCGATGATGCTGATCACCCTGCCTTTCTTCATGCCGCTGGCCCAGCACGCCGGATTCGATCTGGTCTGGTATGGCGTCCTGCTTCTGGTTGTGCTCGAAGTCAGCCTGACCACGCCGCCGTTCGGACTGCTTCTTTTCGTTATGAAAGGCGTGGCGCCGCCGGAGATTACCCTGCGTCAGGTCTACGTCGCCGCAGGGCCGTTCATCGCTCTCGAATTGCTGGTGCTGATTCTTGTCGTCGTCTATCCCGCGCTGGCGACCTGGTTGCCCAACCTGATCATTCGGCCATGACCGCCCCATCGGACACAACGCAGATATTCGCCCACCGGCTGCTCGTGACGCCCGACCGAGCTGGGGCTGCATACAACCGCTGGATCGAGATCCGGGATGGCACGATTTCCGATATGCATGAAGGACAGGCGGAAGGTTCTCCGCCGCTCTTCGCCATGCCGGCACTGGCAAACGCCCACGATCACGGGCGGGGATTGAGCCGTCTCGCATACGGCGCGCTGGACGATGCGCTGGAGATCTGGCTGGCGGCCGCCTCCGCCCTTCATCCGCCGGTCGATCCGTATTTGCTCGCCGCCACGGCGTTTTCCCGCATGGCGCGGTCCGGGGTTGCCGCGACCGTGCATTGCCATATGCCGCAACGGTTCGACAGGCTAATGGACGAAGCGCAGGCCGTTTGCCGGGCGGTGCAGGACGTCGGATTGCGCATGGCCTTCGTCGTTCCGATGGTGGATCGCCATCGCCTTGCCTATTGCGATGACGAAAAAATCCTTGCCCTTCTCGGCGAGGCAGATCGCGAAGAGTTACGCGCGCGCTGGGCCGGACCGCTGCCGTCTGCAGACGCGCAAATCGCGATGGTCGACGAGATCGCGCGGCAATGCGAATCGGCGTCGGTCGATGTCCAGTTCGGTCCCTTCGGACTGGAATGGGCGTCGGACGAGCTGCTTTGCCGCGTGGCAGAAGCGTCTGCCGACACCGGCCGGCGCGTGCATATGCATTGTCAGGAAACGCACCGCCAGCGCGCCTGGGCCGATGACCGCTTTCCCGGCGGTTTCGCGGCGCATCTGGACGATCTCGGCTTGCTTTCGCCCCGGCTTACCCTGGCCCATTGCGTCTGGTTGCGGCCGGATGAATGCGATCTCCTGGCCGAACGCGGTGTGACGATCGCGGTCAACAGCAGTTCGAACCTGCGCCTCGGTTCCGGCATTGCGCCGGCGGCCGAGTTTGCCCGGCGCGGGGTGCGGCTTGCGGTTGGCGTCGATTCCTTGTCCATCGACGACGACGACGACGCACTCCGCGAGCTCCGGCTGTTCTATCGCCTGCACCGCGGAAATTCGCTCGATCCGGGTCTCTCGGCCGCGGATGTGTTAAATGCAGCGACCTCTTCCGGATTTCGCGCCATCGACGGAAGCGAGCGCGACGGCACCATAGGGGTGGGCGCGCCGGCCGACCTAATACTCTTCGACTGGGACTTGTTGGGCGGCGATGTCGTCAGTTCCAGAACCTCGGAGGTCGACATTCTGCTCGGCCGGGCAACGCGGGACCACATTTCGTCCGTATGGTCCAGCGGGCGCGAAATCGTAAGGAACGGGCGCGTTCTGGGGCTCGATGAAGCTGGAGCGGTCGACGAACTGCATGCCCAGGCTGCGGCAGGCGCAAACGCGGCAAACGCCTTTATTCCGACACTGGAACGCTACCGGGCTGCCTTGCGTCAATTCTATGGGCAGGAGGGGCAGTTGGAATCCGGCGGGTAGCGCCCGACGTGATCTGAGGTGGAAAGAGCGGGATTGAGCGCGGTTCAGGTCTTGGGTGGTCCGGCGTCGGGCCGCGTCAGCACATAAATTTCTTTCAGGATCATCTCGAAGGTGTTGTCGACGCGCACATAGTCCGTGTAGCCGAGCCGCCCGATGGGATCGAGGCGAGCGAAGTCGACACGGCCGTCGACGATACAGTCGCTTTCGATATGCACACCAATGACCTCGCCGACCAGCAGGCCGCTGCTGGCATAGGGGTGACGCAGGTCGTGGATGCGCACGCCTTCCAGGCCGGCCCGCCTGCGGATGCGCTGCCAGTAATGGTGCAGGTCCTTCATCGGACGGCCGGGCGCGCTCCCGGCGATGACGAAGGGATCGCCGTCGCGCCGCGGGATGGCGCGCAGCACGGCGATCGCCGGGTCGCCCAGATGCACCGTCTTGGCCCCGGTTTTGGAATCCGGCAGGCGCAGATCCCCGGCCTCCAGGTCGACATGGTCCCAGTGCAGGGTCAGGATCTCCGAGCGCCGGCAGCCGGTCAGCATCAGCAGCCGGATCGCCGCAATGACCTCGGGCGGCTCCAGCCCCTGCGCCTCGCCCGCCTTCAGGGCCGCGCCGAGGCGCGCGTATTCCGCGTCGGACAGGAAGCGCTCGCACTTCTCCTCGCGGAACCGCCTGACGTGCCGGCACGGGTTGGAGCCGTCCGGGCGCAGGCCCCAGACCTCGGCGAGGGTGAAGAGGCGCGACAGATCTGGACCGTCCGGTTGGCCTGGTAGAGCGTCGCCCGCAAGGCATGGTGCAGGGCGACGATGTCGGCACGCTCGACGTCCGCCACCCGGCGGGCGCCGAGCCACGGGATGACATGGTTCACAAAGGCGCGGCGGTAGACCGTCCGGGTCCCCGGCTTGCAGTGGGCGGGGACATACTCCTCCAGGAACCGCTGCGCCAGTTCGGCCACGGTCGGCCCCCTGCCACCGCGACCGCCGGCCGCCGCCGGGTCCCGGCCGGTGCGCGCCGCGGTGATGATCTCGGCGGCTCTACGACCCGCTGCGCACCCGGTCCACCGCGGCGCGCCAGCCGGCCAGCAGGGCCTTGCGGCGGTCAGCCGGCATCGACGGTGTGAAAATCCGGTCGGGGCGCCAGGTTGCGGCGACCGCGTCGTCGAGCGAATCGTAGAGCCCCGCGCCGACGCCGGCGAGCAGGGCGGCGCCGAGGGCCGTGGTCTCGGTCACCGCCGGGCGCTCGACCGGGGCGCTGGCGATGTCGGCGATGAACTGCATCAGCCAGTCGTTCGCCGCCATGCCGCCGTCGACGCGCAGCCGGCCCGCGCCCGCTTCCCGCGGGTCCCCGGCCATCGCTTCGAGCAGGTCGGCGGTCTGGTAGCCGCACGCCTCGAGCGCCGCGCGCGCCAGATGGGCCGCGCCGGTGTCCCGCGTCAGGCCGAACAGGCCGCCGCGCGCGCCGGCGTCCCACCAGGGCGCGCCGAGGCCGGTGAAGGCCGGCACGAGGTAGACGCCGCCATTGTCCGGCAGGACGGCGGCCAGCGCTTCGCTCGCCGCGCTGTCGGCGATGACGCCCAGTCCGTCGCGCAGCCACTGGACCGCGGTGCCGGCGTTGAAGATGGCGCCCTCGACGGCATAGACGGTGTCGCCGCCGAGCCGCCAGGCGACGGTCGCCAGGATGCCTTCGCCGGATTCGGGCCGCTCCCGCCCAGCGTTGATCAGGATGAAGCAGCCGGTGCCGTAGGTGCTCTTGGCCATGCCCGGCGTCAGGCAGCCCTGCCCGACCAGCGCCGCCTGCTGGTCGCCGGCGATGCCGGTAATCGGGACCGGCGCGCCGAATATCGCCGGGTCGGCCATGCCGAAGCCGCCGGCGCTGTCCCGCACCTCGGGCAGCACCGCGGCCGGCACGCCGAACTCCCGGCACAGGGCGTCGTCCCAGGCCTGCGCCTCGATATCGAACAGCATGGTGCGCGAGGCGTTGGTCGCGTCGGTCGCGTGGACCGCGCCGCCGGTCAGGCGCCAGAGCAGGAAGCTGTCGACCGTGCCGAAGGCGAGGTCCCCGTTGCGCGCCGCCGCGCCGGCGCCGTCGACATGGCCGAGCAACCATTCCAGCTTGGTGGCGGAGAAGTAGGAATCGGGCACCAGCCCGGTCGTCTTGCGGATCGCGGGCGCCGCGCCGTCGGCGACCAGGTTCCAGCAGCGCGCCGCGCCGCGCCGGTCCTGCCAGACGATGGCGTTGTGGACCGCCCGGCCGGTCCCGCGCTCCCACAGGACCGTCGTCTCGCGCTGGTTGACGATGCCGACGGCGGCGATGTCGAAGCCCTTGCCCTGCGCTTCGGCCGCCGCCTGCCGGGCCGTGTCGAGCACGGTGCGCCAGATGTCCTCCGGGTCCTGCTCGACCCAACCGTCGCGCGGGAAATGCTGGGGCAGCGGCAGCTGCGCGGTGGCGACGATGCCGCCGGCGCGGTCGAAGGCGATGGCCCGGCTGCTCGTCGTGCCCTGGTCGATCGCCAGGATTGCGGCGCCGGCGGGTTCGGCCGGCATGTCAAGCGGCGGCAAGTATGTCCCGCACCGACGGCCAGCTCTGCGCGCCGAAGGTGTTCAGGTCGTTGCGCAGATGGTCCGGGATCCACCGGTCGATCGCTTCGGCGTAGCTCGGCCGGGCCCGGATGCGGTCGTACCAGTCGGCGACCCGCGGCCGGCTTTCGGTCCACATCGCCTGCATCTGGAGCATGTCGAGCCGGGCGAGATAGGGCGTCATGCCGGCGTCGGCGAGGGTATAGGCGTCGCCGGCCAGCCACGGGCCGTCCGCCAGATCGGCCTCCATCTTCGCGAGATAGCGGTCGTAGAGATGTACGATGCGGCTGGCGTCGGGCGCGTCGAAACCCTGCTCGATATAGCCGCGCTTGCGGACGTTCCAGTCCGACGTCACCGAATCGGCCGGCGTGCTTTGCAGGAATTCCTCCAGCTTCTCCGGGCCGAGGCGCATCAGCGTGTGGCGGTGCGAGGCCATGAAGGTGAGCGGGCCGCAGGCGCGGTGCACCTCCTCGTCCACCGCCTTGGTCCAGCAGCGCATCTTCGCGCGCTGCACGGGATCGGCCGGGATGAGCGGCGGGTCCGGGAACACCTCGTTGAGATATTCGCAGATCACGGTGGATTCGACGATGACCGCGCCGTCATGCACCAGGGTCGGCACCACGGCCTTGGGGTTGAGCTTGCGGTATTCCGGCGCGAACTGGTCGCCCTTGAGGATGTCGAGATAGTGGCCGTCCCAGTCCAGCCCCTTCTCGGCCAGCGCGAGGCGCACCTTGGCGGCGCAGACCGACGATCCGTGGTGATAGAGTTCGAGCATGGCTTTCCCTACAGGCAGCGCTGGTGGCGAAGCGGCGTCCTTCTTAGCAAACCGGTCGCCGGATGCAGAGAATTTCTGCAATCTGTCCTGTGCCGACTATACTTGCGGTGCCGGGCGTTGCAGTGCCGGAACCGTCATCCGTAGACCCGGAAACCGATTCAGCAGGCAGGACCGATCCGATGAACGAGTTCATCCAGGGACTGAACCTACCCGGCCTTCGGGCCAGCCTCGAAACCTGGTTCGATACCCATGTGCTGGCGGTCGACAACGCGGTTCAGGCCGCGTTGATCCTGCTGGCGCTGCTGCTCGCCCTGCTGCTGGGCCCGCGGCTGCGGCGGACCATCGAGGCGGCGACGCAACATCGGGCCCGGCACGTCGGGGTCCAGGACTTCTTCGGCCGCCTCGCGGCGCTGTCCACCCCGATCGTCTTCCTCGCGTTCCTGTGGATTGCCGTCGAGGCGGGAGCGCAGGCGGCGCTGTTCGGCTACGGCCTCACGCAATTGGCGGCAAGCCTCGCCGGCGCATGGGTACTGATCCGCCTGCTCTCCGGATTTATCGGCAACGACCTGCTGGCCCGGTCGGTCGCCTGGATTGCCTGGATTCTGGCCGCGCTGGTCGCCGTCGGGCTGTTCGACGCCACGGTCGTTCTGCTCGACAGCGTCGGCATGACCTTCGGCAAGGTCCGCATTTCGCTCCTTTCCCTGGCGAAAGGCGTCATCGCGCTCGGCGTCCTGCTCTGGATCACCTCGGCGCTCTCCAGGGCGCTCGAACGGCGCATCGGCCGGGCGGAAAGCCTGACGCCGTCGGTTCAGGTGCTGATCGCCAAGATCGTCAGGATTTTCCTGGTCGTCCTTGCGTTCCTGATCGCCATCGGCAGCCTCGGGATCGACCTCACGGCGCTGACGGTGTTCGGCGGCGCGCTCGGCATCGGCGTCGGGATCGGGCTGCAGAAGGTCGTCTCCAACCTGGTCAGCGGCCTGCTGCTGCTGATGGACAAGTCGATCAAGCCGAACGACGTCATCGCGGTCGGCGGCACCTATGGCTGGGTCGCCTCGCTCGGCGCGCGCTATGCGGCGGTCCGGACCCGCGACGGGGTCGAATACCTCATCCCGAACGAGGAGCTGATCACCCAGCGGGTCGAGAACTGGTCGCACAGCGACAGCGCGGTGCGCCTCCTGATCCCGGTCGGCATTTCCTACCGTTCCGATGTGCGCCACGCGATCGGCCTGTGCTGCGAAGCGGCCGCAGCGGTCGAACGGGTCCTGGCCGACCCGGCGCCGCGATGCCTGCTCAGAGGCTTCGGCGACAGTTCGGTCGATCTGGAAATCCGCATCTGGATCGACGACCCGGCCGAAGGCCGTTCCAACGTCGTCAGCGAGGTCCTGCTCCGGGTCTGGGACCTGTTCCACGAGCACGGCATCGAAATCCCCTTCCCGCAGCGCGACCTGCACCTGAAATCGAGCGACGTTCCCCTGCCGGTACAGAGCGCCGGGCAGGCGGCTTGAGCGATTCCGGGGCGGGAATAGGCGCATCGGGCATCGTCGGAGAGGGTTTCAAAGGCGACGATATCCGTAATTGTGCGTTTGCGGCCTGCCTGCTGCCGTTCCGACCGTTGACGCCGTCACCCTCCCATCCTTGCTACCCCGGATGGAGCGAAGCGGAAATCCGGGGACCAGAGTCGCCCGGCACGGCCTTACCTCACGCCCCTGGGCCCCGGATCAAGTCCGGGGCGGCATTATAGGTTTTTGGTGTCGCCGAACGAGCGGCGTTGCAGTTTTCACCGGTATCCTGCCACCGTCGGAGGGAAACACGGCACTGCATGGTCAAAAGTATACACCCCGGCCCAAGCTTTCCCCGACAGCCCCGGTTCTGCGCGCGCCGGTACCCACCCCCTCAGAATATCTCGAAATATTCGCGCTGTTCCCAGTCGGTGACGGACGACAGGAAGCGCGCGGTCTCGGCCTGCTTCATGTCGGCCCAGTAGTCGACGAACAGGTCGCCGAGCGTCTCGCGGTAGAGCGCGCTGGCGCGGAAATGGGGCACCGCCTCCATCAGGCTTTGCGGCAGGGCCGGTGCGTCCGCTTCCTCGTAGGGCGTTTCGGTCGGCGGCGGCGGCTCGAGGCCGCGGGCGACGCCGTCCAGCCCGGCGAGCGCCTGGGAGGCCATGTAGAAATAGGGATTGGCCGCCGGGTCGCCGATCCGGTTCTCGACCCGGGTCGCCGGATCGCCCGCGCCGGCGCCGATCACCCGCAGCATGACGCCGCGATTGTCCTTGCTCCAGGCCGCCCGGTCCGGCGCCAGGGAGTTCGGCCGGTAGCGCTTGTAGCCGTTGACGGTCGGCGTGGTCAGCAGCGCCGAGGCGGCGGCATGGTCGATCAGCCCGGCGACCCAGCTTCTGCCGTAAGGCGAGAGCAGGTCGCCCTCCCCGTCCGGCGCGAACAGGTTGGCCCCGCCGGCGTCGGCGATCGACTGGTGCAGGTGCCAGCCGCTGGCGAACAGGTTGGGCAGGCCGGGCTTGCACATGAAGGTGACGTGCAGGCCGTTGCGCCGGCAGATCTGCTTGGCCGCGGTGCGGAACAGGATCATCCGGTCGGCCGACGCGACCGCCTCGTCGGCCGCGAAGGTGAACTCGACCTGGCTCGGCCCGAACTCGCATTCGGCCGAACGCAGCGGCAGGCCCATTTCGAGCAGGTTTTTCCGCAGCAGCTCGACGCCCTGCTCCAGCTCGTCCAGCCGCGTCTCAGTGAGATAGTGGAAACCGCGCGCCAGCAGGCTGACTTCCGGCGCCGTCGCCGGCTGGGTCGCGTCCTCCAGCGCCAGATGCGGGTCTTCCAGGCGGAACAGGTGGAACTCGATCTCCAGCCCGGTTATCAGCCGCCGGCCTTCCGCCGCCAGCGGCGCGAGCGCTTCCTTCAGGATCCGCCGCCCGGAAAACGGCGCCGGCCGGCCGTTGGTGAAATAGACGTCGCACAGCACCCAGCCGGTGCGCGGCGCCCAGGGCAGCATCGTGAAGGTCGCGGGGTCGGCGACGATCACGATATCCCCCGCCCCGGTCAGTTCGTCGAGGCCGAGCCCGGAGCCCCTGGCGAAGGCCGGGAACACGGTGGTGTGCGACGTGTCCTTGGTCAGCAGGGTCGAGGGCAGCGACACGCCGCTCGCCAGCGCCGCCTTCGCCGCCTCGCCGATCAGCGCCTTGCCGCGGGCGATGCCGTGCTGGTCGGCGAAGGAGAAGCGCAGGGTCTCGACCTCGCCGCTGTCGATCCGCCCGGCGATTTCGGCGCCCGCCTCCGCCTGTTCGGCGGTCCAGAGGCCGTGCCGTTCGACAAATCCCGTGCGGCCGACTCCCGGACCGACCCCTCCCGTAGGCCGGCTCATTCGGCGGCCTCGCCCGCGACCGGGGTGTCCGGAGCATCCGCCGGGGCCGCGGCCCAGGGCGAGCGGGCGCGCCGCGCCGCCTCGTCCTTGCGCCACACGGTGCGCCACTCGGCGGCCGGCCCGATGGTGTCGATGGCGCGCGGCGCGTCGTCGGCCGTGCCGCCCTCGAACGGCACCGGGCCGCCCGCCTCCGCCGCCTTGAGCGCCCGGCGCAGCAGCCGGCGGTAGGCCATGATGCCGGCGTCGGTCGTGCCGAGATTCTCCTTCGTGCGGTCGTGGACCGGGCCGGGCGATTCGACCGCCCACTGGTCGTGGAAATTGATGTCCTCGCCCATGCCGGTATAGGTGCGCAGCCGCTGTTCGGCCGGGTCGTAGCCCCAGTCGTCGGCCCGGCCGTGGATCGAGCGGTAGTCCGGCAGGGTGCAGCTGCCGATCCGGTCGGCGCGCATCCGGTCCTTGTCGACCGGCGCGGCATAGTCGGTGAACAGGGTGTACCAGGTGCAGTTTTCGTCGTCGATCGGGACGTGCCACTGGGTGATGTTCATGGTCGCCGAGATCGGAATGACGATGCCGTGGGGGAAGACCTGGTTGGTGACGCGGACATGGCGGCGACCGTCGCCGAGGTCGCGCAGGGTTGTGAGCCGCAGCCCGTAACCCGTTGTCTCGACGTGGATTTCCGGCCGGTCGAAGTCCCGGAACACTGCGGTCTGGGCCAGGTCGCCGGTGCGGTCGCGGAACTGCTGGCCGTAGCGGTCGCCCTCGTCTTCGAAGAAGCGGTGCAGGAAGGAGGCGTGGGCCGGGTCGACGCCGACCTCGAGCGCTTGGAGCCAGTTGCACTCCCACCAGCCCTTCCAGGCGAAGCTGTAGGCCTCCGGCGCGGCGAAGCAGTCGAGGTCCGGCAGGGGCTGCGGTTCCCCCTCCCCGAGCCAGGCGAAGACCATGCCGTTGCGCTCCAGGCACGGATACGCCGGCTGGCGCACCCGCGTGTGCAGGTCGGAGCCCTCGGGCTCGGCCGGCTGCTCCAGGCAGGCGCCGGTGACGTCGTAGAGCCAGCCGTGGAACGGGCAGCGCAGGCCGCCGTTTTCCAGCCGGCCGAAGGCGAGGTCGGCGCCGCGGTGGCAGCAATGGCGGTCGACCAGGCCGAGCCGCCCGGCCTCGTCGCGGAACAGCACCAGGTCCTGCCCGAGCAGCCGCACGGCCTTGACCGGGCGCGGGTCGTCCAGCTCCTCCGACAGCGCGACCGGCTGCCAGTAGCGCCGCATCAGGGCGCCGCCGGGCGTGCCGGGGCCGGTCCGGGTCAGCAGGGCGTTCTGTTCCGCGGTCAGCATGGCGGGGCGAGAATGCCGCGTCCCGCCGCAGGCGTCCAGTCTTGCCCGCGCCGCGTTACGCCGTTACTCAACGGCGCGAATCCGACCTGTACCGCACCCGTATTGCAAAGGAAGCCCGCCATGACCGGCGCCATCGACGCCCGCCTCGCCGAACTCGGCATCGAGATCCCCGAAGCCCCGCTGCCGGCGGCGAACTACGTCCCCTGGGTGGTGACCGGCAACCTGGTCTTCATCGCCGGGCAGGTGCCGTTTCAGGAGGGCAAGCTGAGCCATGTCGGCAAGCTGGGCGACGCGTTCACGGTCGAGGACGGCCAGGCCTGCGCGCGCATCGTGGCGATCAACATCCTGGCCCAGCTCAAGGCGGCGTGCGGCGGCGACCTCGACCGCGTGACGCGCTGCGTCAAGCTCGGCGGCTTCGTCAACTCGACGCCGGACTTCACCGACCAGCCCAAGGTGGTCAACGGCGCCAGCAACCTGATCGTCGAAGTCTTCGGCGACCGCGGCAAGCACGCCCGCTTCGCCGTCAGCGCCCCGTCGCTGCCGTTCGATGTCGCGGTGGAGATCGACGCGGTGTTTGAGGTGGGGTGAGGGGCCGGCGCCTTGCCCGTCTCGGCCGGTTTGTCGCCGGGCCTCCATCCCGACCCCAACCGTCATTCCGACCGGAGCGCCCTGCAAGGCCTGTCCTGAGCGAAGTCGAAGGGGCGCGGAGCGGAGGAATCTCGTCGCCGGACTTTGGCGTCTGTCGGACAGATCGAGCCGAGATCCCTCCGCTCCCTCCGGTCGGTCGGGATGACGGTGAAAGGGGTTCCGGTCGAAATGACGCTCGTTGGGCGGTCCGTCTAATCGTCCGCATTAAGGTCGGCCATCAATTCTTCGACGCCGCCGACGGCGGCCAAGTCGCCGCGCCGGGACCCCATCCCGGCCGGGCGCAAACCCCACCCGTCATTCCGACCGGAGCGGACGCCAGTCCGCGTAGTGGAGGAATCCCGTCGCCGGCGTCCGGGTTCCCGTTGTCGGGATCGAGTCGAGATTCCTCCGCTCGCTTCGCTCGGTCGGAATGACGGGTGGGGTTTGCTCCGGCCGAAACGCGGGCGGCCGAAACGCGGGCGGCCGAAACG
>VXNK01000006.1 GCA_009840595.1 Rhodospirillaceae bacterium | reverse complement strand
GGGGGCCTTGTTTGTTTTCTTTACACCCTGGCGCCCCCGCCCGGGGGCGGGTATTTTCGCGGGGGGGGGCCGGTCCTACGTAGGTGATCACGGACGACGCGGCCCTGACGGCCGCGCCGCGCGGCGGCCCGCTGATCGTCGAGGAATACGACGCGACCTGCGTCGTGCCGCCCGGCTGGACGGCGCGCCTCGATGCGGCGCAGAATATCGTGCTGGAGAAGGGAGGCGCGGCATGACCCGGCCCGGCCGCAACGCCGATCCGATCGCCCTGGAGGTGGTGCGCAACGCCCTGTCGTCGATCGCCGACGAGATGGCGCTGGTCGTCCTGCGCACGGCCTATTCCTCCATCGTGCGCGATTCGATGGACTATTCGACCGGCCTGTGCGACCGGCACGGCGCGGGGATCGCCCACGGGCTGACCATGGCGCTGCATCTCGGCTCCTTCCCGGACGCGATGAAGGCGCTGGTCGCCGAGTATGGCGACGACACGAACCCCGGCGACATCTTCGTCTTCAACGATCCCTATACCGCCGGCGGGATGCACCTGCCGGACGTCTATATCGTCAAGCCGCTGTTCTACGGCGGCGAACTGGAGGGCTACGCCGCGACCCTGGTGCACCAGATTGACATGGGCGGCATCGCGCCGGGCAGCACGGCGGTCTACGCCACCGAGATTTTCCAGGAAGGGCTGCGCATTCCCGTATTGAAGATGTACGAGGCGGGCCGGCCTAACGAGACCTTCTTCCGGCTGATGCACCAGAACAGCCGCGTGCCGGACAAGCTGGCCGGCGACATGCGCGCCCAGGTCGCCGCCTGCAATACGGCGGAGCGCGCCTACGGCCGGCTGGTGGAGAAACACGGCAGCGAGACCTTTCGCACCATCCTCGCCGACCTGCACGACTATGCCGAGGCGGTCACCCGGCAGGAAATCGCCAGGCTGCCCGACGGGCAATGGTCCTTCACCGACTGGCTCGACGGTCTCGGAGACGACCCGGAGCCGATCCCGCTCAAGGTGACTGTCACCATCGACGGCAGCCGGATGACCGTGGACTGGGCGGGCACGTCGCCGGAGGTGCCGGGCGCGATCAACTGCCCGTCGCCCTTCGTCAAGTCGGCGGTGCAGCTCATCGTCAAATGCATCGCCGGCGGGGAAATCCCGAACTTCGAGGGCTTTGCGCGTGCCATCGACATCCGTCTGCCGGAAGGCACAATCGTGAACCCGCGGCCGCCGGCGGCCTGCGCGGCCCGCGCGATCGTCGGCTGGCGCGCCATCGACGTGCTGCTCGGCGCCTTCGCCCAGATCGTGCCCGACAGGATTCCGGCGGCGGGCGAGGGCGGCGTCACCTTCCCGGCGATCAGCGGCATGCACCGGGGCCGGCAATTCGTCCTGTCCGAGACGCTGGCGGGAAGCTGGGGCGCGATGCCGGACCGCGACGGCACTTTCGGCATTCCCAACCCCGGCGGCAACCTGACCAACCAGCCGGCCGAGATGATCGAGGCGCTGCATCCGCTCGAGATCGAGGGCTACGGCATGGTCGAGAATTCCGGCGGGCCGGGTCGCTTCCGCGGCGCGCCGGCCTACCGGCGGCAATACCGGGTGCGCGCGCCGGGCGGCGTGCAGATGGTCATGCGCTCCGACCGGCGCCGGATCCTGCCCTACGGGCTCGACGGCGGCTGTCCGGGCACCCCGTCGTGGAACATCGTCAATCCGGGCCCGGACCAGCGCACCGAGCCGGTCATGCCGATGGAGGCGATCCGGCTCGCAGATGGCGAGGTCTTCTGCCATATCGGAGCCGGCGGGGCCGGGCAGGGCGATCCGCTGGAGCGCGATCCGGCGCTGGTTGCAGAGGATGTCGCCGAGGAGCGCATTACGGCAGACTATGCCGAAGCGGTCTACGGCGTCGTGCTCGACGCGGCCGGCGCCGCCGATTTGCTGGCAACGGACGCCGCGCGGGCGGAGCTGCGCAAGGCGCGGGGGAACGGCGACGATCCGGCGCCCGCCTATCTGCAGATGTTCCAGGACAGCCTCGGCCTGCCGGGCTTCCGGCTGGAGGGCAAGCGTCGGATGGTCTACGCGGAAGAGGGAGGGACATAGGTCATGGCTGGAAAACCGATCGAGGAATTCGTCATCCCGGCGCGCTATGGGCGCGGCTTCGTCGTGAAGAAGGGCCAGGTGCTGCGCATCGCCCAGGTCGAGGGCGGGCAGGTCGGCGACTGCGCCTTCTTCAACGCCGACGATCCGAAGGAGACGTTCCACTGCGGCCAGAGCTGGGCGATCAACGTGACCGCGGGGACAGGTACCAGCAAGGCGTTCAAATATTTCTATTCCAAGCCGCCGCGCGAGAACGTCATGCTGACGGTGCTGGAGGACACCTACCCCAACCACTGGGGCAACATGGGCGGACGCTGCTCGACGCGGCTCTACGAAATCCGCGACAATCTCCGTCCCGGCAGCCACCGCTCGTGCCAGGAAAACCTGCGCGAGGCGGTCGAGCCGTTCGGCCTGACCGGCGACGACATCATGGACGTGTTCAACGTCTTCATGAATGTCGACCTGTTCACCGACGGGAGCTTCAAGATCCTGCCGACGGAGGCCGGGCCGGACGACTATATCGACCTGCGCGCCGAGATGAACGTCCTCGCCGCGGTCTCGGCCTGCCCGGCCGATACCTCGCCGACCAACAATTTCCGCTCCGCGCCGCTCGCCATCCGGATCTTCGAGGGCTGACGCGGGCCTCGATACGGCGCGCAGCCGTTCCGAGTGCCGTCGCCGTTAACCACCCTTCGGTGCCGCCCCGGATGGAGCGCAGCGGAAATCCGGGGCCCAGAGTCGCCCGGCCCGGTCTTGCCTCACGTCCCTGGGCCCCGGACCAAGTTTTTTTGATTTTGGCTGGATATCCCATAATCAACTGTAATCATTGAATAAAAATCTCGCCCTCAGGCTGTATAAAGCCGGACTCACCGGATCCGTCATCAAAACGAATGCAGATTTTTTCAAAATCAGGACGGCCCCTGGCGGCGCGAGGCGCTGAATTGCCATTTTCGGAATTTTTCGGACCCGAATCGCGGACCACCTGCGCCGACCCGAACGGCGTCATTCGCGGGCGTCGTGTTCGGCGATGCCGGCGAGCTCGACCGGCGGGCGGTCGGGGAAGCGGGCGATCAGCGACAGGCTGCCGCCCATCGCCTCCACCGTCC
>VXNK01000012.1 GCA_009840595.1 Rhodospirillaceae bacterium | reverse complement strand
TGGCCATGGACCGGCCTCCTAATCGGGCCGCCCCGCCGCCGGCCCGCCGGCGCCGGCGGCGCGCGGCGCGCCGGCGTCTACGACCGTATCGCAGCCGAGCCGCCGGGCCTCCGCGTCGATGTCGCCGGCCGGTTCGAGGCCCGCGACGACGGTGCGGCCCTCCCGGCGCAGGGAATCGACCGTCTCCGGCGGCGTCCCGTCGGGCGCAAAGGTTCTGGACGGCTCGCGCGGCGCCGGCAGGCTGCGGATGACGGTATCGAGGAAGAGGGTAAAGCCGGTCGCCGGTTCGATCGTCCGGTCGGCGAAGCCGGAACCGGCCAGATAGCGGCCGCCGGCGCCGATCTCGCCCCGGCTGCCGTTGCGGTAGACGGTAAAGCCGATGCCGGTGTGATACTCGAAGCCGCGATATTCGACCGGATCGACGGTGAGCGCGAGGTCCGGCGCCGCGGCGCCGAGCCGGGCCGCCACATCGGCCAGATGGTCCACGTCCGCCCGGGCCTCCTCCGGCATGTCGGCCGCCTCCAGGAGGGCGAGGCCGGGTCCGACCGGTCCGGTCGCATCGAGCAGCGCGAGAAAGACCGCGCGGCCTTCTCCCTCGCCCTGCAGCGCCGCGGCAAGGGCCCGCCGGTCCTTGCTGTCGAGGGCCGCGCGTACAGCGGCCTCCCGTTCGTCCGCGATGGCCAGCGAACGGCAGAGCGACGAAATCAGGGTCGGAAAGGTCAGGTCGACCGACAGCCGCTCGACCCCGATGTCGCGCAGCGCCCGGACCGCCATCAGGACGACCTCCGTGTCCGCCGCCGGTCCGGCCGCGCCGATCAGCTCGCCGCCGACCTGCACGAATTGCCGCTCCGGCCGGAGTTGCGTGCCCCGCACCCGCAGCACGTCGCCGGCATAGGACAGGCGCAGGGGCCGGGCCTCCGCGGCAAGCCGGCTGGCGGCAATCCGGGCGATCTGCAGAGTCATGTCGGCGCGCACGCCCATCATCGCCTGGCTGACCGGGTCCATCAGCCGGAAGGTTTCGCCGGCCATCGCCGCTCCGGCGCCTTCGAGCAGCGACCGTTCGAATTCCACGAGCGGCGGCTTGACGCGCCGGTAGCCCCATCCGGCGAAGGTGCCGAGCAGCCGCTCCACGATGGCGGACTCGTGGGCCGCATCCGGTGCCAGGACATCGCGCAGTCCGGCCGGCAGGAGGCCTCGGTTGTCTGAAATTGCCATGATCTTCGATCTGCGCAGGACGCCGGCGGAACCGGCGGCTAGAAGCGCAGGACTTTCACCTGTTTGACGTGAGGCAGGGTGCAGAGCTGCATCAGGATCGGCTCCGTGATGTCGCTGTCGGCCGACACCAGGGCCATGGCGTCGCCGCCCGCTTCCGACCGGCCGAGATGGAAGGTTGCGATATTGACGCCGGCATCGGCCAGTGCCTTGCCGAGCGCGCCGATCATCCCCGGTTTGTCCCGGTTGCGGACGAACAGGACGACATCGCTGAGCGCCGCCTCCATCCGGATGCCCTCGATCTCGACGATGCGCGGCTGGTCGCCGTGCACCAGGGTTCCGGCGATCGAGCGCCGGCGCTTCTCGGTCGTGATCGCAAGATGGATCCGGGTCTGGTAGTCGGTCACCCGTTCGTCGGTTTCCTCGGTCACGACGATGTTGCGCTCCCGGGCGAGATAGGGCGCGTTGACCGGGTTGATCCCCTCGTAGAGCGGCGCCAGCAGACCGGTGAGCAGCGAGGCGGTCAGCGGGCGGATGTTGAGGTCGGCCGCCTGGCCCTCGTAGCGGATTTTCACGTCGACCAGCGGGCTTTCGGTGATCTGGCCGGCGAAGCTGCCGAGCTGGCGCGCCAGGTCGATATAGGGGCGCAGCCGGAAGGCTTCGGCAGCCGACACCGCCGGCATGTTGATCGGGTTCGTGACGGTGCCGTTCAGCAGATAGTCCGAAATCTGGTCGGCGACCTGGACGGCGACATTCTCCTGCGCCTCCTCGGTCGAGGCGCCGAGATGCGGCGTCGCGACGACCTTGTCGGAGCCGAAGAGCGGGTTCTCTTTCGCCGGTTCGGTCTCGAACACGTCGAGGGCGGCCCCGGCGACATGGCCGTCGTCCAGCGCCGCCTTCAGGGCGTCCTCGTCGATCAGCCCGCCGCGGGCGCAGTTGACGATCCGCACGCCCGGCTTCATCCGGCCGATCGCGGCGGCGTCGATCATGTGCCCGGTGCCGTCGGTCAGCGGCGTGTGCAGCGTGATGAAGTCGGCGCGCCGGAACAGGTCGTCGAGTTCGACCTTCTCCACACCCATTTCCCGGGCGCGCTGGGGCGACAGGAACGGGTCGCTGGCGATCACCTGCATCTTCAGGCCGCGCGCCCGCTCGGCGACGATCGAGCCGATGTTGCCGCATCCGACCACGCCCAGCACCTTGCCGGTCAGTTCCACGCCCATGAAGCGGGACTTCTCCCACTTCCCCGCCTGGGTACTCAGGTCGGCGGCGGGAATCTGCCGGGCGAGCGCGAACATGAGCGCGATGGCATGCTCGGCGGTGGTGATCGAATTGCCGAACGGCGTGTTCATCACCAGCACGCCCTTCGAGGTCGCGGCGTCGATATCGATATTGTCGACGCCGATGCCGGCCCGGCCGACGACCTTCAGCCGGTCGGCCGCTTCGAGAATCTCGCTGGTCACGCGCGTGGCCGACCGCACGGCGAGCCCGTCATACGCGCCGATGACGCTCTTCAGCTCGTCGGGCGCCATGCCGGGTTTGACATCCGCATCGACCCCGTGCTGGCGGAAGACTTCCGCCGCGCGCGGGCTCATCTTGTCCGAGATCAGCACCCTCGGCGTATCGGGGGGCATGTCTGAAGGCATGGTTTTGCCGTTTTTTCGGTTTGAGCGGAACGGGCGGCCGGGCCGGTTGACAGGCCTTCAGGCGGCAGCCTTCAGCCGGCCGGCCGCTTCACCATATGCCCAGTCGAGCCAGGGTAAAAGCGCCGAAATGTCGGCGGTTTCGACCGTCGATCCGCCCCAGATGCGCAGGCCCGGCGGGGCATCGCGATAGGCGGCGATATCGTAGGCCACGCCTTCGGTCGCCAGAAGGCCGGCGATCGATTTGGCAAAGGCGCGCTGGATATCTTCGGGCAGGGCGGTGACCTCCGGGTCGGCGAAGGCCAGGCAGATCGACGTGCTGCTCCGGACCGCCGGGTCTTCGGCCAGGAAGCGGAACGCCGGCGATCCGCCGATCCACGCAGTCATGGCGGCCAGGTTCGCCTCGGATCGCGCGATCATGGCCGGGAGGCCGCCGATGCCTTCCGCCCAGCGCAGGGCGTCCAGCGCATCCTCGACGCACAGCATCGACGGCGTGTTGATCGTGTCCCCTTCGAACACGCCTTCGATGAGCGCGCCGTTCTTCGTCAGCCGGAACAGCTTGGGCAGCGGCCAGGGCGGCAGGTAGCTCTCCAGCCGCTCGACCGCGCGCGGGCTGAGCACGAGCATGCCGTGCTGCGCCTCGCCGCCCAGCGCCTTCTGCCAGGACCATGTGGTGACATCCAGCCTGTCCCACGGCAGGTCCATGGCGAAGACCGCCGAGGTGGCGTCGCACAGCGTCAGGCCGCCGCGCTTGGGATCGATCCAGTCGCCGTCGGGCACGCACACGCCGGAGGTCGTGCCGTTCCAGGTGAACACGACATCGTGGGCCGGATCGATCTGGCCGAGGTCGGGCAATGCGCCGTAGGGCGCCTCGATCAGGCGCATGTCGTCCAGTTTGAGATGCTTGGCGACATCCGTCACCCAGCCCTTGCCGAAACTCTCCCAGGCCAGCATGTCGACCGGGCGGGCGCCCAGCATCGACCACATCGCCATTTCGACCGCGCCGGTGTCCGACGCCGGCACGATGCCGATCCGGTAGTCCTGCGGAATGCCGAGAATGGCGCGCGTGCGGTCGATGACCTCCCTGAGCCGCGCCTTGCCTTCGCCCGAGCGATGGGACCGGCCGAGCAGCGCATGGCGCAGGACGTCGACCGACCAGCCGGGGCGCTTGGCGCACGGGCCGGACGAGAAATTCGGATTGCCCGGCCGGACCGCCGGTTTTGCGCGCTGTGTCGCCATGGCTGCCTCGCGGCGCTTCGCCGTCGCTCGGGCGGGCCGGCGGACGGGAGCGCAGTCGGTCGATAACCGGCGCGAACGGTATGGGCCGACCCCGGACCGGTCAAACGGACTGCCGACGCGCTGACAATGTGCCGCAAGCCTGCGCCGGCGCCCGGAATCCGCCCGCGCCGCGCCATTTCGGCGACGCTTCGGTCAAGCGGCGTGCTGACCCGTTGAGAGGCCGACGGTCAGGCTTATGTGACGCCTTGCACCGCGCCCGCCCAGGCGCATCTCCGCCGCCCCCCTTTCCCCGGGAAAAACCGTCCGACGGAAGGCAGCCCATGGCCCGCATTCTCTACGACCTCGCCGGCGCCGAAGACCGGCGCTTCAGCCCGCATTGCTGGAAAACCAAGATGGCGCTGAAGCACAAGGGGCTCGCGTTCGAGACCGAGCCGTGCATTTTCACGGAGGTGAAGGAGAAGGTTGCGTTTGCCGGCGCCGAGCGGGTGCCGACGCTGAAGGACGGCGCAACGGGCGTCGGCGACAGCTGGGCCATCGCGGAATATCTGGAAGAGGCCTATCCCGACGCGCCGAGCCTGTTCGGCAGCGCCGAGGGCAGGGCCTTCGCCCGGTTCGCCAACGAATTCGCTGATACGGTGATGTTGCCGCAGATTGCCGGCGCCATCGTCTACGACATCTACGACCGGATCGTCGATGCCGACCGCAGCTATTTCAGGGCGTCCCGCGAGAAAATGATGGGGCGCAGCCTGGACGAGTTGCGCCCGGAGCGCGAGGCTTTCGTGTCCCGCCTCCGCAGCGCCCTGTTCCCGGTGCGCCGGACCGTCCGCCGGCAGCCATTCCTCGCGGGCGAGGCGCCCCATTACGCGGACTACTGTATTTTCGGCATGCTGCAATGGGCGCGCTGCAGCAGCGATTGCGCCCTGCTGGCCGACGACGACCCGGTTGCCGAATGGCGCGACCGGATGCTCGGCCTGTTCGGCGGCTACGCCGGAAGCGAGCCGGCCGTGGCAGCATGATCGTCCGCTGCCTCCTCGCCGCCGTCCTGTTGCTGCTGACGGCGATGCCGGTCGGTGCTGCGGACCGCGCCCCTGACCGTGCCCAAGGCGATAGCGGAGCGGCCTGGGGCGGTCCGACAACGGAATATGCGGCCGACATGGTCTTCACCGACGACCGGGGGCGCTCGCGCACCGCGCGGCTCTACTATACGGCGCAGCGGCAGCGGCTCGAATTCGCGTCCGGCAAGGAAGTCGTGGCCATGATCTACGACCGGGCGGCCGGGCGGGCGTTCCAGCTCCTGCTCAGCCGGCGCAGCTGGCGCCCGGTCGACGGGGCCGCCCCGCAGTTCAACTTCGGCCTGTCCGATCCGGCGTCGAAGCGCGAGAAGCTGGGCGAAGAGACGATGGCCGGCATGGCGGTGACGAAATACCGGGTGGCGAGCCGGTCGGCGGCGGGCGACCGGTTCAGCGGGCTGGCCTGGGCGACCGGGCACCGGATCGTCGTCCGCATGGAGGGCGCCGTCGTCCGCGGCGCGCAGAAGCAGCCGCTCACCCTCGTGCTGCAAAACCTGAAGATCGGCCCGGTCGATCCGGCCCTGTTCGCGGTGCCCGCGGGCTACCGACAACTGCCGCCGATGCGGAATTAGCCGCGTCGGGGGTGCGCGGCGCAGCATCGCGCGAGACAATCGACCCGATCTTTGGCGCTTGCCCGTTTCGCCGGTTCCGAACCGTCCTCCCGAAAAAGCGGGACGCTGGTATCAACGAAAACCGTCGCGGGCAACCGGCTGCCCGACGCCTACCACGCCGCCCTCGCCATCGAGCACGGCTGCGAATGGGTCACGCTCGACCGCGGCTACGCCATCTTCCCGGGATTGCGCATTCTCAATCTTCTGGACGGCTGACCGGCGGCGCACGGCGGAAACACCGGATCGGCCGCACAACCGAATTCAGCTTTGCAGGATGCGGCCGCAGATCAGAAAGGAATGCGTCTGATGCCACTGACAACGTCGAAATGGTTGTCGTTGCTCAAGACCGGAAATCCGTGCTGGCGGGCGAGCGCGGCGATCCATACGTCGTTTGGCGGGATGGGCGCGCCAAGCCGCTTCAATTCCAGGCGTATGTCGGCGTATGAATCGGCCGTCGCCGAGGTGACGGCGGCGATTTCAGTCAGCGGCAGATAGCGGGCCAGCCAGTCCTCGTAACGGCTTCGATATCGAGACCGGCGGATGCCGAAATAATACTCGCCGAGAACGACGCTGGGCACGATCAGCCGGGCGGCGGTACGAAGCGGGGCCTCGACTGCGGCGCGCCCGTCCGCCCATGCGGACAAGGCATTGGTGTCGAGGATCAAGCGCCGTCTTCGAGCGGCAGCTTCTCGAACTCCTCCTCGATCACCGCGAGGATTCGGCGGTTCTCGTCCGCTATATCGGACAGCGCGCCGAATCCGGCCATCCATGGCGGATCCCTGTCGTCGGCGCGATCCTCCCGCGCGCAGCGGCGGAGCTGCTCGTCCAGCGCTTCGGTGAAGAAGCGTCGCAAGGTGACGCCGCGAGCGGCGGCAAGCGCCTTTGCCTGCCGGAACATGGCGTCAGGTAGTTCGATTGTCGTTTTCATAGGCCCATATACCCGTAAATATGGGCCTATGAAAAGCAAATTCGGCCGGCATCGTGGTCAAGCGTCCCGCCGAACCCGGCCACCCGCGAATTCGTGTCAACCGGCTTTGGGTGGGCAGACAACCTCTGAGGCCATGAGTGTCATGCTGGCGACCGCCGCTCTTCACCCCCGTCCCGGCATTGCAGGATGTGGGTGCATTCGCAGGAGAAGACCGCTTCGCCGTCCTGGTTGATCGTCCGGTGCTCCATGGTCACCGCGCCGCGGTCGGGCTTCGATTCGAAGCGCCGGACCGAGACGACCTCGGATTCGACGTGCAGCGTGTCGCCCGGCCGCACCGGCTTGAGCCAGCGCAACTTGTCGATGCCGGGGCTGGCCAGCGCCGCCGCGCCGATCGCGCCGTCCATCTGGAACTGGCGGAAGGTCATGCAGACGGTGTGGAAGCCGCTCGCCATCAGGCCGCCCTGGGCCACGGTGCGCGGGTGGCGCGCGTTGGTGTGATAGGGCTGCGGGTCCCACTGCATGGCGAAATCGATCACCTGGCTCTCGGTCACCGTCTCGCCCTCGGTGACGAACCGGTCGCCGGGTGCGAAATCCTCCATGAACAGATCGTAGCCGCCCATCGCCTTTCCCTCTTGCCGCGCCGCATGATAGAGGCCCCGGCGCAACCCGGAAAAGGCGAAAACGGGGCCGACGCCCCGGCGGCGCAAAGGAAGAGGCCATCGCCGCACGGCCCCGGGCGCCTCTTGACATCCCGCATAAAGAACAAATAAAGAACAATAATGAATTCTGCCTCTTCTCCGTCCGCCGCTCCTTCGGATGCTGCCCTGGGCCTGGCGGCGCTGCGCGGGCGCATTGCGATGCTGGAGCGGCGTTCGCCGCGCGCCGGGAGCGGTTCGGTAGGTCAATCGGCGGTTGCCGGGAGCGATGTCGGGAGCAATGCCGGCGGAGCGCCGCGGCCCTGGCGAACCGGGATCTATGCGCTGGATGCGGCGCTGCCGGCGACCGGGCTGGCCCCGGGCGGCGTGCACGAGGCGGCGGGCGCCGGCGCGGCCGACCGGCCGGCGGCCCTGGCCTTCCTCGCCGCCCTGCTGGTCCGGCTCGGCCGGCGCGGCCCGGTGCCGGTCTGCCAGGGTCCCGGCGGGGTCGCGCGGCTGGGCCGGCTGTACGGGCCGGGCTGGCGCGATCTCGGCTTGGAGTCGGCAGACCTGCTGGTCGTCGAGACCCGGCGCGAGCGCGACGCGCTGTGGGCGATGGAGGAGAGCCTGCGCAGCGGCGCCGCGGCGGCGGTGCTGGGCGAGACGGAGCGGCTGGCCTTCGTCTCCGGCCGGCGGCTGGCGCTCGCCGCGCGCGAGGGCGGGACGCCCCTGCTGCTGCTGCGCGGCGACGGCCTCGACGGCGCCAGCGCCGCCTTCTCGCGCTGGCGGGTGACGGCGCTGCCCCCGGAGCGGGCCGATCCGTTCGACGCGGCCTCTTTCGATACGGCCTCTTTCGATACCGCGGCGCCCGGCCCGCCGCGCTGGCGCCTGGAGCTGCTGCGCTGCCGGGGCGGGCGGCCGGCAACATGCGATGTGCAACCTGCCCCGGGCTTGTCGCCTCCGGGCTTGCCGCCCCCGGGCTTATCGAAGGAGGAGAACCGTGAGACGGGCGATTTCGGTATGGCTGCCCTACTGGCCGATCGACCGGCTGCGCCGCGCCCGGAGGTCCGCCGTCCCGCCTTCGCGCGCGCCGCCGGCTGAACCGGTCCCGTTTGCGCTCACCGCGCCCGGCCGCCACGGAACGGTGCTGACTGCGGTCAACCGGCAGGCCAGGGCGGAAGGGCTCGCGCCCGGCATGCGGCTTGCCGACGCCCGCGCCCTGCTGCCCCGCCTCGCCGCCGCCGAAGCCCGGCCGGCGGAGGACCGACGCGCCCTCGCACGCCTGGCGCTCTGGTGCAACCGCTTCACACCCTGCTGCGCGGTCGATAGCGGGGACGGCCCCCTGGGGGCAGAAGGGGGAGCGGAAGGGGAGGCGGAAAACGGCCTGCTGCTCGACATTGCGGGCTGCGCCCATCTCTTCGGCGGCGAGGCGGCGATGGCGGCGGCGGTGGAGGCGCGTCTCGCGGACCTGGGCATCGAGGCGCAGATCGGCCTTGCCGACACCCCCGCCGCCGCCTGGGCGCTCGCTCGCTTCGGCCGGGACGGCCGCCGCCGCGCCGCGCCCGGCGCCACCCTTGCCGCCCTCGCCCCGCTGCCGGTCGAAGCGCTCCGGATCGCGCCCGGGGACGCCCGCCTGCTGCGCCGCCTCGGCCTGACCACGATCGGCGCGGCGGCGGCCCTGCCGCGCGCGGCGCTCGCGCGGCGGTTCCGGGGCCGGGCAGGGGGCCAGGAAGGAAGCGGGACCGTCCTGCAACGCCTCGACCGGGCGCTCGGGCGCCGCCCCGACCCGGTCGCATCCCTGCCGCCGCCGCCGGCCTGCCTTGCACGCCTCGCCTTCGCGGAACCGCTTGTCGACCTCGCAGGGCTGGAGGCGGCGCTGGCCCGGCTCGCCGACGACCTCTGCGCCGCGCTGGAGCGGGCCGGGCTCGGCGCGCGGGAACTCATGCTGCTGTTCTGCCGGGTGGATGGCGCCGCCGCCGCCCGCCGTGTCTCGACCGCGCGCGCCACCCGCGACGCCGCGCATCTCGCGCGCCTGTTCGCCGGGAAGGTCGAGACCGTGGACCCCGGCTTCGGGATCGACGCGATGGCGCTCCACGCCGTCCGCGCCGAGCCGCTTTCGCCCGCACAATTCCGGCTGGTGGAGGGCGGGCGCGGCGGCGGAGATCCCGGCCCGCTGATCGACCGCCTGCAGGCCCGCCTCGGCGAGGGTTCCGTCTTCCGTCTCGAACCGGTCGAGAGCCACCTGCCGGAACGCGCCGAGCGGCGGGCGGAGCCCGGCCCGGAAGGCAATCCCTGGCCCGCACGGCCGGGCCTGCCGCAGCGTCCTTTCCGCCTGTTCGATCGGCCCGAGCCGGTGGAGGCTGTAGCGGAAGTGCCGGACGGACCGCCGGTATTGTTCGTCTGGCGCCGGCTGCGCCGCCGCATCGCCCGCGCCGAAGGGCCCGAGCGCATCGAGCCGGAGTGGTGGGCCCAATGGCAAACCGGCGTCCCGGAGGGCGCGCCGCGCGACTATTATTGCGTCGAGGATGCGGAAGGCCGGCGCTACTGGCTCTTCCGCGCCGGGCTCTACCGGGACGGCCTCTGCCGGGACGCGGGCGGCAGGGGAACGCCGCGCTGGTACATCCACGGACTCTACGGATGAGCCGCGCCCCGGACGCCGTCCCTTATGCGGAGTTGCAGGCGGTCAGCAATTTCAGCTTCCTGCGCGGCGCCTCCCATGCGGAGGAACTGGTGGAGGAGGCCGCGCGGCTCGGGCTTGCGGCCATCGGCATCGCCGACCGCAATACGCTGGCCGGCGCGGTGCGCGCGCACGTGGCGGCGAAGCGGGCCGGCATCCGCCTGCTGACGGGGGCGCGACTCGACCTCGACCTCGATCTCGACCGCCGCGGGGGCGGGGGCCTCTCGCTGCTCTGCTATCCCCGCGACCGGGCCGCCTGGGGCCGCCTCTGCCGCCTGCTCACCCTCGGCCAGCGCCGTGCGGGCAAGGGCGAATGCGTGCTGCACCGGGAGGATCTGCTCGCCCATGCCGAGGGGCAGGTGCTGATCGCACTGCCGCCGGAGCCCTCGGAGGAAGCGAGCGGCGGGAATTTCGAGGCGGAACTCGCCGGGCTCCGCCGGGCGCATGACGGCCCGCTCTACCTCGCCGCGCACATGCTCTACCGGGGCGGCGACCGCGCTCGCCTGGGCTATCTGGCGGCGCTCGCCGAGCGTTCCGGCGCGCCGCTGCTGGCCACCAACGACGTCCATTACCACCGCCCGGGGCGCCGGCCCCTCCAGGACGTGCTGACCGCCATCCGCGAACATGTCACCGTGGCCGAAGCGGGCCTGCGCCTCGCCGCCAATGCCGAGCGCCACCTCAAGGACGGCGCCGAGATTGCGCGGCTCTTCCGCGGTCATGAGGCGGCGGTCGCGCGGAGCCTCGAAGTCGCCGGCCTGTGCAGCTTCAGCCTCGACGAGATTGCCTATGAGTATCCCGACGAGCCCGTGCCGGCCGGCCGCACGCCGCAGCGACATCTGGAGGCGCTCGCCTGGCAGGGCGCCCGATGGCGCTATCCGGACGGCGTCCCGGAGAGAGTCGCCGCCGCGCTCCGGCACGAACTCGGGCTGATCGGCGAGCTGGACTACGCGCCCTATTTCCTCACCGTCCACGATATCGTGCGCTTCGCCGGCAGCAAGGGCATCCTCTGCCAGGGGCGGGGCTCGGCGGCGAATTCGGCGGTCTGCTACTGCCTCGGCATCACCGCCGTCGATCCGGTCCGGATCGACCTGCTGTTCGAGCGCTTCGTCTCCCGCGAGCGCCGCGAACCGCCCGATATCGACGTCGATTTCGAGCATGAGCGGCGCGAGGAGGTGATCCAGTACATCTACGGGCGCTACGGACGCGAACGCGCCGGAATCGCCGCCACCGTCATCTCCTATCGCGCCCGCAGCGCCGTGCGCGATGTCGGCAAGGCGATGGGGCTGTCGGAGGATGTCGCCGCCGCGCTTGCCGCCGCCGTGCGGGACATGCACCGCGAGGGCGTGCCCGAAAAGCGGCTCCGCGAGGCCGAGCTCGATCCCACCGACCCGCTGCTCCGCCGGACCGTCGCGCTCGCGACCGAGCTGCAGGGCTTCCCCCGCCATCTCTCGCAGCATGTCGGCGGCTTCGTGCTGACCCGCGGCCGGCTCGACGAGACCGTGCCCGTCGGCAATGCAGCGATGAAGGACCGCACCTTCATCGAGTGGGACAAGGACGACCTGGAGGCGCTCGGCCTGATGAAGGTCGATGTGCTCGGGCTCGGCATGCTGACCTGTATCCGCAAGGCCTTCGAGCTGCTGGCGGCGCACAAGGGCCTGGCGCTCACGCTCGCCACCGTGCCGGCGGAGGACGGGCAGGTCTACGACATGATCTGCCGGGCCGACACGATCGGGGTCTTCCAGATCGAAAGCCGGGCGCAGATGAATATGCTGCCGCGGCTCAGGCCGCGCAGTTTCTACGATCTGGTGATCGAGGTGGCGATCGTGCGGCCGGGCCCGATCCAGGGCGACATGGTGCATCCCTATCTGCGCCGGCGCGACGGGCTGGAGGCGGTGGTCTATCCGGCCCCCGCGCCGGAGCACGGGCCGCCGGACGAGCTGCGCAAGGTGTTGGAGAAGACGCTCGGCGTGCCGCTTTTCCAGGAACAGGCGATGCGCGTCGCCATGGAGGCGGCCCGGTTCACGCCGGACGAGGCCGATGCGCTGCGCCACGCCATGGCGACCTTCCGCAAGCGCGGCACGCTCGGCCTGCTGCGGGACCGGATGGTGGGCCGGATGACCGCGCGCGGCTACGACCCGGAGCTGGCGGCGCGCTGCTTCCGCCAGATCGAAGGCTTCGGCGATTACGGCTTCCCGGAATCCCATGCCGCGAGCTTCGCGCTGCTCGCCTGGGTCTCCTCCTGGCTCAAATGCCGCCATCCCGAAGTGTTCGCCTGCGCGCTGCTCAACGCGCAGCCGATGGGCTTCTACGCCCCTGCCCAGATCGTGCGCGACGCCCGCGAGCACGGGGTGGACGTGCGCCCGGCCGATGTCCATGCGAGCGGCTGGGACAACAGCCTGGAGCGCCTCAATGCCGACCGGAAAGCCGGCCGGGCGGGCGGCCGCCATGCGCTCAGGCTCGGTCTCCGCCAGATCGCCGACCTGCGCAAGGAAGACGCCGACCGCATCATCGCGGCGCGCGGCGCGCGGCCCTGGCCGGATATTGCCGCCATGCAGCGCGAGAGCGGGATCGGGGCCGCCGCCATCGAGACGCTGGCCGCCGCCGACGCCTTCGGCTCCATGGGACTCGACCGGCGCGGGGCGCTCTGGCAGGCGAGCGCGCTCGCGAATGCGGCGCCGCTGCCGCTGTTTGAGGCGGCGGCCGGGCCGGCCGAGGGTGCGGAGCCGCCGGTCCCGCTGCCTGCCATGGCGCCGGGCGAACAGGTCGTCGAGGACTACCGCACGCTCAGGCTCTCGCTCCGGGCCCATCCGCTCGCCTTCCTGCGCGCGCGCCTGGCGCAGCGGGGGGTGCTTACGGCCGGGGCAGTCGCAGCCGCGCGCGACGGGCAGCGCGCCGCCGCCGCCGGGCTCGTGCTGGTCCGCCAGCGCCCCGGCAGCGCGAGCGGCGTCATCTTCATGACGCTGGAGGACGAAACCGGCGTCGTGAACATCGTGGTCTGGCCGCGCGTGCTGGAGCGCTTCCGCAAGGCGGTTCTGGGCGCGCGCCTCGCCCTGGTCCGGGGCCGCGTCCAGCGCGCCGGCGAGATCGTCCATCTCGTCGCCGACCGGCTGGAGGACCTGACCGGCTGGCTCGACCTGCTCACGCCGGAAGACGGGGCCGGTGCACCGCCGCCCGCTCCCGGTCCTGTCGCCTTCCCTTCGCGCCACCCGCGCAACCTGCGCACGATTCCGAAGTCGCGAGACTTCCGGTGAAGCGGCCGCCGGATCGGATCGCCGGCTTTGACGTAACAGGCATAAACGCGCGCACGGCCTGAGAAAGAACCGGAATACGCCCTGAGACAGCCGCCAGGCTGTCCGGAAAGGCGCGACCGCCGCACTTTGTAAGCTCCATCAATTGACTATTATTCGGGAATATTGCAATCATATAGTCATTGAAGGAGAAGCAATAATGTCGTCTATCGACCTTGCCCAACCTGCAGATCGGCCTGAGACGCGCGCCATCGTCGCCGGCGTCGCGATCGATCTCGTGGAAGCCGGCAGGGGGCGGCCCTGCCTGCTGTTGCACGATATCGACGGAATTCACCCGTCGTCGCCATTCTTTGCAGGGCTTGCCGAACGCTATCGCCTGTTTGCGCCGTGGCACCCGGGCTTCGGCCACTCGGAAACCGTGCGCCGGTTTCACGACGTCAGGGATCTCGCAATCTTCTACCAGGCCTTCCTGAAGGAGAGGGGCCTCGACGGCGTCACCGTTATCGGCACCGGCTTCGGCGGCTGGATCGCAGCGGAGGTCGCCGCCATGTCGACCGACCGGCTCGGCGCTCTCGTCCTGATCGGGGCCGTCGGGCTGAAGGTTTCGGGCCGGGACGAGCGCGACATTGCGGATCTCCACGCCACGCCGTTCGCGGCTTACGAGGCGCTCGAATATGCCGATCCGGCCAACAAGCCGAACCGGTACGACAGAATGAGCGATTGGGAAATGTGGGGCCTGGCCCGGTCGCGCGAAACGGCCGCCCATCTCGGCTGGAAGCCGTACATGCACAATCCCAGCCTCAATCACTGGCTCGGCCAGGTGGACATTCCGGCGCTCGCGATCTGGGGCGAACGCGACGGAGTGACCAGCCCCGCCTACGGCGAAGCCTACGCCGGGACGATACCCGGAGCGACGTTCGTCACCGTGCCGGACGCGGCCCACCATCCGCATGTCGAGCAGCCCGCGCTCACCCTCGACCTGATCGACCGGTTCCTGGAGGGCATTGCAGGCCGCGAACGGGCAGCGGAATAATCCCCGCCGGGAGCGAGCCGATGGAAGCCTACTATTTTTCGGAACAGCCTTATCCCGGCGCTTGGGAAAGCGACATCGAGAGTTTGCGCGTGACCTTGCCGAACCGGCACTGCGATCCACACGTCGCGGCCGACCTGATCAACGCCCGCCTCGACGAATGGGAGCTGTGCGACCGGGTCGGCATCAACATCATGATCAACGAGCATCATTCGTCGGCGACCTGCCTGTCGCCGTCGAATACGATCACGCTCGCGATGCTGGCGCGGCGGACAACGAATGTCCGGCTGCTCGGCCTTGGCTTTCCGATCGCAAATCGTCCCGATCCGGTCCGGCTGGCGGAAGAGATCGCCTATATCGATTGCGTCACGCGCGGCAGGCTCGATATCGGGTTTTCCAAAGCGGCGCCCTACGAGATTTCGCCGGCGAATTCGAACCCCGCACGCTTCATGGACCGGTTCTGGGATACCCACGACCTGGTGCTGAAGGCGCTGACCGTCCAGGACGGGCCGTTCAACTGGGAGAGCGAGTTCCACCACTTCCGGCAGGTCAATATCTGGCCCCGGCCGTACCAGCAGCCGCGCCCGCCGGTCTGGATACCGGCCGGGAGCATCGCCAGTGCCAGGGAGGTCGGTCAGCGCGGCCATACCCTGGCGATGTTCCTGAGCGGCCTGAACGCCCGGAAGCTGAAGGACGCCTACTGCGAGGGCGCGCGTGCTGCGGGTCGGCCGGAACCCGGGCCGGAGAAATTCGCCTACATGGGGATTGTCGCCGTCGGCGAGACCCGGGAGGAAGGCCGGAGCCGCGCCGACCGGATCATGGGGTACCTCCGGACGACGTCGATCGTCTCCGACTGTTTCATGAATCCGCCCGGCTACATGCCGCCGGCAGGCAACGTCATGTGGATGAAGCGGAACCAGACGCGCGGGCGCGCCGGCGACCATTTTCCGGTCACGAAGCGCGACGGCACGATCCTCAAGGTCGGTTCCGGCCGCGACTGGACCGGCGAAATTCCGATGGACGACCTGATCGACGCCAACATCGTCTTTGCCGGAGATGCGGACGATGTCCACCATCAGATAACCGAGTTCAGCGACCGGATCGGCGGAATCGGCACCGTCCTCATGATGGGGCATGGCGGCGACCTCAGTCACGAGGACGCAATGACGAGCATTCGGCTGTTCGGCGAACGCGTCCTGCCGCGTCTCAAGACCTATGCTCCGCCGGACATTGCAGAGGCTGTCTGACGTTTCTCGCGGGAAGTGTCCGCCTGCGGCGAATACGGCGGACCGAATCGCATCCGCTCAGGTGTGTGCCGGCGTCGACGCGACCGGGTTGTCGAACCGGACGACCCGGTGGTGCGGCAGGTGGAATTCGTCCGGCGCCAATGTGCCGAACGGTGTGCGGGTCGCCTCCGGGTCGCGGTCGAGTTGCTCCTGGAGCGCAGCGATGCGCGCGACGCAGTAGGCGATTTCGCTTTCCAGCTTTCCTTCCATGCCCCTTTCGACATCGAAGCCGATGCTGACCGATGCGATCGCGGCTCCGCCGAATGCCGTCAACGGAACCGCTGCCCAGTGGAGGAGCGAATAGTCGCTCGGCCGCTGCGAGATATAACCGGCGCCGGCGAGTTCGCGCCGTTGCCGCGCCATGCGTCTCGGGTCGATCGGCGCACCGCCGAAGTTGCCGCTTCGGCGGCACCGGTCGAGATAGGCGGCTGCCTCGTCGTCCGGCAGCGCTGCGAGGATGGTCGCAGGGCCGATTCCGTCGTGGAGGGGCCGGGCCTCGCCGACCCGCCGCAGCTGATAGGCTTCCTGGGTTCCCTCGAACGAAAGCAGCCGGAGACTGCGCCAGCCCAGGCGATGATTGAGCGAAACGGTAACGTTCCTGGAGCCGGACAGGTCCCGCAGGAAGCCGGCCGCGGCCCTGCGGACCGGAAATTGTGCAACCAGGGCGCGAATCAGATGATGGACCATGTCGCCGGCGACGAACCGGGCGCCGCGATCGCCGCGCTTTACCATGCCGCACGCTTCCAGCGTCATCAGCGCCCGATGCACGGTGCTTGCCGGCAAGTCCAGTTCGGCGACCAGATCGGCCAGGCCGACCGGTTTCCGGTGCTGCGCGATCGCCCGCACGGCGGCGAAAAGATGCCGGGTGGACCTGTTGGTGACCGGCGCGCCGCCGCGACCGTTCTTTTCGGTCCCGACGGTCATGGCGCCTGGTACAGCGACGTGATCGAATTGAGATTCGCGACTGCCGAGCGGATCGTCTCCAGATGCTCCTGGATCCAGGCGTCGGTCAGCCGGGATGCCGGCCCCCCCACGACGATCGCACCGAACGGACGGGCGTCGAAATCGACGAGAGCGATGGCGACGCCGATCGTGCCGGGGCTGTAGTCGCCGAAGGAAAGCGCGTAGCCGGCTTTTCGAATCGCCCCGATCTCCTGCCAAAGGGCGTCCGGTTCGGTGAGGGTCGCAGGGGTGTAGCGGGTCAGCGGTGCGTTCCGCTTCAGGTAGTCCTCGATTTCGGCGTTTGTGCAGGCGGCGAGGATGGCCCGGGACGCGTTTGAGGCATGAAGCGGGGTTGCCCGCCCCAGCTTGACGCGGACGACCACCGGCCCGCCGCCCTCGATCCCGTCGATGATCGTCTGGACATCGCCGCTGCGCACGCACAACTGGGCGGTCTCTCCGGTGGCCTCGCTCAGGTGCGCCAGGCAGGGGCGGGCGATTTCCCTCAGATCGGGCGGCGCTACTGCCGTGTTCTGCAGTTCGACCAGGCGGTAGCTGAGCACATAGCGGCCGCCCGGGTCGCTCTTCAGCAGGTAGCCTTCTTCGGCCAGGGTCACCAGGGCCCGATGCACCATGTTGCGGCTAAGGCCGAGCTGACGGCTCAGCTCCGAGGCGCCCAGCGGCGCCGTTGCACCGATGAAGGTCGCGAGGACGTCGAAGACCCGCTTGGTCGCCTTGTTGATCGAGCGACCTTCGCCCTTTGCGTAAAGTTCGGTCAAAGTCATCCGCTTGCGGCCGGGCCGGTCGAGACAGTCTGAAACTAGCGGTCTTCAGTCGAGAAACGAAGGCAGATAAAGGCTGATTTCGGGGAAACCGATGATAAGGACCATGACGATCGCCTCTGCGGCCAGAAACCAGGCGAGGCCCCTGAAGATCAGGCCGAGCGGCACCGCATCGCCGACAATGCTTTTCACGACGAAGGCGTTCATGCCGACCGGCGGGGTAAGGAGGCCGATCTCGATGAATTTGACGACGAGAACGCCGAACCAGATGAGGTCATAGCCGACCGAATCGGCAATCGGGAGCAGGATCGGCAGCGAAACCAGCATGACCCCGATCCCTTCCAGGAACATGCCGAGGACGATGTAGAAGGCGCTGATCAGGAGGATCAGGACGAGCGGGTCGACCGATGCCTCCCTGATTCCGCCGACGATGAACCGGGGCACGCCCGAGAGCGCCAGAAACTTCGTGAAGAGCACGGTGCCGATTACGATGAAAAAGACCAGCGCGGTTGTTTTCGCGGCGCTGGCCAGGCTTTCGGCGAAACGCGACAGATTCATTTCCCCGCGGAAGATGGCCACGAGGCAGGTCAGCAAGGCAGCGGCTGCGCCGGCCTCGGTCGGCGTCGTCGCCCCGGTATAGATGCCGACGACGACGCCGATCACGATAACCGGCAAAGGCCAGATCTCCCGGACGGCCTGCCATTTTCGGGCCGCGGAAAACGCCTCTTCAGGGGCCGGTGCCAGGGCGGGATTGCGCCGCACCCGGACAAAGATCATGACGCAGTAGACGAACGCCGTGAGAAGGCCCGGAAGGATGCCGGCCATCAGCAGCTTGCTGACGGACTGGCTGGCGAACCAGCCATACAGGACGAAGGCGACGCTCGGCGGGATCAGGGCGCCGAGCGTACCCGCCGCGGCGACGACGCTGGTAGCCAGCGACCTGTCGTAACCGTGCCTGAGCATTTCCGGCACGGCGAGGCGACCCATGGCCGCCGTCGTCGCCAGGCTGGAGCCGGATACGGCAGCGAAGCCGGCGGCGGCGAAATTGGTCGAAATTGCCAGGCCGCCGGGAAATCTGCCGATCAAAACCCGGGCCGCCGTGAACAGGCTTGCGGCGATCCCGGAGTTCTGGGCGAAGGTGCCCATCAAAATGAACATCGGGACAGCGGACAGGGTCCAGGTCGCGGTGAAGTCGTAGGGAACCTCGCCGAGCGTTCCGAAGGCCGCCGCCTCGCCGCGCATCAGCCAGATGCCGCCCAGCGACACCATCCCGAGTGCGACCGCGATGGGGACGCGAAGGGCGAGCAGCACCAGCATGAGGCCGATGCCGGCAAACCCGATTTCGAGGTTGGACAGCATCGAAATCTTAAAAGTCAGCCGGTGCGCCCGCGGCCGATTCCGAAGCCGTCGGGCGGCCGGTCGCGGCGTGGAAGATCGACTGGACGACCTGCATCAGGCTCCACAGCATGGCGAAGCCGAAGCCGATGACCGGCAGCCATCGTCCGGGCCAGACCTCGACCTGGAATTCGATATTGGTCGAGAGTTCGCGGTCGGCGGTCTTTTCGATCGCGACCTCGAGATTCTTCCAGAAAAGAATGGCCAGGAAGGCAAGCGAAAGCAGAAAGGCGAAAATATCGACCGCGGCCCGCCCCCGCGGCGACAGGTTGTGGGTGAACAGTTCGACGAAGACCTGCGCCCGGTCGCGCTGGACCGCGGCAAGCGGCAGAAAGACCACGGCAACCATGTAAAACAGGCTGACGGTTTCGAGGGTGCCGAGTATGGGTTGCGCCAGAAAGAGCTTGGAAGCGACGTCTATCGTAACATGCAGCATCATCAGGGCCGCTGCAGCCGCCGCAATGTAATAGAAAATCTGCGTCAGCAGCCAGAGTGCGCGCTCGAACATGGCGCCTGTTCCGATCTCGTCCGCCGGACGAAAAGGGGCGCCGGAGAGGCTCCGACGCCCCTGTTCAGGCAGTTCCCTATTTCATCTTGGCATAGACCTCTTTGGTCAGTGCCGCCTGAACGGCCGCCGCATCGCCGCCCGCCTTGCTGACGATACCGTTCCATTTCGCGACGCTCGCCTCGAAACGATCGAGGATTGCGCCGGCATTGGCAATGCCCTTCTTCTTGCCGAAGTCCTCGATGTTCTTTCGTTCGCCGGCGAACCATTTCTGGATCGTGGCGGCCATTTTTTCGTTCGGTTTGGCCCAGACGATGCCTTTTTCGGTCGCTGTCTTGCGGATCGACTGCGCCTTGGCGTTGCCGGCGGCCGCGGCCTGGACAACCAGGGTCGGCAGGGCACCGACGATTGCGGCGCGGTCAGCCGCGTTCAGTTTCTTCCAGAACGCGGTGTTGACGCCGAATACGAGGCCGTTGTTGTACTGGCCCATCGACACGTCGACGACATATTTGACGACATCCCAAAGGCTGTAGGCCTGCAGCCAGAAAATGCTCCCGACGAGGCAGGCGACCTGGCCGCGCCGCATCGCCTCCATCACTTCCACCGTCGGGGTATTGACCGGCGTCGCGCCGATATAGCGGACGAAGCGCAAATAGGCCGAGGCCGCACGGATCGACTTGCCTTTCACCTGGCTGAAGTCCGTAACGGGCGCCTTGCACATCAGATAGAAGGGCGGCGTGCCGGCGTAGGCGAGCGCCGTGACGCCCCGCTTGGCCACTTCGGCCCGACATTCGGGACAGTCGTTCAGCACGAAATCGGTAACGGCGGCGGAGATCGACAGCGGGTTGGCCTGGATCGAGGCGTATGAGGTTATCATCGAATCGATCGGCAATTCGGCCTGATATATCGCGCCGGCGATATAGCCGGCGTCGACAAGGCTGTCCCGGATGCCGTTCAGCACCGTCCGCATTTGGACGACGGAACTGTCGAAGTGATTGACGACCTGGATCTTGCCGCCGGACTGCTTGCCGACCTCGGCCGTAAAGGCCTTCATCCCCAGCGAGGCCGGATCGCTCGACGGCGCCCAGGACCCGTAGGTGATCTTGGTCTGGGCGACGCTCGCCGCAGAATATAGTGTCAGTGCCGAGGCAATCGCGGCAACGAGGCTGATGGGTTTCATGCGTTCCTCCTGGTTGTCGGCCGACTATCGGGCCTTCGCTCGGGTTCCGGTCGAATGGCTTCCCGGGGCAGCAGTCGCTGCGTGCCGGCCGGGCCGCCATTTCTTCTTCGCCGAATCCGGCTGCAGTCCGGGCACAGGCTGCATTCGTACTCGACCTGTTTATATGTTGGAAACTATACCAAATTATGTCGATAGCCAATACTATCTATGCTACACGCCGGGAAGGCGCGCGGAACTGGCTGAGCCCCGTGTGCCTGCAATTGCAACGATCGGCGGTTAGATGGATTTCGTCGTGGTTGGCGCCGGCTCCGCCGGTGCGGTGATCGCCAACCGGCTCTCCGAGAATCCGGCGAATTCGGTCACCCTGCTGGAGGCCGGCGGCGCCGATTGGGGACCGATGATCCATGTGCCGATGGGCAGCGGCGAACTGATGCGCAAGGGCGCGTACGGATGGCGGCTGTTCACCGAACCGGAACCGGGGCTTGACGGACGGCGGGTGTTCTGGCCGCGCGGCAAGGTTCTCGGCGGTTCCTCGTCGATCAACGGCCAAGTGTATATCCGCGGTCATCGGTCCGATTACGACCAGTGGGCGCAGTTCGGAAACCGCGGCTGGAGCTACGCGGAGGTCCTGCCCTATTTCCGGCGTTCGGAGCGCCACGCCGACCGGCACGACGCGTTCCATGGCAGCGACGGTCCGATGTGGGTTGCGCGCGGCGGGTTGCGCAACCCGTTGTTCGACGCGTTCGTCGAAGCGGGCCGGCAGGCCGGCTACCCCGCAACGGACGACTTCAACGGCGCCCGGCAGGAGGGGTTCGGTCGACTGGACTTCACGACCTACCGCGGGCGGCGCCAGAGCACGGCCGTCGCCTTTCTCCGACCGGCGAAACGGCGGCGCAATCTGCGGATCGTGAAGAACGCCCGGGCGATGCGAATCGAGATTGCCGGGGGCCGCGCGGTGGCGGTCGAAGCCCGGGTCGGCGAGCGCATTCGCCGATTCGAGGCCGCGCGCGAGATCGTCCTCGCCGCCGGCGTCGTCGGATCGCCCCATATCCTGATGCTATCGGGCGTCGGCGATGCCGGGCATCTCGCCGAACACGGGATCGACGTACGGGCCGACCTGCCCGGCGTCGGCAAGAACCTCCAGGACCATGCGCAGGTTCCCCTGTTCTACGGCTGCAAGCTGCCGATCACCCTGTACCAACTGATACGGATCGACAGGGCGGTCGCGTCGATGGCCCTGGCCCTGCTCCTGCGCTCCGGGCCGTTCGCCCATTTCCCCGTGCAGGGCGGCGCGTTCACCAGATCGGCGCCGCATCTCGAGGCGCCGGACACGCAATGGCATTTCGGTATCGGCCTCGGCGTGCGTCGCGCCCGGCTGCCGCGCGTCCGGCCAGGCAGGGATCCGTTCGATCGCGACGGCTACATGATCGCGCCCTGCCTCCTGCGTCCGCAAAGCCGCGGCGAGATCGGGCTGGCCGGTTCCGATCCGCTTGCGGCGCCCTGCATCCGGGCCAACTACCTGACGGCGGAATCTGACCGGATATTCCTGCGAAACGCATTCCGCGAGGCGCGCAGGATCGGCGAGCAACCGGCATTCGACCCCTACAGGGACAGCGAACTGGCGCCGGGCCGCGATGTCCGCAGCGACGACGAGATCGACGCCTATGTCCGCTCGACATTTGCAACCTGCCACCATCAGGTCGGCACCTGCCGGATGGGGCAGGACCCGATGGCCGTGGTCGATGACCGGCTTCGGGTGCACGGCGTCGACCGCCTGCGGGTCGCCGACGCTTCGATCATGCCGACGCTGACCGGCGGCAATACGAACGCGCCGACCATGATGATCGCCGAAAAGGCGGCCGACCTTATTCTGGGCAGGGAACCGCCGGAACCAGACCCGGGCGATACCGGCGGGTAGCCGGTCGTTTCAGCCGGTTCCGTCGTAGCGGCCGAAGGGCGACGGGGCGCCGGGAATGCGGAATTCCACGGCATTCAGCGTATGCGCGCCGATCTGGTAGTAGCCGATCAGCGCTGCCAGCTCGACGACACCGGCGGTGCCGAAATGCTCCGCAACGCCGCGGTAGGCGGCGTCGCTGACCGCATTGTCGCGCAGCAGTCCGGTAGCGAAGTCATAGAGCGCGTCGGCGTCTTCCGGCAGGCCGTCCGGTTTGCGGCCCGCCTTGACGGCGGCAATCGTGTCCGCCGGCAGGCCTTCCCGCTCGGCGATCTGTGCATGGACATGCCATTCGTAGTCGCAGCGGTGGTGCGCGGAGACGAGCAGGATCGTCATTTCCGACAGCGCCTTCGGCAGAACATTGTTGAATCGGAGGTGTTCGCCGAGCGCCTGGGCCCGCTCGCACAACTCCGGGCTGTGCAGCCAGAGCGCGAGAGGCCCGGCGACCCGGCCGCGCGGCCCCGAGGCGATCCTGTCGTGCAGCGCCTGCTGACGGGCATCCAGGGTATCGGGCAGTCCTGTCAATCGCTCCAATTTCGCAATCCTTTCCCGGTTAGTCGCCGCCGCCTTCGAGTACAGTTCGGTCATGGCGACTGCTCCCTCGTCAGCGCCCAGGCCCGCGCGTCCTTGCGCAAAACCTTGCCGATCGGGCTGCGCGGCAGCTCATCGGCGATGTGTACGGTTTTCGGCGCCTTGACCGGGCCGATCCGGTCCCGGGCGAAGGCGACGATCTCGTCCGCCGTCGCCGCCGCGCCGTCGTGAAGTTCCAGCGCCGCCTCGACCCGCTCGCCCCACTTCGGGTCGGGCGCGGAAAACACCACGCACTCGCGCACCGCCGGATGACCCACCAGCGCATTCTCGACCTCGATCGGGTAGACGTTGAACCCGCCCGAGATGATGACGTCGCGCAGGCGGTCCTTCAGAAACACGAATCCACGCTCGTCGACATAGCCGACATCGCCGGTACGGAGCCAGCCGCCGACGATCGTCCGGGCGGTTTCGTCCGGCATGCCGAAATAGCCGTTCATCATCAGCGGGCCGCGCCCGACGATCTCGCCGATCTCGCCCGGCGGCAGGATATTGCCGTCGCCGTCCATGGCCTCGACCCGGCAAAACGGCGTCGCCCGTCCGGCCGAAGACAGATACCGGTCGTCCGCTAGGTCGCCGGCCCGCAGGATCGACATCACGACCGGCATCTCGGTCTGGCCGTAAACGGCTTCGAGCCTGCCGTGAAAGAAGGTCCGCGCTTCCCGGACCTTCTCTTCGGGCATCGGCGCCGCGCCGTAGATGACGTGCCGCAGCTCCGGGAAAGCCGGTTGACGTCCGCCCGCCGCATCCATGATCGCATAGATCGAGGTCGGCGGCAGGAAGGTCGTCGTCCCTTCACCGCTTTCCAGAAGCGCAAGGACATGGCCGGGCGCAGGTTCGGCAACCAGGCGGTTCTGGCCGCCGGTCGCCAGAATCGGGATCAGGAAGGTTCCGGCGCCGTGGCTGATCGGCGCCACGCAGAGATGGCGGTCGCCGTCGTCGAAGCCGAAACAGGCCATCATTGTCGCGATCAGCGTCGCGACGCAGCGGAAACTCTGCTCGACCGCCTTGGGGACGCCGGACGTCCCGCCGGTGAACTTGATCCCGTTGACGTCGTCCATGCCGACGGCAGGCCAGGACGGGTTGCGGCCGGCAAATTCGGCGCGCAGCGCCGCGGCGTCTCCGAGCGTGCCGACGCCCGGCATCCCGCCGATAACCGGCAGGGACGTTTCCGCGAACAGGTGCGCCGTGGCGGGCTCGGTATAGATGAGGTGCGGCCCGACCCGGGCGATCTGCGCGCCGACATCGGATGCCGAACTCCGGGCGTTGATCGGGACGATAATTCCCCCGGCGGCATGGACGGCCAGAACGGTCGTGCAATGCGACAACGTGTTGTTGCCGCAGACCGCGACCACCGGACGGTCCGTGCCGGCGCGGTCCTGCAGGGCGGCCGCCATGGCGTCGACCTCGGCGATCAGTTTCCCGTAAGACCAGACCGTTGCACCGTCGCCGGCAGCCGGTGCGTCGGGCGTGTAGCGGGCCGTGCGGCGGACAAAATCTATGGGAAACACGGCTCTCGATGATCCTTCCGGTCGCTCCGGGCGCGCCGCCGAACTCAGTCTGTCGTCAGGACGATTTTTCCGAAGTGCCGGTTCTCCGCCATTTTCTGCTGTGCGGCCAACACGTCGGCGAGCGGAAAGCTGCTGTCGACGACCGGCCGGAGCCGGCCGGCATCTATGGCCGGCATCAGGTCCCGCAGCATGGCGTCGCGGACCGCGCGCTTCTGTTCGCGGTCGCGCGTCCGGAAGGTGACGCCGACCAGTGAAATCCGCCGGAGCGCCAGTTTGTCCATGTCGACGGTATCGTGGAAGCCGCCGAGGCGCCCGACGGACACGATCCGGCCGCCGAGTGCCGTTGCCTCCAGAAGTGCATCCAGGATGCCGGCCCCGACCATGTCGACGACGACATCGGCGCCGCGGCCGCCGGTTGCCTCCAGCACCCCCGTCTTGAGGTCGTTCGGCGAAGCGCCGACGACGGCATCCCACTGCAGCGCCCGGAACGCCGGCGGGCGCGGCCCCGGCCGGACCGAGCCGACGATCGGTGCCGCGCCGAGCACGCGCGCGCACTGCGCCGCTGCGATCCCGATCCCGGAAGCCGCCGCGGTTACCAGCACCGATTGCCCGGCTTCGAGCCTGCCGGCGGTCGCCAGCGCGTCGTGCGCGGTCTGGTACCAGACCGGCAGGGCCGCGGCCTCGACATAGCCGATGGAGTCCGGAATGCCGAACGTCGCCGCCTCATCGGCCAGCGCAAACTCGGCATAGCCGCCGGGCGCCATGGCGGCGATCCGGTCGCCGGGCGCGAAGGCCGCAACGCCGGCGCCGGTCGCAACCACATCGCCCGCCACCTCGAGACCGGCGATGACCGGGCCTTCGACCCTGAAATGGGCCTGGGTGCGGCGGAGGTCGGCCCGGTTGAGCCCGGACGCCCGGACGCGGACCAGCATCTGTCCCTCTCCGGGCGCCGGGACGGGGACATCGACGATTTCCAGCGTCGGTCGGTCCGCCGTCGCGACGATCGCCGCCGCTTTCATGGTCGCTGGCAGGGAGTTGCTCACGGGATGGTCGTCCGGCTCGGTCCGATGCGTCTGGCTCGTCGGGATCAGGGTATACAGTCCGGCTGTATGTTGGCAATTGTACTGAAATTTAGAGCAAGGCTGATCGTTGCGCGCTTGATTTGCAGCCGGGACGCGGCGGGGAACCGCGACGGCGCGCCGCCGACATGCCTGTGCCGGCCGGGGAGCAATGCAGATGGTTTCACCCGAACTCTCCGCCGCGATGGAGCGGCTGAAGCGAAAGCGCCAGGAAGCGGGGATGCGCGACGACCGGTTCTCGGTCGCGGCGGCGCGCGCCGCCGAACTGGAGGCCGAACCGGTGTATCCCGAGGGGATGACGTTCCGCGACGTGGATGCCGGCGGCGTCGGGGCCAAATGGGCGATCCCGCGAAACGGCGCGGCGGCGCGCAGGGTCGTGTATTTTCACGGCGGCGGCTACATCACCGGCCGCTGGGAAACCCACTGCACCATCTGCGCCTGGCTGGCGGAAGCGAGCGCCGCGCCGGTGCTGTTCGTCGACTACCGGCGCGCGCCGGAACATCCGTTTCCGGCGGCGGTCGACGACGCTTATGCCGCGTATCGCTGGGCGCGGCGCAACGGACCGGGCGGAGCCTCGCCCGCACGGAGCGTCGTAACCGCAGGCGACTCGTCCGGCGGCGCGCTTGCGATGGCCGTGATGTTGCGCGCCCGCAGCGAATCGGCGCCGATGCCCGATGCCGGCGCGCTGATCTCGGCCATGCTCGACCTTGACGAATCGTCGTCGGAATTCCTGCGAACCTACGGCCGGATGCGCGATGCGGCGCGGCTCTATGTGCCGCCGCCCGGAGATCCGCGCCATGAATGGGCGTCGCCGGTCCATGCCGATCTCGCCGGCCTGCCGCCGCTGCTCGTTCAGACCGGCGAGGCCGACTATGTGAAAGGCGACAGCGTGCTGCTGGCGGAACGGGCCCGTGCCTGCAACCTCGATATCCGGCTCGAAGTGTGGCCGGAGATGCCGCATGTCTGGCACCGGTTTGCCCCGGCCGTTCCGGAAGCGCGCGACGCCCTCGACCGGATCGGCGATTTCCTGCGGCGGCAGCCCGCGTTCGCCGGCGCGAGATCCTGAGAAGCGGTCGGTTCTCTTGTGAACCGCTTGCCGACAGGTGTGCGTCTGCGCCGGTTCCGTCAGCGAAGGAACTCGGCGCGGTGGCGCTTGGCGAAATCGGCCCAGCGGGTCGGTGCGCGGCCGATCAGCCGCTCGAGCGTGCCGTGCGTCCTGTCCGCATCCGGCGCATGTCCGGCGGCGACGGCCTGGAAATACGCCACCCCGGAGCTGGCATAGGTCGCTTCGCGTCCGGCGGCCAGCAGGCGCGGCGTCAGTTCGGCCGCGTCGCGATGCTCGAACCGCCAGTCCTGGCCGGTCTCGGCCTGCAAGATGGCGGCGACCTCTGACATCGAAATCGCTTCGGAATCGAGGAAATAGGTCCGGCCGCGATGGTCCTGGGGCGCGCCGAGTATCCGGGCCGCCGCCGCGCCGATATCGTCGACATCGACCCACGCGACGCGGGCTTCGCCGGTGTAGTGCACCAGAACGCCGGGCCGGTCCCTGTTGGCCCGCGCATAATCGAGGATGTTGACCATGAACATGCCGGGCCGCAGATGGGTGAAACCGAGGCCCCGCCACTCGATGTAGCGCTCGACCAGCTGATGCCAGGCATGGTGCCTGAACGCGGTGTCGTCCGGCGCATGGGTGCCCAGATGCACGACATGGGTCACGCCCGCTTCGGCGGCGCGGTCGATCAGAAACTTGCTGTGGTGCAGCATGTCGACGCTGTAGCCGGTGAGAAGGAACAGCCGGTCGACTCCGTCCAGCGCGCTGCCGTAGCTCCCGGGCGCATCGAAATCGAAGCGGACGCATTCCTGCGCGACGCCCTGCAGCCTGTTCCGCGCGTCCTCGGTCCGGCAGGCGGCGCGCACGACGATGCCGTCGCGCCCCGCCAGATGGCGCAGGACGGCGCCGCCGACCTTGCCGGTCGCGCCGAGAACAAGAATCCGGGGTCTGGAGGTACGGCTCACGGGATTTTCCTCCTGCAGCAAGGGGTGAAACCGGAAAGCTTCGCCCGGCTCGCGGCCCCGGCGGCGAAACCGATACAATACACCGAGGCCGCGATCGGACATTATGATGCTCCGACATGCTCATCGGCGGCAAAACGGCATACCGGACAACACATCCGGCAACCTCGCCTGTTGCGCCACCAGTCGATCCGGGCGCGGGGCGCAGAATTGCGGCAGCAACGGATGATCGATGAGGGGCGTCACCTCGACCTTGGTGTAGTAGGGTGGATCGCGTCAGCGGTGCCGGCGGCGGCAAGAAGGGTATGGCGGAGGCGGTTGAACGGACGGGCGCATGGGATCCGGCGCAGTATCTGCGTTTCGCCGGTCACCGGCTGCGCCCGGCGCTCGACTTGCTGAACCGGATCGACCTGGAGCGGCCGGAGACGGTGACCGACCTCGGCTGCGGCGCCGGCAACGTCACCCGCTGGCTCGCCCGGCGCTGGCCGGAGGCCGCCGTCACCGGGATCGACGGCTCGGCCGCCATGCTTGCGAAGGCGGCGGAATCCCTGCCGGGCATGCGCTGGCGCCGGGCCGACATCGCAGCCTGGGCGCCGGACCGGCCGCAGCATCTGATCTACTCCAACGCGGCGCTGCATTGGCTGCCGGATCACGAGGCCCTGTTTCCGAAGCTGGCCGGCCACCTCGCTCCCGGCGGCGTGCTGGCCGTGCAGATGCCGCGCAATTTCACCGAGCCGTCGCATACCGCGATGGCCGAGGCCGCGCACGACGGGCCGTGGATCGACGTGCTGGAACCGCTGCTCAAGCCGGCGCCGGTGGGCGAGCCGGCCTCCTACCACCGGCTGCTCGCGCCGACCGTTTCGGAACTCGACCTGTGGGAGACGACCTATTTCCAGCTCCTCGAAGGCGAAAACCCGGTCGCCGAGTGGACCAAGGGCACCTGGCTCAAACCGATGCTGGATTCGCTGATCGGCGACTGGCGCGCCGGCTTCGAGGCGGCCTACCGTGCCCGCATCGCCGCCGCCTATCCGCCCGGGCCCGACGGCCGGACGCTGTTTCCCTTCAGGCGCCTTTTCATCGTCGCGAAGCGTTAGGGCCGACCGCTACAGGCGTTCTGCGATCGCCTTGCCCAGATCGGCGCAGCGCGCCGTGCCGCCCATATCCGGAGTCAGGAGCGCGCCTTCGGCCAGCACGGCCCCGAACGCCGATACGACCGCCGCCGCGGCTTCGGGCTCGCCAAGGTGGTCGAGCATCATGGCGCCGGACCAGATCTGGCCGACCGGGTTGGCGATGCCCTGGCCGGCGATGTCCGGGGCCGAGCCGTGGACCGGCTCGAACATGGAAGGATGCTCGCGCTCCGGATTGATGTTGCCGGAAGGCGCGATGGCGATGGTGCCGGTGGTGGCGGGGCCGAGGTCGGAAAGAATATCGCCGAACAGGTTGGAGCCGACGACGACGTCGAACCAGTCCGGATTGCGCACGAAATGCGCCGCCAGGATATCGATATGGAACCGGTCCGTCGTCACGTCCGGATAGTCGGCGGCGATGGCGGCGAAGCGCTCGTCCCAATAGGGCATGGTGTGGATGATGCCGTTGGACTTGGTCGCTGAGGTCAGATGCCGGCGCGGCCGGCTGCGCGCGAGCTCGAAGGCGTAGCGCATGATCCGGTCGGTGCCGCGCCGGGTGAACACCGTCTGCTGCGTCGCCAGTTCGGCGTCGGTGCCCTGGTGCAGCCGGCCGCCGATCTCGGAATATTCGCCCTCGCAGTTCTCGCGCACGATCAGATAGTCGATATCGCCCGGCCGGCGCCCGGCGAGCGGGCAGGGCAGGCCCTCCAGCAGGCGCACCGGGCGCAGGTTGACATATTGCTCGAAGCGCCGGCGGATCGGGATCAGCAGACCCCAGAGCGAGACATGGTCGGGCACGCCGGGGAAGCCGACCGCGCCGAGGAAAATGGCGTCGAAGCCGGCGAGCCGGTCGAGCCCGTCCTCCGGCATCAGCCGGCCGGTCCTGGCGTAGCGTTCGCAGCCCCAGTCGAACTCGGTCCAGTCCCAGTCGATGCCGAACCGGGCGCCGGCTGCCTCCAGCACGCGGATGCCCTCGGGCACGACTTCCCGGCCGATGCCGTCGCCGGGAATGACCGCGATGCGGTAGCGGCTCATCGCAACGGATGGGCGAGGCAGGTTGCGGTGCCGCGCACCAGGACCCTGCCGTCACGGTCGACCACATCCGCGTCGGCGACGGACACTTGCCTTCCATGCTTCACGACGCGGCCTTCGCAGCGCACGGGCCCGGTATCGAGCGCGATGGCGCGGAAAAACTCGCAGGTCAGGCTGACGGTCGAGAAGCTGTAGCCGGCCGGCAGTTTCGTATGCACGGCGCAGCCCGCAGCGCTGTCGATCAGCGTGGCCGGCACGCCGCCATGGACGATCCCCAGCGGGTTGTACTGGCGCTCGGCCGGATCGCAGAGGAATGCCGCGGCGCCGTCGCCAACCGAGTCGAGGCGGAAGCCGAGCGTCTGCGCGATCGGCGCCGCCGGAAGGCGCCCGTCGGCGATCATGGACATCACCTCGAAACCGGTCCGGCCGGCCGACGCCCGGCGGATCGTGTCGGTATCGCCCCATTCGACGAGAAATTCGCGCTCTGCGGCCGCCGGCGGCGCGGCGGCCGGCTTTCCGGACCCGCCGGCCGGCACGACCATGAAGGTGCCCTGGGCGCGGCCGACATCGCGGCCCCGACCATCGACGATCGTCGCGTCGGACAGGAGGACCGTCCGGCCGACTTTGGCTGTGCGGCCTTCGCAGACGACGGTTCCGGATTCCGCGGTCAACGGGCGCAGGAAATCCACATTGAGCCGCACGGTCCGGGTGACGAAACCTTCTTCGATCCAGGACTGGGCGGCGATTCCGGCAGCCGAATCGGCGAGGATCGCGTAAACGCCGCCATGAATGCCGCCGACCGGATTGACCATGTGCGGCCCCGGATCGCACTCGAATCGGCAATAACCGCGCTCGACGTCGGTCAGCCGCATGTCCAGCACCGAATAAACCGGCACCGCGGGAATCCCGCCGCGCGCCATCTCCCGGAAGAAGTCCAGGCCGCCGAGCCGCTGGCGGTGGAAGGCGAGGACGCCGGGGTCGGTCCAGCGCAGGGTGCGGGCATTGCCGATGTTCAGCGAAGCGTCGGGCATTGCGGGTGCGAACTTGCCGGAGGGAAAGCGCCACAGCCGGCTGGCTGTGGCGCCTTGATACTCCGGGGGCGGTCCGCGCCGCAATCGGCGGGACCGCATGCCGCGCCGGGAAAGAACCGGCCCGGCCCGGCGCGATCGGGAAGCGGCCGGTCTCCTGTCGGCGTTCAGTGGCTTGAGAGCAGCCTGAAGTCCGGCGTCCAGCGGTTTCCGGCCCGGCCGAACGCGCTGCGCAACGCCGATCCGGCCCGCCGGAGGAAACCACGCGCCGCGTCGGCCCGGATGCGGTGGGCGCGCCGCAGGTAGAAATCGTAGTCGATGACACCGTCGGCAGTGCGCCTCAGGTCCGGGGTCCGGTCGTCGATGCCCATCCGGCTTGTCGCGGGCCAGTCGGGCCGTTGGGAAAGATTGTTGGTAAAGGTCGACATCGCAGTGCCTCCTCGATTAGAATTGTCTCATCTGACTGCCGCAATCAAACGTGCGACTTTTGATAGACGTCAGTGTGAGGAGTAATCTTACATTTCGCAAAGGATCGTTTCTCACTATAAAGATTAGAAATATTCATCTAAAGTGAGCTTATGAACCTGCCGCCTCTCGATGCCTTGCGCGTGTTCGAAGCCGCCGCCCGGCACGGCAGCTTCAACGCGGCGGCGGCCGAGCTGAACCTGACGCCTTCGGCGGTCAGCCACCGGATCCGCACGCTCGAGGATGTGCTCCGGGTGCGGTTGTTCGACCGCGCGCACCGGCGCGTCCTGCTGACGCCGGAAGGCGCCCGCTATGCGGTTTCGGTGGCCGACGCCCTGGCGGTCCTGCGCTCGGCAACCCGGCGGCTGTCGGCGGATCGCGCCGACGGGCCGTTGGCGATGACCCTTTCGCCGGCTTTTGCGTTGCGCTGGCTGTTGCCGCGTCTGGCCCGGTTCCAGAAGCGCCATCCGGAAATCGAGTTGCGCTTCGTCACCACCTCGGACGTCCACGATTTCCGCACCGGCGATCTCGACCTGGCGGTGCGCTACGGGCGCGGCGACTGGCCGGGGCTGGAGGCCGAATGGCTGATGGCGCTGGACGCCACGGCGGTCTGCACGCCCGAGGTTGCCGCCGACGGCCCGCCGCTGAACGCGCCGGCCGATGTCGCTCGCCGCGTCCGCATCCACGTCGAGAACCGGCCCGACGACTGGCGCATGTGGCTGCTCGCCGCCGGCGTCGAGGGGGTCGATCCGGCGGCGGGTCCGGTCTTTGAATCCGTGCCCGTCGCCCTGGAAGCCGCGCTGAACCATATCGGCATGGTCATCGCCGACCGGCAGATCCTGGCTCGGGACCTGGCGGCCGGGCGGCTGATCGAGCCCTTCGACGTCCATATGCCGTCAACGGCCGGCTACTACCTCGTTTATCCACCTGGCAGCGGGGAGGACCCGCGCCTCCGGGCCTTCCGCGACTGGATGCGGGAGGAGATTGCCGCGATGCCGGGTGGCGGCGCGACCGATCCGCCAGGCAGCCTGCGGGATAAGGTCGAGGTCCGCGGCGACATCTTCTCGACCGGCGTCGAATGGGACGCCGCGACCCAATCTTGACGCTTGCAGCCAAATCTTTGCCGCCGCCGCACTTCGGCTGGCCGAACGCCCCGTTGCCCTGCCGGTCCGGCTAACCCCGCCGCCGCGCCTGCCGCTCGCGCCAGATGACGAACAGGCCGGCGCCGGCGATGATGGCGGCGCCGGTGAGCGTCGTCGGCGGCAGGATTTCGTCGAAGATTAGGACGCCGAGGAGCGCCGCCCAGATCAGCGAGGAATAGTCGAACGGCGCCAGCGCCGAGGCCGGCGCCCGGGCAAGCGCCAGGATCATGGCGAAATGGCCGATCCCGCCGATCGCCCCCATCGCGAGCATGGCCAGCGCCTGGCGCCAGTCCGGCGTCTCCCAGAAGAAGGGGACGATGCAGCAGACGATAATCGTTCCGGCAAGCGCCGTAAAAATGAGCGTGGTCGTCGCAGCGTCGCCGGCCGTGACCTTGCGGGTCGCGATCTGCTGGAGCGCGTAGCAGGTCGCTGCCGCGAAGGGCAGCAGCGAGGCCCACTGGAACGTCGCCGCGCCGGGCTGCTGGATGATCAGCATCCCGCCGAAGCCGACGGCGACCGCCGTCCAGCGGAACAGGCCGATCGGCTCGCCGAGCAGGGGGCCGGCGAGCGCCACGACGATGAGCGGCGCCACGAAGAAAATCGCCGTGGTCTCGCTGAGGGGCAGCGCCTCGAGCCCGGCGAAAAAGAAAAAGGTCGCGGCCAGCAGCAGCAGCGAACGGGTGGTCTGGAGCCCGACATGCCGCGTGCGCAGGCGGCGCGCGAAGGACCGGCTGAAGATCAGCGCAAGCAGCAGGGTCTGGGCGGCGTAGCGGCCCCAGACGATCATGACGAGGTCGATCTGCCCGGTCAGCCATTTCGCGACCGCGTCCATGCCGATGAAGCAGAACATGGCGAACAGGAACAGCGCCGCCGCGGCCGGAAAATTCTGCGACGATCCAAGGGGGGAGGCCGGTGTCCGGT
>VXNK01000133.1 GCA_009840595.1 Rhodospirillaceae bacterium | reverse complement strand
CCGACCGGGCGCAACCCCCAACCCGTCATTCCGACCGAGCGCAGCGAGTGGAGGAATCCCGACTCGATCCCGACACCGGGAACCCGGACGCCAGCGACGGGATTCCTCCACTCCGCCCCGGATTGAATCCGGGGCTCCGGTCGGAATGACGGGTTGGGGCGAAGCGGACGGCAGATCGCGGCAGATTATGACAAAACAGGACGTTGCCGCACATTCCCCAAGGGCACCGCTCGAATCCCTTCCCCCGCTTCAGCGGATTTCTCTGCGGAAGGCGAATAGGGCGGAAACGGGCACCGGCGCGGTCTCCCGCCTTTCGCAGAGGAATCCCCAAGGGGAGGGGACCCATTGAGGCCCGGATTTTGGTCGGAAACGGAGAAACATGACGAACCATGGCATTTCATGACACGCCTCAAACATCCCGCCGCCTGCGCCGCCCGTGCCGCGCTTCTGCATCAGCGCGGCCGTCTGACGCGAGCGCCTGGGAAATTATACATAGATTGTTGCTATTTGTGCGTGGCGGCTGGAGAAAAATGGCGGAATTTTGCGAATTTTTTGCGCCGGGAAAGCGGCTCATTGGCGAAGAAAATGCGGAATAAAGACCGGTCTGTCTATTCCGGCGCGCGGCGGATCATGACATTTCATGACATTTTCGGTGGCGTCGCCGCTCGCCGCCGGGCCGTGTTTCACGTGAAACGCTGCGGCCCCGCCCGCCGCCGGACCGGATGCCCGTTCTTGACTCCGCGGCCGGCCGTGCAATGTCTGCGCCCATGACGGAGTCGGGCACCAGGAACGCGGATGTCGTCGTGATCGGCGGCGGCCATGCCGGCTGCGAAGCGGCGTCGGCCGCGGCGCGCGCCGGCGCGCGGACCGTGCTGCTGACCCATCGCCGCGACACCATCGGCGTCATGTCGTGCAACCCGGCGATCGGCGGCCTGGCCAAGGGGCACCTGGTCCGCGAGATCGACGCGCTGGACGGCGTCATGGGCCGCGCCATCGACCGGGCCGGCATCCAGTTCCGCATCCTCAACCGGAGCAAGGGCCCGGCGGTGCGCGGCCCGCGCGCCCAGGCCGACCGCAAGCTGTACCGCCGGGCGATGCAGGCGATCCTGGCGGAGCAGCCGGGCCTCGACATCGTCGAGGGCGCGGCCGGCGACCTGGCCGTCGACGCGCACGGCCGCTGCGCCGGCGTCGTCCTGGAAGACGGCCGGACGATTCGCGCCGGCGCCGTCGTCATCACGACCGGGACCTTCCTGCGCGGCGTCATCCATCTGGGCGAGAAGAGCTGGCCGGCGGGCCGGATCGACGCGCCGCCCGCGACCCGGCTGGCGGCGACGCTGGACCGGTTCGGCCTGCCGCTCGGCCGGCTCAAGACCGGCACGCCGCCGCGCCTCGACGGCCGGACCGTCGATTGGGCGGCCCTGGAGGTGCAGGACGGCGACGATCCGCCGACGCCCTTTTCCTTCCTGACCGGCCGGATCGACGTGCCGCAGACCGTCTGCCACATCACCCACACCAACGAAGCGGCCCACGCGGAAATCCGGGCCAATATCGGCCGGGCGCCGCTGTTTTCCGGGCAGATCGAGGGCGTCGGCCCGCGCTATTGCCCGTCGATCGAGGACAAGGTCGTGCGCTTCCCGGAGCGCGCCAGCCACCAGATCTTCCTCGAGCCGGAAGGGCTGGACGACCGCACGGTCTATCCGAACGGAATCTCGACCTCCCTGCCGGAAGACGTGCAATTCCGCATGGTTCGCGCGATTCGCGGGCTGGAAAAGGCCGCGATCCTGCAGCCCGGCTACGCCATCGAGTACGATTTCGTCGATCCGCGGGCGCTCCTGCCGACCTTGGAATGCCGGGCGCTGCCGGGCCTGTATCTCGCCGGCCAGATCAACGGCACGACGGGCTACGAGGAGGCCGCGGGCCAGGGCTTGATCGCCGGCCTCAACGCGGCGTTTGCGGCCTCCGGCGGGGACGACTTCGTGCTCGACCGGGCCGACGCCTATATCGGCGTCATGATCGACGACCTGGTGACGCTGGGGACGGGCGAGCCCTACCGCATGTTCACCTCGCGCGCCGAATACCGCCTGCTGCTGCGCGCCGACAACGCCGATCTGCGGCTGACGCAGAAGGGCATCGACCGGGGCTTCGTGTCCACGGAGCGGGCGCGGCGCTTCGCCGACAAGACGGACCGGCTCAACCGCGCCCGGGCCCTGGCGCAGCGGCTGGCCATGACGCCCGACGCCCTGGCGGCGCGGGGGTTTGCGGTCAATCGGGACGGCGTGCGCCGCTCGGCCCTCGACCTGCTGCGCTATCCGGACGTCGATCTGGCCCGGCTGGCCACGGTCTGGCCGGAGCTGGGCGGGCTCGACCGGGACGTGGCGGAGCAGATCGAGATCGAGGGCCGCTATGCCGGCTATCTCGACCGCCAGGTGGCGGATATCCGGGCGTTCCGCAACGACGAGGCGCTCAAGCTGCCGGCCGACCTGGACTACGGGGCGATCGGCGGCCTGTCGAGCGAGGCCCGGCAGAAGCTGAGCGCGGCGCGCCCGGCGACACTGGCCGCGGCGGCGCGGATTTCCGGCGTGACGCCGGCGGCGCTGACGGCGCTGCTGCAGGTCGTCGAGCGCCGCCGGGCGGCGTGAGCGGGCGCGCCGCCCGCGCCCGGTCCCGCGCCCGGTCCCGCGCCCGGTAATGCCCGGAACCGGGACCGGCTACGGACCGGAAGACTTTGCCGCCGGGTTCGGTGTTTCACGTGAAACATGCGCCCGGTTCGCCCGCTACGAAGCGGCGCTGCGGCGCTGGCAGCGCCGGATCAACCTGGTCGGCCCGTCGACGCTCGGCGACGTATGGCGCCGGCATTTCGCCGACAGCGCGCAGCTGGCGGCGCATCTCCGGCCCGGCGCGCGCCGGCTGGTCGACCTGGGCAGCGGCGCCGGCTTTCCGGGGCTGGCGCTCAAGCTGCTGCGGCCGGACCTGTCGGTGCACCTGATCGAGGCCGACGCGCGCAAGGCCGCGTTCCTGCGCGCAACCGCGGCCCTGCTGTCGGTCGAGGTCGCCGTGACGGCCGCCCGTATCGAGGATATCGCGGCCGGCCCGGCGCGGCCGCCGGCCGATATCGTGACGGCGCGCGCGGTTGCGCCGCTCCCGGATCTGCTGGCGCTCGCCAGCGGCTGGGCTGTGGATAACCCGCAATTTTTGTTCCTGAAGGGACAAAATGTTGAGTTTGAATTGATTTCAGCCGCTAAATGTTGGAATATGACGGTTGAGCGCATCGATAGCGTCACGCATCCGGACGGCTGCGTGCTGAGCATTGAAGGGATCGCCCGTGCTGAAACCTGATGCCCTGCCGGCAAATGGAACGGATAATCAAAAACGCCCGGTCCGCGGCTTCGGCGGCGCCCCGGGGCGGCCGGCGCGCATCCTGGCGGTCGCCAACCAGAAAGGCGGCGTCGGCAAGACGACCACGGCGATCAATCTCGGCACCGCGCTGGCGGCCTGCGGCCTGCGGGTGCTGCTGCTGGATCTCGATCCCCAGGCCAACGCGACCACCGGCCTGGGAACGGTGCCCGGCGCCCGCGAGCCGGACAGCTACGATCTGATCATCGGCGCCGCCGCGCTGCCGGAGGTCGTCGTCGAGACGGAGGTGCCGGATCTCGACCTCGCACCGACCTCGATGCACCTGTCCGGCGCCGAGATCGAGCTGGTCCAGGCGTCGCGCCGGGAATACCGGCTCGCCGACGCCATCCGCGGGCAGGCGGCCGGCTACGACTATGTGCTGATCGACTGCCCGCCCGCGCTCGGCCTGCTCACCCTGAACGCGCTGGTGGCGGCCGACGGCGTCCTAGTGCCGCTGCAGTGCGAATATTACGCCCTGGAGGGAGTCAGCCATCTGGTCCGGACGATCAATAGGATCAAGGCCTCATTCAATAATTCCCTCGACATCCAGGGCGTCGTGCTGACCATGCATGACAAGCGCAACAAACTGTGCGGTATGGTGGCCGAAGATGTACGGAAATGCTTCGGTTCCAAAGTTTATCGAACGATCATACCAAGAAATGTCCGCGTGTCCGAAGCGCCCTCCCACGGCAAGCCGGTCCTGCTCTACGACCTGCGCTGCGCCGGGGCGCTGGCCTACGCCCATCTCGCCCGGGAGGTCGTCCTGCGCGAGAGCGAGCTCGGAAATGTGCGCTTCCACCAATGATGCACCGATGATTCATCAATGATTCAGGGCGAAACGAGACGCCGGGGCCTGGGACGGGGCCTCGAGGCGCTGCTGGGCGGCGACGACTACGCCGCGGCCCCCGACGGCAAGCCCGACGGGAGGCCGGACGCGCCGGGGATGCCGGCCGGACCCGACCGGCCGGGTCCGGGCATCCAGCGCCTGCCGATCGGCGATCTCCGGACCGGCAAATTCCAGCCGCGCCGCCGCTTCGACGAGGACGAGCTCGCGGCGCTGGCGGCCTCGATCGGCGAAAAGGGCGTGCTCCAGCCCGTCCTCGTGCGGCGCCACCCCGAAGAAGCCGGCTGCTGGGAGCTGGTCGCCGGCGAACGGCGCTGGCTGGCCGCCCAGCGCGCCGGTCTGCGCGAAATTCCGGCAGTCGTTCACGATTTGTCCGACAAGGAAACCCTTGAGGCGGCGATCGTCGAGAATGTCCAGCGGCAGGACCTCACGCCGCTGGAGGAAGCCGGGGGCTACCGCCGGCTGATCGCCGAATTCGGCTATACGCAGGAGGCGCTGGCGAAGATCGTCGGCAAAAGCCGCAGCCATGTCGCCAACAGCCTGCGGCTGCTCAACCTGAGCGACGGCGCGAAGGCGCTGCTCGACAGCGGCGCGCTGAGCGCCGGCCATGCCCGCGCCCTGCTGGCAGCCGCGGATCCGGACGCGCTGGCGGAAAGAATCGCCGCGGACGGCCTGTCGGTGCGCCAGGCCGAGGCGCTGGCCCGGAATGCCCGGGTCGGGACCGCCCGGGCCCGGAATAATGACCGCCGGGGGCCGCCGGATCGGCCGGCCGGCCGCGCCGCGGCATCCGCCGGCAAGGACGCCGACACCCTGGCGCTGGAGCGCGAACTGGAGGCCCGGCTGGGCCTGAAGGTCGCGATCGACCACAAGGGGCCGGGCGGGCAGGTCGGGATTCGCTACGCCTCGCTCGAACAGCTGGACGATCTGCTCGCCCGCTTGCTCGGGAAGCCCTGACCGGCCGCGCCGGCGCCCGGTTCAGCGCGGGTTCAGCGCCGGCGCACCGCCGCCGCGATACCGCTCAGCGCCCGGTCGCAGACCGGTTCGTCCGGAATCCCGGTCCGCCGGGTCAGGCGCTCCGCCTCGGCCAGCCGGTCCATGGCGGCGGCCAGGACCTGCGGCGCCATCCGGGCCTGGCGCTCCAGGCTCTTCCGGCGGGAGAAGTGCACCGGCGGCCGGAGCCGGCGCGCCGCCTCGGCCGGATCGAGGCCGGTCTGCATCAGGCCGCGCATCCGCATCAGCCGGGCCGCCTGGCCCGCCATGGCGCGCAGGATGGTCCCGGAGGCAACGCCCTCCTGCCGGACCCGCTGCAGCATCCGCTCGATATCGGCGATCCGGCCCTCGAAGGTCGCGTCGACGAGGGAATCGAGGGTCAGCAGGGCGGTATCGCCGATCACGGCCTGCGCCTGGGCGAGATCGACCGGCTTCGGCCCCGCGCCGCGCCCGGAATCCGGCTTCTCATCCGGCTTCCCATCCCGCCCTTCTTCCGGTGCAGCGCCGACGAACAACGCCAGCTTCTCGATCTCGCGCCGGGTCAGCGCCCGGTCGCCGCCGGCCAGGTCGGCGACAAAGTCGACGACGCCCGGCCCCGGCCGGAGCCCGGCTCCGGTCATGGCCTCGCGCACCAGGTCGTGCAGCGTCCGGCTTTCGTCGCGGTAGCACGGGACCGCCGCCGCCGCGGCGGCGGCGGTCGCGGCGGCAACGATGGCGCTTTTCCTGTTGGCGCCCGGCGCTTCCAGGACGATCCGCGCCTCGCCGGCCGGCTCGCGGACCATGTCGATCACCGCATCGGCGATCCGGCCGGTCAGCCGCCGGACCCGGACCGCCCGCTGGCCGCCGCCGAAAGCGAGCGCCGTCGCTTCGTCATACAGCAGCGCCGCGTCGGCATTGACGGCGTCGCCTTCCAGGTCGGCAAGGCGGAACGGATCGCCGGAATCCGGGACGATCTGCTTGACCAGGAGATCGCCGCGTTCGCGGATCAGCCCTTCGTCCGGGCCGAACAACAGGAAAACGCGGATTTCCGGCGGCGGTTTGTCGATGAAGCGCTTCGCCCCGGCGGGCTTGATTTCCATGCCCTGCGCCCCGTATCGGATTACAGATCCCGGCGCAGCTTCCGCAGCCGGTTGAAATAGGCCGCCAGGCGCAGGGCGATGCCGTCCGCCACCAGAATCGCGCCGCGCCGGCGTGCGGCGCGCTCCGCGGAAATGGTGGCGTATTCGCTTTCGACGATATTGTACGACGTGACCGACGCCGTCCGGCCGGAATAGACGATGGCGCCGGAATCCGCCTCGCGCAGCCGGAAGCTCGACAGAAACCGCAGGTTGGCGCGGGTCGCCGTCTCGTCCCTGCGGATGCCCAGCTCCCGCCGGGAGACGGCGAGGCGCACCTCGAGCGCATAGCGCGGATCCGCCGGTTCTCCGGACGGATTGAGGCGGTCGAGCAGTTCGTTGCGCAGGATCTGGCCGATCCGGTCCGCGATCGGGGCGATACGGACCGTCGCAACATCGCCGGCGACGTCCCCGCCGCCGCTCTCGCCACCCTTCTTGCCGCCGGGCCGGTCGGCGTAGAGCGGCTGGAAGCCGCATCCCGCCAGGCCGATCGCCAGGGCTGCGACGACGCAGGCGGCAAGGCAGCGCGCTGTCTTCAATTTCGCTCCGTCCCCGTCTTCGGGCCGCCGTCTTCAGTCCACTGGCGCGGCGGCATCAGACCACGATATTCACAATCCTGTCCGGCACAACGACGATCTTGCGAATGTCGCGCCCGGCGACCTGCCTGGCCACCGCCGGCAGCGCCAGCGCGGCTTCCTCGACCGCCGTCGGGTCTGCGCCGGCCGGCTGGTCGATCGTGCCGCGCAGCTTGCCCCTGACCTGCACCGCGATGGTCACCGTATCGTCGACCGTGAGCGCCGGCTCGCATTCCGGCCAGGGGCGGGTCGCCAGCAGGGTTTCGTGCCCCAGACTCCGCCACAGTTCCTCGCCGACATGCGGGGTCATCGGCGCGATCAGGCGAACCGCCGTTTCGAGCCCCTCGCGCATCGCCCAGGCGATGTCCGCGCCGCTATCGGTCCCGCCATCCGTCCCGGTTTCGGCCAGCGTATTGGTCAACTCGCGGATCCGGGCAACAGCCCGGTTGAAGTGGAAGCGCTCGAAATCTTCCGTCACGCCGGCGATGGTCTTGTGGGCCGCCCGCCGCAGCGCCAACGCGGCGTCGCTCCAGACTGCCGGCGGCGGCGTACCGGGCGGCGGCACCGCAACGGGCGGATCGGCAACCATACGGTACAACCGGTTCATATAGCGCCAGGCGCCGTCAATGCCGGCCTCGGTCCAGTCCATGTCCCGGTCCGGCGGCGTGTCCGACAGCATGAAAAGCCGAGCCGTGTCGGCGCCGTAGGTCTCGATGATGGCTTCCGGGTCGACGGTGTTCCGCTTCGACTTGCTCATCGATTCCGACCGACCGATCGCGACCGGCTCGCCGCTATCGGCAAGGCGCGCCGTTTCACCGTCCCTGACAATCTGTTCCGGGTACAGCCAGTTGCCGGCGCTGTCGCGGTAGGTTTCGTGGCAGACCATGCCCTGGGTGTAGAGGCCGGCGAACGGCTCCTCGAGGTCGTTCAGCGATCCGGTGTCCGACATGGCGCGGACGTAGAAGCGCGAATAGAGCAGATGCAGGATCGCATGCTCGACGCCACCGATATACTGGTCGACCGGCAGCCAGTAGTCCGTCGTCGCCTTGTCGACCGGTGCTCCTTCGTGGCGCGGCGAGCAATAGCGCGCGAAATACCAGGACGAATCGACGAAGGTGTCCATGGTGTCGGTATCGCGCTGCGCCGGCCGGCCGCATTGCGGGCAATCGACGTGTTTCCAGGTCGGGTGCCGGTCCAGCGGGTTGCCGGGCGTGTCGAACGTGACGTCTTCCGGCAGCGTCACCGGCAGCTGATCGCGCGGCACCGGCACGATGCCGCACGCGTCGCAATGGATCGTCGGGATCGGGCAGCCCCAGTAGCGCTGGCGCGAGATCAGCCAGTCGCGCAGGCGGTACTGGATCGTCCCCGTACCGCTGCCGTCGGCCTCCAGCCGGTCGACGGCGGCGCGGATGGCGGCCGGCACGTCGAGGCCGTTCAGAAAGTCCGAATTGACGATCACCGTGCCGGTATCTTTCGCGAGATACGCTTCGCTCCCGATCTCGATCGGCTGCGCCTCGCCGTTTTCCACCGGCGCGACGACAGGCAGCACCGGAAGGTCGTATTTCCGGGCGAATTCCAGATCCCGCTGATCGTGGGCCGGACAGCCGAAGATCGCGCCCGAGCCGTATTCCATCAGCACGAAATTCGCGACGTAAACCGGCAGCGTCAGACCTTCGACGAAGGGATGCTCGACCTTGACCGCGGTGCGGTAGCCGGTTTTCTCGGCCGCCTCTATGGCGGCTTCGCTGGTGCCGATGCGCTGGCACTCCGCGATGAACGCCTGCAACGCAGGATCGTTCCGGGCGAGTTCCTCGCTCAGCGGATGGTTCGGCGCCAGGGCGCAGAAAGAGGCGCCGAAGAGCGTGTCCGGCCGGGTCGTGAAGACCTCCAGCGCTTCGCCATCCCGGCCCACGACCGGGAAACGGACCCGGGCGCCCTCCGACCGGCCGATCCAGTTCTCCTGCATGATCCGGACCTTTTCCGGCCAGCGGCCGAGAGAGCCCAGCGCCTCGAGCAGTTCGTCGGCATAGCGGGTGATGCGGAAAAACCATTGGGACAGCTTGCGCCGCTCGACGACCGCGCCGGAGCGCCAGCCCTTGCCGTCGATCACCTGTTCGTTGGCCAGAACGGTCCCGTCTTTCGGATCCCAGTTGACCCAGAATTCCTTGCGGTAGGCCAGATCCTTTTCGAGGAAATCCAGGAAAATGCTCTGCTGGTGGACGTAGTATCCGGGATGGCAGGACGCGATCTCGCGGTCCCAGTTGAGCGACAGCCCCATCCGTTTGAGCTGGCGGCGCATCGTGGCGATATTGTCGTAGGTCCAGTCGCGCGGGTGGACGCCGCGCTCGATCGCGGCGTTTTCCGCCGGCAGGCCGAAGGCGTCCCAACCCATGGGATGGATCACGTTGTAACCGCGGGCCCGGCGATAGCGGGCCACGGCGTCCCCCAGCGTGTAGTTGCGGACATGACCCATGTGGATCTTGCCCGACGGATAGGGGAACATTTCCATCACATAGTATTTCGGCCGGCCGGGATCGGCCTCGGCCGCAAAGCAGCCGGCCTCGTCCCAGGCCTTCTGCCACCTCGGCTCGGCCTCCCGGAAATCGTAACGCGCCATCGTCGGCGAAACTCCGCTAGTCGGCCTTCCGGCAGGCCCGGTCGCGGGCCGCCGCTGCGAAACCTGTCAGATCAGATGCCTCTTGCGGCGGCGCGATAGCGCGCGGCGCGCAGGATCGTCGTGTGCAACTCGGCGACAGTGGACGCGCTGACCGGCCTGTTGCGCCAGACCCCGCCGCGTCGCACCTGCCTGATGACGGCGATGCGCAGGTTCTTCGCTTCGAGCGCCGGCCCCAGAATGGTGACCGTCACGCGCCGCCGTTCGCCCGGCGCGTCTTTCGGCCGGTACCAGTTCGTCGCCAGCACGCCGCCGAACGGGTCTGACATCCTCTTGCGGGCGAAATCCAGCCGGTTACCGGCCGCCGCCCACAGGTCAGGGTTCGGCCGGATGGCGCGAGCGTGCGCGTACCGCTCGAAAATGTTCACGGCCGGACCCGTCGGGCGTTCCTCGGCGACGCATCCTGCGAGCAGCAGGGCAAGCCCAGGCAGCGCGACCGCGGCTGCGCGGCGCAACCGCACGGCGTCGGGTTTGAGTGTCGAATCCGGATGGGCCGGGTCGCCAGGTCCGCTCATTTCGCCCTCGTCCAAGCGGCAGTCATCGGTTGCGCCGCGGGTAGCCGCACCCGACGGCGCCGCGGTCGGTATATCCGATAGCCCGGCTGCGGCAAAGGGCCGGCCGAAGCACGCAGCGACGCAGCGGCGTTGTACGCTTGACTACGCCGCCGGCCGTTTCAAGCTAACCGGACGATGCCTGTCCGCGACAATCTCGAAAGGGTTTCCGGCGCGATCCGCGACGCCTGCCGGCAGGCCGGACGGCCGGACGATGCGGTTTCGCTGGTCGCCGTGACGAAAACCTGGGATGCGGACGCCGTCCGTCCGGCGCTCGATGCGGGCCACCGCCTGTTCGGCGAAAACCGGGTCCAGGAGGCGCGGGACAAATGGCCGGCCCTGAAGGCCCGGTATCCGGATGTCCGCCTGCATCTGATCGGCCATCTGCAGACCAACAAGACGGCCGATGCGGTGGCGCTGTTCGATGCGATCGAGACGGTCGACCGGCCGAAGCTTGCGGCCGCGATTGCTCGCGAACAGGCGCGGCAGGATCGCCGAGTCGACTGTTTCGTCCAGATCAACACCGGAGAGGAGCCGCAAAAGAGCGGAGTTGCGCCGGGCGAGGCGGCTTCGTTCGTCCGGCATTGCCGTGGCCTGGGCCTGACCGTCGCCGGGCTGATGTGCATTCCTCCCGTCGATCGGGAGCCGGCGCCCCATTTCGCCTTTCTGGCGAAGCTGGCGCGGGAGCAGGGCCTGCCCCAGCTCAGCATGGGGATGAGCGCCGATTACGCGGCAGCGATCGAACAGGGCGCGACCCATGTTCGCATAGGAACGGCCATTTTCGGCCCGAGAAAGGCGCCGCGCGCCGCGGCGGCCGGATAGCCCGCCATAGAAAAAGCCTCTGCGAATGCGGGCGGACGGCCACTGGAAATGATTGTGCCGGGGCGGCTTCAGGGCTTATCCTGTTAAACGATATTCGACGGCGCGGTTGCGGCCGGCCGCCATTCGTCTTTCATCGGGATTTACAGGCCTGGTCAGTGAGCAAGCGTCCGTCCGGCCCCGGTAAGCAGCTTCTCCTGGTCGACGACGATACCGAATTCCGGGAATCGCTGGTCGATCAGTTTCGGCTTCACGAAGAATTCGCGACCGATGTCGCGGTGACCGCCGCCGAGGCCCTCAACAAGGTCAAGGTTGCGCGTTACGACGCCGTGCTGCTGGACGTGCGCCTGCCCGATATGGACGGGCGGGAACTGTGCCGCCTGCTGCGGCGGAACGGGGTCAAGGCGCCCATCATCATGCTGACCGGCGCCGACAGCGACGCCGACGCCATTCTCGGCCTGGATGCCGGCGCCAACGACTATGTCACCAAGCCGTTTCGTCTCGGCGTCCTGCTCGCGCGGCTCCGGGCTCACGTCCGGCAGCACGAAGCAAGCGAGGACGCGGTTTTCTCGATCGGCCATTACACGTTCCGGCCGGCAATGAAACTGCTGGTCGCGGAAGAAACGGGACAAAAGGTGAGACTCACCGAAAAGGAAACGGCGATTCTCAAATTCCTGTACCGTGCAAACGGGGAAACCGTCTCCCGCGAGACGCTCCTGACCGATGTGTGGGGATACAACGCCAACGTGACGACTCACACCCTGGAGACCCATGTGTACCGGCTGCGCCAGAAGATCGAGAAAAACCCGGGCCAGGCCGAGATTCTGGTGACGGAGCCGGGCGGGTACCGGCTGGCGCCCTGATCGGCCGCCCGTTGGCTCGCCGCGCCCGCTGCCGGCCGCGAAGCATCCGGTTGCCGCGATGACCCCCGCCGATTCGACCCCCGCCGATTCGGTCCCTGCCGATTCGACCGGAAGCGAGGATTTTTTCGTCCGCTTCCGCGGCGTCCGGGGCACGATCGCCTGTCCGGGCGGTGAGTACGCCCGCTACGGCGGCAACACCTCCTGCCTGGAGGTGCGCTGCGCCGGCAGTCTGCTCATTCTGGACGCCGGCACCGGCCTGCGCGCCCTCGGGGCGGAACTGGACGCGGCGGGGTCCGTCGATACCGACATCCTGCTCACCCACACCCATATCGACCACATCGCCGGGATGCCCTTCTTCGTCCCGCTGTTCAAGCCCGGCAACCGGTTGCGCATCCACGCCGGCCACCTGTGGGACAGCGACGTCCGCCTGCGCGACGTGTTTTTGCGCCTTATCGAGGCGCCGATCTTCCCGGTGCCGCTGGAAGCGGTCGGCGCGGAGATCAGTTTCGAGGAATTCCGCGCCGGCGACCGGCTCGACCTGCGGCAAGGCATTGCCATTCGCACCGCGCCGCTCAACCATCCCAACGGCGCGACCGGTTACCGGATCGAGTGGGGCGGCCGGTCGATCTGCTATGTGACCGATACCGAGCATGTCGAGGGCGAGATCGACGCCAACATTCTCGAGCTGATCGAGGGCGCCGACATCTTCGTCTATGACGCAACCTATACCGAGGCGGAGTATCCGGCCTTCAGGGGGTGGGGACACTCGACCTGGGAAGCCGGCGCCGTCCTCGCCGAACGCGGCCGGGTCGGCAAATACGTCATCTTCCACCACGCGCCGGACCATACCGACGACGACATGGACCGGATCGCCGACGCGGCGCAGCGCGCCTTCGCGTCGACGGTCGTTGCGCGGGAGGGGCTCGTCCTGCGCCCCTAGGGGCGCGCTGCACCGGAAAGTAAAACAGGGCAGGAACGCGATCGGGACGGGCAGATCGCCGGAGACTCACCCCCACGGTAGGTTCCGTCCGGGCTGTATCCCAAATCCAACCCTAGCAGCATACTGGATACAAATCGTATGCAGCATTCACCGGAACCCACGAAAGCGTCGCAAAGCCCGGTTTCCGCGGCTTTCGTTGCGGCCCGGTCGGCGGCAACGCGGCTGTTGGGCCGGGGCGAGGCCGAGGTCGCGCCGCGCATCCGGGAAGCGATCGATCGCCAGCGCGACGCCAGCGAGCGCCTGATCGGCTGGATCCAACTCTCCGTGATCGTCGGCCTCGGCGTGTTGTTCCTGTTATCGCCGAAAACGCACGAAACCGCGGTCTATTCGCGGCCGATCGGCTGGGCGCTGCTGGCGTATTTCCTATTCACCCTGCTGCGGCTCGCCCTGTCCTACCGGATCCGCCTGCCGGCCTGGTTTCTCGCGCTCTCCGTCATCGCCGACATGCTGCTGTTGCTGGGTATTATATGGTCGTTCCATATCGACTACGGTCAGCCGCCGGCCTTCTATCTGAAAGCGCCGACGCTGCTTTATGTGTTCCTGTTCATCTCGATCCGGGCGCTCCGGTTCGATTCGCGCTATGTCGTGCTGGCCGGGGTCGTCGCGTCCGCCGGCTGGCTGCTGATGATCGGCTACGCCATCGTCTACGATGGCGGCATGCAGGCGGTCACGCGCGACTATGTTGAGTATCTGACCGCAAACCGGATTCTGCTCGGCGCCGAATTCGATAAAATCATTACGATAGCGCTGGTTACGGCGATTCTGGCGGTCGCCATCATGCGCGCCCGCAAGACCCTGGTGCGCGGCGCGCAGGAGCACGCCGCCGCCGTCTCGCTGTCGCGCTTCTTCAGTCCCGAGATCGCCGACCGGATCGCCCACGCGAAGGAGGAAATCCACGCCGGCGAGGGCCAGCAGCGCGATGCCGCCATCCTGACGACCGACATTCGCGGCTTCACCCGGATTGCTGCGGCCATGCCGGCGAACGCGGTGATCGAGATTCTGACCGAGTATCAGGCCCGGCTGGTGCCCGCGATCCAGGACAATGGCGGGTCGATCGACAAGTTCATGGGCGACGGCATCCTGGCGACGTTCGGGGCGGCTGTGCCGTCGGAATCGTATGCGGCCGACGCGTTGCGCGCGGCCGAAGCCGTCGCCGTCGCCGCCCGCGCGTGGGGCGAAGCCCGGCAGGCGGCGGGAAAACCGGTTCTGCGCGTCGCCGTCGCCGTGACCGCGGGCCCGGTCGTCTTCGGCGCGATCGGCGACGAGAGCCGGCTCGAATATACCGTGATCGGCGACCCGGTGAATCTCGCCGCCAAGCTCGACAAGCATGGCAAGAGCCTCAATGCCGGCATCGTGACGACCGCAGAGGCCCTGACCCTCGCCGCCGGCCAGGATTTTAAATCATCGCTAAATTATAAACGCGTCCCGGCGACCGGAGTTGCCGGCGTCTCGGAGGCGGTCGATCTGGCTTTCGTCGCGGCCGACTGAATGGCGGCGCTGGACATCACTTGTAAGGGTCGGCGGCGTCGCGCAGCCCGTCGCCCAGGAAATTGAAGGTCAGCACGGTTACGATGACCGGCACCACCGGAAGCATGAGCCAGGGATAGAGCGCGACGACGTTGATGTTCTGGGCTTCCGACAGCAGCACGCCCCAGCTCACGATCGGCGGCTTCAGGCCGAGGCCGAGGAAGCTCAGCGCGGTTTCGCCCAGGATCATCGCCGGGATGGAGAGGGTCGCCGAGGCGATCAGGTGGCTGGTGAAGCTGGGCAGCAGGTGCCGGCCGATAATCCGGCGCGGGCTGGCGCCCATCAATTGCGCCGCCGTCGCAAAATCCTCTTCCCGCAGGGCGAACAGCTTGGAGCGCACGGCCCGGGCCAGGCCGGTCCAGTCGAGCAGGCCGAGGATCAGGGTGATGCCGAAATAGATCCACAGGGGCGACCAGGTGACCGGCAGCGCGGCGGACAACGCCATCCACAGCGGCAGCACCGGGAAGGAGCGCAGCACCTCGATGATGCGCTGAACGACCGAATCGATCCAGCCGCCGTAATAGCCCGCCAGTCCGCCGATGCCGATGCCGAGCAGGAAACTGATCGCGACGCCGACAAAGCCGATGGTCAGCGATATCCGCGAACCGATCGCCAGGCGGGAAAACATGTCCCGCCCCATCCGGTCCGTTCCCAGCAGGAACAGCGTGCCGCCCTTCGCGGGACAGAACAGGCGGACATCCATCTCGATCAGGCCCCAGAACCGGTAGGGCTCGCCCCGGCACAGGAACCGGATGCGATGTATTTTGGAACGATCGACCGTATAAGTTCGCTGGAGCGTGTTCCGATCCAGCTTGTAGGTCAGCCCGTAAACGAAGGGCCCGACAAAGCGGCCCGCGTGGAACAGCCGCACGGCCTGAGGCGGCGCATAGATGTGGCCGGTGTGCCGGGTCGCCAGGTTGTAGGGCGCCAGCAGCTCCGCGAGCATGGCGCAGAGATACATGAAGGCCAGCAGTCCGCCGCAGAACACCGCAATCCTGTGGCGGCGCAGCTTCCACCACATCAGCTTCCACTGGCCGGCCAGGTAATAACGTTCCTGTTCCGGGGTCAGCGCCTCGATAGACAGCGGATCGAACGGCGCTTCGGAAACGAACCGTTCGTTGGCCGGCCCGCCCGGCGGCGGTTTGCCGGCATTCGGCGGCGATGCGGCGCGCCCGGTCATTTTTCCGCCCGGCCCTGGAGCCGGATCCGCGGATCGAGCAGGGCCAGCGCGAGGTCGGAGACCAGCACGCCGAGCACAGTCAGCAGGGCAAGAAACATCAGGAAGGAGCCGGCCAGATACATGTCCTGGCTCAGCAGCGCCTCGTACAGCATCTTGCCGGTGGTCGGCAGGTTGAGCACCACCGACACGATGACGGCGCCGGAAATCACCTGGGGCAGCAGGTCGCCGATATCCGAGATGAACGGGTTGAGCGACATGCGCAGCGGATATTTGACCAGCAGCCGGAACGGCGGCAGGCCCTTGGCCCGGCCGGTTACGACATACTGCTTCTGCAATTCGTCCAGCAGGTTGGCGCGCAGGCGGCGGATCATGCCGGCGGTGCCGGACGTGCCGATCACGATGACCGGGATCCACAGATGCTCGAGGACCGAGACGATCTTCCCCCAGCTCCACGGCTGGCCGATATACCGCTCGTCCATCAGGCCGCCGATCTCGGTGCCGAACCAGACGTTGGCGAAGTAGACCATGACCAGCGCGAGCAGGAAGTTCGGCGTCGCCAGGCCGAGAAAGCCGATGAAGGTGAGGGAGTTGTCGGCCCAGCTATACTGGTGCGTCGCCGAGTAGACGCCGATCGGGAAGGCGACGATCCAGGTGAAGATGATGGTCGCGACCGAGACGATAAAGGAGAGCCACAACCGGTCGCCGACCACGTCGGCGACCGGCTGCTCGTATTCGAACGAATAACCGAGATCGCCCTGGACCAGTCCGAAGACCCATTCGACATACTGGACCAGGAAGGGCTGATCGAGGCCGTATTCCTCGCGCAACGCCTCGATCTGTTTCAGGTCGGCCGGCTCGCCCAGTTCCCGGAGCTCTTCGATCAGCGTCGTCAGATAGTCGCCCGGCGGCAGCTGGATGACGACGAACACGATGAAGCTGATCGCGATCAGCGTCGGCACCATGATCAGTAGGCGATGGGCGATATAGCGGAGCATCGGTTTTGCCGGTCAGCGCGGGCCGGTCAGCGCAGGCGGGTCGGGCGGCGGCGCGGCATCGTCAATGCGCCGCCCCGGACGGTTTCGCGAACCAGAAGGTGTCGGGCCGGTAGATGCCCAGATGGGCGCCCGGATTCCAGGCCCAGACCCCGGTTTTCGGCACGTTGCGCAGGCTGACATTCACGACGACCGGTTGGATCACGCCGCCGACCAGGCCGATCGAATAGACCCGGTCGGCGGAGATTTGCAGCATCCGGTGCCAGATCGTCCGGCGCTGCGCCGTCGATTCCGCCGCTTCCCACTGGCGCAGCAATTCGATCAGCCGGAGGGCGCCGGGATCGGCCGGCTTCTGGCCCGACCGGCCCTTGCTCGCGTAGTGGAGGCCCCATTGCGACCACTGGAGCTGGACCTGGTCGGTCGGCGCCAGTTCCAGCGGCGGCGTGTTCGCCCGGACATTGGCGTAGTCCATCCCGGTCCACATCGCGATATGGGTCAGGCCGGCATAAACGCGGCGACGGAACATCTCGCGCCGCGTGTTCTTCTGGAACAGGCGAACGCCGATCCGGCGCCAGGAATCCTGAATCAGGCGCATTGCATCGGTGTATTCGCTGCCTTCCGACGCCGCCTCGACGATGATTTCCAGCGGTCGCCCGTCGGGCAGCAGGCGGTAGCCCTCGCTGTCGCGGTGGGTCAGGCCGATCTCGTCGAGCAGGGCATTCGCCCGGGCCGGGTCGAAACGCGCCCAGGCTTCGCGGTATTCCGGCCGGAACAGCGGGCTGCGCGGCAGCACCGTGTTGCCGCCCTCCGCGGCCAGCCCGTAATACATGACCCGGTTGATCTCCCGCCGGTCGATGCCGAGGGAGAGCGCGCGCCGGAAGCGGACGTCGCCGAACAGCTTGCGCCACACCGGGTCCTTGTGATTCAGGTTCGGATAGAGCGCGATCTGCGCGCCGACCGCAGTCTGCCACTGATAGACCCTGTGCCTGCCCCGCGCCTCGCCGCGCTTGAGAAAGGTGAAATCGGTAAAGCGCAGATAGCGGCCCTGCAGGTCGGTCTCGCCGACCCCGGCCTTGGCGGCGACGATCTTGCTGTCGGCGATGATAAAGACCAGCCGGTCGATATAGGGCAATTGACGGCCGTTCCGGTCGACCCGGTGAAAATAGGGATTTCGGACGAAGACATAGCGGTCCGCCGGCGGTGCGGTGGTCGGGATCCAGGGTTGCAGGGTCGGCAGCGCCGGATTCTGGAACCGGTACATCCGGCCGCGCTTGCGGTGGAACTTGGCCCAGCCGTCCGGCTTCAGGCCGTTTTTCGTCATTTTCCGGAGATATTTCTTTTTCGCGTAATCGATGTGGAAGCGCTGCATGTAGTGGCGCGGCATATACAGGTAGAGCGGCCGCGGCCCGGCGAGTGCGGGCAGGAAATAGGGGTTCGGCTTCGCCCAGCTGTAACGGACGGTGTGCCGGTCGAGGAACTCGACCTCCGGCTTCCGGCCGTCGACCAGCAGGGCCTGGGGCACGCCGAAGCGCGACAGCACCTTGTTGTGGACGACGTCTTCCCACCAGTAGCGGAAATCGTCAGTGGTAAAGGGCGCGCCGTCGGACCAGCGGTGGCCCTTGCGCAGGGTGAAGGTGAAGATCCGGCCGTCCTTTACCTCGAACCGCTCCAGGATATCCGGCCGGAGCCGGTAGTCGCTGTCGTAGGCCACCAGGCGCGCGTAGCCGTAGACCACCGCCATCCGCGTATCCTTCGCCCGCGCCATCAGCATGGTGAGCGAACCGCCGTAGCGGCCCGGTTTCTTGGCCGTGCCCGCGAAGGACACGACCGACGGCGCCGCCGGCAGCCGCCGCGCGACCGGCGGCAGCACGCCCGCGGCAACCCTGTCCCCAAACCACGGCGGTTCGATGTAGGGCGCCGCCAAGCCAGCACCCCCGGCGCCGGCGAGGCCCGCGGCGGCCAGCACTGCGCACGCAAAATGCCGGCGAAGCTGTGTCATGGGCCCGCCGGCGCCGGGTCGTTGCCGGCGTCCAGCGCCGCGCCCTCCCAGGCGCGCACCAGATGTCCGCCGCCGACATCGTGGAAGGCCTCCGCCTGTTCCGGTCCGCGCAGGGAGAACGGCGCCGGCCAGGCTTCGGGCGACGAGGCCTTGCCCTCCATCAGAGCGGCGAAGTCCAGCCTGTTGTTCAGGTCCGGCTCGGGCACGGCCGCAACCAGCGCCTGGGTATAGGGATGCACAGGATTGCGGAACAGCGTCTCGCCCGCGGCGATCTCGACGATCCGGCCGGCGCACATCACGGCGATCCGGTCGGCGACATAGTTCACGACCGCCAAGTTGTGCGAAATGAACAGGTAGGTGAGGCCCAGATCCCTTTGCAGGTCGCGCAGCAGGTTCAGGATCTGCGCCTGGATCGAGACGTCGAGCGCCGAGACCGGCTCGTCGCAGATCAGCAGTTCGGGTTTGAGCGCCAGCGCGCGCGCGATGCCGATGCGCTGGCGCTGGCCGCCGGAGAAGGAATGGGGATAGCGGTTGAGGAAACGCGGATCGAGGCCGACCCGGCGCAGGAGCTCCGCAGTCATTTCGCGCCGGTGGCCGGCATCGCCGATGCCGTGAATCTTCAGCGGCTCGCTGACGATATCGAACACCGTCATGCGCGGGTTGAGCGAACTGAACGGGTCCTGGAAGATGAACTGCACGTCCCGGCGGTATTCGTTCAGCCGCTCGCCTTTCAGACCGGTCACGTCGCGCGGTTCGCCGCGCCTGTTGTAGACGATCCGGCCCGAATCCGGTGTCAGGGCGCGCATGATCGTCTTGCTCAGCGTGGTCTTGCCGCAGCCGCTCTCGCCGACCAGGCCCAGGCACTCGCCGCGCCGGATGTCGAAGCTGACATCGTCGACCGCGCGGACGGTGGCCGCGGCCCCGCCCTTGCGGATGCGATAGGTCTTGACGAGATTTTCGACCCTGAGCAGCGGCCCGGCCCGGTCGGCATCGTCCGGCCACGGCGCCCGCCCGGCCAGGAGGTGGCCGGAATCGGCCTCGATCTCGCGCAGCGGCGTAAGGCGCTCGCCCCGGTCCATCGCAAAGCGTGGCACCGCCTTCATCAGCGCCTTGAGATAGGGATGGCGGGGATCGCCGTAGATCTGTTCGGTCGTACCGATCTCCATGACCTCGCCGTGGTACATCACGACGACTTCCTCGGCGACGTTGGCGACCACACCCAGGTCGTGGGTGATCATCAGCACCGCCATGCGGAACTCGGCCTGCAAGTCGCGGATCAGCTTCAGGATCTGCGCCTGGATGGTCACGTCGAGCGCCGTCGTCGGCTCGTCGGCGACCAGCAGCGCGGGCCGGCAGACGAGCGCCATGGCGATCATCGCCCGCTGGCGCAGGCCGCCGGAGAGTTCGAAGGGGTAGGTCCTCAAAGCCCGTACCGGATCGGGAAAACCGACATGACGCAGCATGTCGGCCACGGCTTCGTCCCGCTCCTTCGCGCCGACCGTGCGATGCAGGCTCAGCGCCTCGCCGATCTGGTCGCCGATCGTGTGCAGGGGCGACAGCGAGGTCATCGGTTCCTGGAAAACGATCGAGATCCGGCCGCCGCGAATCGCCCGCAGGCGCGGTCCTTCGGGGTCTTCCGCGGCCAGGTCGACCGCGCTTCCGTCGCCCGCCGGATCCCGGAACAGCACTTCGCCCTGCCTGATAACCGCATTGTTCGGCAGGATGCCCATCAAGGTCTGGGAGATGACCGTCTTGCCGCTGCCGCTTTCGCCGACCAGGGCGACCGTGCCACCGGCCGGTATCCGGAACGAGGCGCCGCGCACCGCCGGGACCTCGCCGCCATGCACGGCAAACGAGACGTGCAGATTGCGGATATCGATCAGCGGCCCGGTCACGATCTTCCGCCCTGCGGTCAACCGGAGTCCGAAAGATTCTCGGGCGACAATCCGAGCGCCCGGAAGTTCGCCAACGTGGTCTGGCTCATCGGCAACTCATTGCGCAACCCGGCGGCCAGCGCCGCCTCGGCGATCGCGTCGAAGTCCTCAAGCGTCGAATCGACGGACAGGCGCGCTCCGGCTGACCGGACGATCAACTGCATCCAGCCTTCGGACCTGTCGCGCCGCAGGGGGAAGAAACGGAGTTTCAGGCCCGACAGTTCCGCCCAGGCGACCCCGGTTTCCGCATGTCCGGCGATCCCGGCATTTGTGCGCAGAAGCCCGGATTCGGTCAATCTGTATTCGGTGCGCGCGCGCAGCCAGGTCCGCAGGCCGAAGACGGCAAACAGCACGGTCAGGGATGCGAACAGCCAGAAACCGAACCAACTGCCGCGGGACACCGCCGCCAGCGGCACGCACAGGGCGACGCCGACAGCCGCGCGGATATAGTCGTTGCGCAGGGTAGAGCGCGGGTAGCGCTGCACGGTCATGACTCAAGCGTAGAATAAGGTCGCTGCGCTGCGCCACTCCGCAATGCCGCTCTGCGCCGTCGTCTCGAACAGGCGTTCGAGGAAATTCCAGCAGGCTGCGTCATGAACGCGATGATGGGTCAGCAATCCGGTGGCTTCCGCCGGGTCGGCCGCGCCCTCCCGGCGCGCCCGAAGGTGGCCGACAAGCTGAGCGAGCGCGCCCTCCGCGCCGACGAAGCCGCGGCTGCCTTTCCAGTCGACGATGTCGGCATGGGCGTTGACGATCCCCATGGCGCCGATCCCCGGGCGGTCGCGCGCGCCGAACCGGCTGAGGCCGGCATAGCCCAGCTCCGGCAGCAGGGGAGGCAAATGAGCGCCGATCCGGTTCCAGGGCGGCACCAGGACCGGCCGGAAAACGCCGCCGAAAGCCCTTTCCAGCGCATCCCGCCCGGTCATCAGTTCGGCCAGAACATGATCGGCGCGGCGTTCCGCACCCAGTTCGCGCTTTTTTGCGCCGGGCCCCGCATGGTTGCGGTGGGCGTAGCCGTGCTGGACCGGCGTTACGGCGCCGGCCAGGTCGGCCGCGGTCAGCCGGTTTTCCGCGGGGATGACAGCCAGCGCGAGCGGGACGGCAGACGCCTCGGCAAGCGCCATCGCCCGGTCGAGCGCCGCCGAGGGCCCGACCGCGTCGTCGTCGCGCCACCACAGGGTCGCCGTCCTGCCTGTCTGCGCCCACAGGTCGAGTTCGCGGCGCAGCGCGTCCCAGCCCGTCATGCCGGCGCGCCGATCAGGCCGGGCAGGGCCCGGACGAAAGCCTCCGCGCCGTCCAGCCGCACCGGGAGGCTCTGGCGGGGCAGCGTCTGCGCTCCGGCGACCGCCTCCTTCAGGCGGTGCGGCGTCAGCGCGTCCTCCGGCAGCACGACCGCCCGTTCCATCGCTTCCAGCCGCCGCGCCCGACGCATCTGTTCGGTTTCGCCGGCGGTATCGAACGGGACGAGGACCGACGGTGCGGCGCTCTTCAGGATGTCCACCACCGTATTGTAGCCCGCCTGGGAGACCGAACAGGCGCAGCCGGCGAGCCGCCGGCGGAAATCCGGCCGGTTGCGCTCGACGGTCACCCGTGGCCCGGCCGAAGACCGCAGGGCTTCGAATTCCGCTGCGGGGACGGCGCCGCCGGCGCGGATACGAACCGGCTCGCCGTTCGGTCCGCTGCCCAGGGCCAGCGCCGCGGTGCGCAGGGCCGAGCCCACCCGGCCGCCGCCGCTGCTCACCAGGATTTCCGCTTCCGCGGGCGCCGGCGCCTCCGGCTCCGCTTCCGCCGGAAGCGGATCGACGTAGCCGGTGTAGTGCAGCTTCGCTGCGATCCTTGCGGCCAGGGGAAAGGTATCGTCGAGGGCGATGAAATCGGGATCGCCATGCACGAAAACCCGGTCGACCCGGCGCTCGATGAAATCCGCGGCTTCGGCCCAGCGTTCGGCCTTCCGGTCGACCAGGATATCCCGCACGGAAACCGCGACCTTCAAAACGCCCAACGCGCCGGCGCGGTCGAGCAGCGCCGCGATTTCCCGGCCGAATGCCCGCCGCCCAAACGGATAATGCTCCAGAACGACCAGCCGAGGTCGGATCGTCTCCAACAGCGTTGCCAGCCGGTCGCCGCGCGCGCGCCAGTCCGCCTCGCCAGCCGGGGCGCCGCGATCGTTGACCAGGCCGCTGAACGTCTCGTCGGCCGCGTGCAGCGCGGGAAGCGGGTGGAGCGTAACGCCGCCGGTCTGCGCGCCGGGAACGGGCGTGCCGCCGACGGCAATGTGGGCGGCGTAGCCTCGGGCCGCGGCGCGTCCGGCGAGCGCCGCGGTGCGGGCAAAGTGGCCGATGCCGAGCAGATGCTGGACCCAGAACAGGATTGCAGGCGGCGCGTCAGCGGTCATAGCCGGAGGGCGGTTCGCTGGCGGCGAGGCGGATGTTGAGCGCTTCGGGCGTCAGGGCGCCGTCTTCGGCCAGGGTGTAGAGATGCGCCCAGGCGTGCCCCCGTTCGAGCGGTGCTGCTCGGCGCATGTCCCAGCCGGTCGCCAGGGTATAGGCGCCGCGCAGAACGCCGGCGTGGCAGACGGCACAGATATCCCGCCGCCGCGCCGCCGCTTCCGCTAGCCATCCGGCCAGCCGCTCGGTCAACTGGCGGGGCGATTCGCCGTTCGGCGGCGCCATGTCGAGTCCGCGCGCCTCGATCCGGCGCAGGGTTTCGCCCTGCTCCGCCCGCAGTTTTTTAAGGATCGCTCCTTCCCAGTCGCCCCAGTCGATCTCCTTCAGGCGATCGTCGAGCTTCAGGTGCGCGGGATCGGCGCCCAGCAGCACCGCAGTTTCGACCGCCCGCTGCAGCGGGCTGGCATGCCATTCCCAGTCCGCCGCGTAATGCGGCAGGCGCCAGGTCCGGACGGACCGCCGCCCGGCGTCGTTCAGGGGCACGTCCGTCTGGCCTTGGACCCGCCCTTCGGCGTTCCAGTCGGTCGGCCCGTGGCGGAGGAACAGGATTCCGGTCATGGGGTCCGGCCCGCGGCATCCTCGAACGCTGCGGTCATCGCGTCCGCGGCTGCCGACAGGCTGTGCCGGCGACGGACATGGGCCCGCGCCGCCGCGCCCAGCGTTTTCCGCAGTTCCGGGTCGGCAATCAGGCGGCCGACCGCCCGGCCCAGTTCGTCGCCCGTCCGGGCGACGAGTCCCGTCACGCCGGACTCGATGCCCTGCGCCACCGATCCCCAAGGACCGACCGCGACCGGCAACCCGGCGGCCATGGCCTCCAGCGTGGCCATGCCGACGGCCTCGTTCACACCCGGCCAAACGTATAAATCGGCTGCTCTGTATACAGCATCCAGAGCGTCCTTTGGCAGGATGCCGAGAAACGCGACCCGCATCTCGCAGCCGGAGAAGAGCCGCCGGACCTCGGCCCCTGCCGCGCCATCGCCGACGATCAGCAGATGCGCCCTACTGTCGGGCCGGCTCATCCAGGCATCCGCCAAACGCCTGTACGAATCCGATTTATCGCCCGGCCGCATCATGCCGACGGCAACGGCCCAGACCGCGGCCGGCGGCAAGCGCCATTCGGCTGCCAGCCGGCGCCGCACTTCGCGGCGCCGGTCCGGGCTGTCAATGTCCTGCATGCAGACCATCGGCGGCAGGCGCGAATGGGTCGCGCCGGGTTTCAATAGAGGGATGACACAGGCCTCGTCGACCGGATTGAGAAAAAACACATGGTCGGCGAGCCCGAGAGCGTCGCGCACCCGCTCCTGCCGATCGGCCCAGGGGCCCGAATCCCGCTTCGGCGCATAGCTGGCCTCGGCGACGAGGTAGGGCAGGCCCAGGGCGCGGCAGACCGCCGGCCCGATCAGGTCCGGCGCTTTGTAGAACAGGTGATAGGTAAACCAGAGATCGGGCGGGGCGGGCCGCAGGGCGGCGATCAGGCGGCTTGCCTCCGCGGCGGCGTCCCGCTCGATGCGCGCGCGGCGCTCCCGGTCCGCCGGCGCCGCCAGGTAGCTGCGCATCGTGGACGCGACCGTGGCCTCGTGGCCGGCTGCGGCCATGGCCTGCAACAGCGAGCGGGCGATGGTGCGGTCGCCGGAAGGGCGGGCTGCGCCGGGCGGCTTCATCGGCGTGTAGAAAGCAATCTTCACAGGCGCCCCTTCGCCGCCGGCGTATCGCACCCCACGAACCGGTCGTACAGCGCCCGGACGGCGACGGCGGCATCGAATTCGGCGCGGACCCGGTCTTTGCCGTTCGCACCGTAGTATCTGCGCCGCTCCGGATCGCGGATCAGGTCCGACAGGGCGTCGCGCAAGGCGTCGGAACTGCCCGGCTCGACCAGAAACCCCGTTTTTGAGTGATCGATCAATTCTTCAATGCCCGAAAGGCGCGTGGACAGGCAGCACAGGCCCTGGCTCTGGGCTTCCATCAGGACGTTGGGAAGCCCGTCCCGGTCGCCGTCCCTGCCGATCAAGCTGGGCAGGACGAACAGGTCCGCCGCCCGACAGGCTGCCAGCACCGCGGCCTGGTCCAGGGGGCCGCGCCAGTCGACCCGGTCGTCGACGCCCCGTTGCGCGGCCAGGCGCCTGAGGTCGCCCAGCAGCGGACCGCCGCCGATCGACGTCCAGCGCCAGTGCAGCGTCCGAGGCAGCGCCGCCAGCGCCTCGATCAGAACCGCAAACCCCTTTTTCTCGACGGCCCGCCCGACCGACAGGAGCCGGACCGGGTCTTCCGGATCCGAGCCGTCCCGGTCCGACGGCGCGCCGCCGCCCGGCGCGAACCGCTCCAGATCGAGCCCGTGGTAGACGAGGCCCACCTTGTCCGGACAGGGTGCAAGGGCGCGCAGATGTGCGCAGCCGTGCCGGGTGCACGCGACCAGCCAGTCCAGGTCGGCCAGCTTTTCGCGCTTCTCCCAGTCCGGGGTCGTCCAGATGTCCTTGGCGTGGGCCGCGGCGCTCCACGGCAGGCCGGTCATGATCGCGGCGTAGCGCGCCACGGAGGCCGGCGTGTGCAGGAAATGGGCGTGCAGCCGTGCGACGCCCGCCGGCAGCTCGGCCGCCAGCACCATGGCCTGCCCGAAGCGGCGCACCCGGTTGCGCGTCCGGTCGCGCCAAAGGTCGCGCCGCCAGACCCGCACGGCCTTCGCGTAGCCCGGCAGCCGCCGCGCCCTGCGCCACGCGGCGGCGACCCGGCCCGGCTCGCGATGCAGATATTCCGGCAGATACGCGGTCGGTGCGGCGATCTCGTCGTGGATCGGGTGGCGGCGGCCGTCGGTCGGATGGCGCAGGGAGAACAGCCGGATGTCTAGTCCGAGCCTTTCCAGCGCCAGAATCTCCTGGGCGATGAAGGTTTCCGACAGACGCGGATAGCCCTTCAGGACGAAGGCGATCGGACCGGGCGCGCCCGGCGGCCTGTTCCGTCCCGTCAACGCCTCAGGCGGCCTTCGCCCTACCCGGAACGAGCCGGCGCGGTCCGCGCTCCATGACCCGCCCGACCAGCCGGTTGACGTTGTCCAGCCCGTCCAGGAGCCCCGGCACGACAACGTCCGACGGCCGGTTCTGCTGCGGCAGTTGCCGCAGCGCGGTCGCCATCCGGTCGACGTCGCGGATGCCGTCGTCCTCCAGCACGGTCAGCAGGCCGGCTTCCTGGGCCTGGCGGGCGCGGATGAACTGTTCGCGGCGCGGCACGGTCCGGGGCACCAGCAAGGCGCGCTTGTCGAACGACAGAACCTCGCAGAAGGTGTTGTAGCCGCCCATGGCGACGACCGCTTCGGCGCCTGAAATGAGATGTTCGAACGCCGCATCGAAGGTCGTCACGCTGACATCGTGCAGCGCGGCGGCGCGCTGCTGGAATTCGGCCTGCTTGTCGGCCTGCATGAACGGGCCGGTCACGATGACGGCGCGCAGCGGCATGGTCCGGCGCTGTTCGTAGACGCGCAGCACCCAGTCGACCAGCGCTTCGCCGTCGCCGCCGCCGCCCGGCGTCACCAGAATGTACGGGTCTTCGAGTTGCGACGGGTCGGCGGGTCCGCCGGTCGGAAGGTCCCGGTGCAGATAGCCGGTATAGACCATCTTGCGCCGAACCGATTTCGGCACCCGCAGCCCGGCGAGCGGGTCGCAGATCTGCGGCAGGCCGTAAACCCAGATCGAATCGTAGTATTTCGAGAGGGCGGGGACGGCGTTCTTGCGTTCCCATTCCGGCTGCAGCAGTTCCGGTTCGTCGATAACGTCGCGCAGTCCGAGCACCAGGGGCGTGCGGCGTTCCTTGAGAAAGGCCAGCGTTTCCTCGATCTCGCCGCGCAGGCCCAGCGGCTCCTTGTCGACCAGAAACAGGTGCGGTGCGAAAACTTCGGCGGTGTGCCGGATGATCGACGCGCGGATGGCCAGGGTCTGCTGCAGGCCGATATGGAGGTTCAGCGCGGTATATTCGCCGTTGCGCAGCTTGATGACGCCGGGGACGCGCACGAAATCGACCCGCGAGCGAAAATCGAAGCTGCCGATGATCGGCGAGCCGGACAGGATCAGCACCGAAAGGTTGCTGCGATGCTCGACCAGGGCGTGGGCGATGGCGCGGCAGCGGCGCAGATGGCCGAGGCCGAAACTGTCGTGGCTGTAGATCAGGATGCGGAAGCCGTCGCCCAGCGCCTCCGCCGGCAGGCTTTCGGAAAAGGCCCCGGCCTCCCGGAGATCCGGACCGTACTCGGCTCGCACTGTCTTGTCTGCCGCCATCGTCGCTCCGATCGGCCGGGCCCCGGGGCAGCGGCGGCCGCATTCCCGCCAGCCGACCCGGCGCCGCGAATTGCGTATCGCCAGTCCGCCATGCCCTGAATTATGGTGTCAGAACCGGACGCCAGGTTCAATGTCGGTTTCCATGCGCATTTTTGCCAGTCCTGACGCGGTTTTCGCCGCGGGTCTTCCGGCCTGATGGCGGCTTCGGCGACCGAAGGCGGCGGCCCTGGCCGGCTGCCGGGGCACGAGACGCCCGGCTATCGGCCGAACGTGCCGCTGGAGCGGAGCATCTTCCGCTTCATCATGAAGTACAGCAAGCGGCAGCAGCTTGTCGTGCTCGCCCTGACCGTGATCTCCTGGCCGATCATCTACCTCACGCTGGAACTGCCGAAGACCATCATCGACCAGGCGATCGGGGCGAGGGGCGGCTGGGCGCGCGACGTGCTGGGCGCCGAAATGGAGCAGATCACCTTCCTGATGGCGCTCAGCTTCGGCTTCCTTTTCTTCGTCATCCTCAGCGGCGGCGTGAAATATGTGCTGAACGTCTACGCCGGCCGGCTGGGCGAGCAGATGCTCCGCCGCCTGCGCTACATGCTCTATTCGCGCATCCTTCGTTTTCCGCTGCCCCATTTCAAGAAGGTCTCCCAGGGCGAGATCATTCCGATGATCACCGCCGAGGTGGAGCCGGTCGGCGGCTATGTCGGCACGGCAACGTCGACGCCGCTCTATTTCGGCGGCCTGCTGCTGGTCTATCTGGGTTTCATCTTTGCCCAGGACGTCTTCCTCGGCCTCGCCGCGACGGCGCTCTATCCGCTGCAGATCTACATCGTTCCCAAGCTGCAGAAGCGGGTCATCGCACTCGGCAAGGCCCGGGTGCGGGAAGTGCGCGGCCTTGCCGACAATATCGGCGAATCGATCTCCGGCATCGCCGAAATCCGCGCCAACGACGCCTCGGTCTACGAGCGCGCCGGCATCGCGCGGCGCCTCGACCGCATCTACACCATCCGCTACGAGATTTTCCGCCGCAAGTTCGCCATCAAGTTCCTCAACAGCTTCATGGCGCAGCTCACGCCGTTCTTCTTCTATGCGATCGGCGGCTATCTCGTGATCGCCGGCGACATGACCATCGGCGCGCTGACCGCCGTGCTCGCGGCCTACAAGGATCTCAGCTCGCCGTGGAAGGAGTTGCTGAACTATTACCAGCTCCAGGCCGACATCAAGGTGAAGTACGAATCGGTGGTCGAGCAGTTCGATCCGCCCGGCCTGTTCGACGAAACCCTGCAGTTGACCGACGATGCCGGCCCGGAATCGACGGGCCCGAAGCTCGATGTGGCCGGCCTTGCCTATTCCGAGGACGGTCAGAACAGAACCGTCGACGGCGTCACCTTCTCGGTCGATCTCGACAAGCACACGGCGATCGTCGGCAGCGGCAGCAGCGGGCGGGACGAGTTGGCGCTGGTGCTCGCCCGGCTGGCGACAGGCACCGGCGGCCGGGTCGACCTCGCCGGCCGGCGCCTGGACGATCTGCCCGAGCCCTTCACCGGCCGGAAGATGTCCTACGCCGGGCCGGTGCCCTACCTGTTCTCGACCGACCTGCGCGAAAACCTGGACTACGGCCTGCGCCACCGGCCGCTCCGGCCTGCGGCGGAGGCCGGCGACGCGCGGCGCAACCGCTACATCCGCGATGCCCGCGCGGCGGCGAACATCGATGCCGACCCGACGGCGGACTGGGTGGACTACGATGCGGCCGGCGTTCCGGACCGCGACGCGCTCGACCGGAAATGCGTCGACATGCTGCGGCTCGTCGATCTGGGCGACGACCTGTACCGGTTCGGCCTGCACGGCACGATCGATCCGGCGGACCAGCCCGATCTGGCCGAAGCGATGCTTGCGGCCCGGGCGGCCCTGCGCGCCAGACTGGACGAGACGCAACAGTCGGCCCTGGTCGAGCCGTTCGACCGGGCGCGCTACAACACCAACGCCACCCTTGCCGAGAACCTGCTGTTCGGTACGCCGGCGGGCGCCGCTTTCGATATCGACCGGCTGGCCGAGCATCCCTTCGTTCGGCAGACGATCCACGAAGCCGGCCTCGCCGAAACGCTGCTCGAGGTCGGACGTCAGCTTGCCGAGACGATGGTCGAGATCTTTGCCGACCTGCCGCCGGGCCACGCCTTTTTCGACCAGTTCAGCTTCTTCGGCTCCGAAGAGATGCCCGAGTATCAGCACCTGTTGGCCAGAACGTCCGGCCAGTCCACCGGAGAGATGCGCGAGGACGACCGGCTCCGCCTGCGTTCGCTGCCCTTCAAGCTGATCCCCGCCCGGCACCGGCTCGGGCTGCTGACCGAGGATATCCAGGCCAGGGTGTTGAAAGCGCGGGACATTTTCGCCGGGACGCTGCCGGACGGGTTGCGCGGCGAGGTCGAGTTCTTCGATCCGGAACGGTACAACCGGGCCGCGACGCTGCAGGACAATATCCTGTTCGGCAAGGTCTCCTACGGCGAAGCCAACGCCGCCGGCAAGCTCAGCACGATGATCGGCGAAGTGCTCGATTCCCTGTCGCTGCGCGAAGCCGTGATGGTGGCCGGCCTGGCCCATTCGGTCGGCGTCGGCGGGGCCCGGCTGTCGGCGGCGCAGCGCCAGAAGGTCAACATGGCCCGCGGCCTGATCAAGCGGCCGGATCTCTTCATCGTCAACGAAGGCATCGGCAATCTGGACGGCGCCGCCCAGCGCCGGGTGCTCGACGCCGTGCTGGGCGAGATGAAGGGCCGCGGCGTGATCTGGTCGCTGCACCGGCCGGGCTTCGCCCGGAACTTCGACCATGTCATCGTGCTGAAGAACGGCCGGGTCGCCGAACAGGGCAGCTTCGCCGAACTCGACAGGGAGGGTTCGGCGCTGCGGGAACTGCTGGAGACGGAATAGGCGGCGGCGGATGCGGGTCGGCGGCCGGCCGCGAAGGGACTCCCGCACAAGGGACCGGAGGACGTAACGTGAGCCTGAACGAAGAAGTCGAAATTCTGCGCAATATCCCGATGTTCGCGAACATCGAGCCGTCGAAGCTGAAGCTTCTGGCCTTCACCAGCGAGCGTCACGCCTACAACGAGGGCGAATACCTGTTCCGCCAGGGCGACGAGGGCGACAGCGCCTACATCATCGTGGACGGCGAAGCGGACGTGATGATCGATACCGACGACGGCCCGTTGACGGTCGCGCATTTCACGAAAAACGCGCTGATCGGCGAAATCGCCATCCTGACCGACGTGCCGCGCACGGCGACGGTGAAGGCCACGACCCGGCTCGACGCGATGGTGATCTCGAAAGAACTGTTTTTTCGCCTCGTCATGGAGTTTCCGCAGATCGCGGTGGAAATCATGCGCGAACTGGCCAAGCGCCTGGAGGCGACCAACGTCCGGATCCGGGAATTGAGCGCCGCCTGACCGAACGCGGCGGCGTCCGATGACCAAAATGGAGACGGAAAGCCGGCTCGAGCGCATGATCGCCCGGCTGGCGACCCAGCGCGCCCTGCTGGACTGGGCCGCCGAGCGGGTCGCCGGCATCGACGGCCCGGTTCTCGAAATCGGCCTCGGCAAGGGCCGGACCTATAGCCATTTGCGGCGCCTGTTTCCCGACCGCGAAATCTGGGCGTTCGACCACGAAGTTCACGCGCCGGCGCACAGCCGGCCGGCCCCGGGACGGATCCTGCTCGGCGATTTCCGGGAGACGCTGCCGCCCTGCCGGGCCGAAGTCGGGGCGCCGCCGGCGCTCGTCCATGCCGATATCGGCACCGAAAGCCGCCGTGCCGACGCTGCGCTCGCGCACTTTGTCGGCAGCGCGATGGCGCCGCGGCTGGCGCCCGGCGGCCTTCTGCTCGGCGACCGGGATATGGGCTGCACCGGCCTGATCCGGCTGGAAACTCCGGCCGTTGCGTTGCCCGAAGGAATCGCCCCCTGGCCCTATTTCGTCTACGGGCGCGCCTGAGTCCGGCCGGAGTCAGGCATCAAGCTCGACCAGCACCGGCGCATGGTCCGACGCCTTTTCCCAGTCCCGCGCATCCATCACCACCCGGGCTGCCCGGATTTTCGGCGCCAGCGGCGGCGTGACCCAGATATGGTCCAGGCGCCGGCCCCGGTTCGAGGCGCGCCAGTCCCGCGCGCGGTAGCTCCACCAGCTGTACAGCTTCTCCGCCGGGTCGATTTTCGCGCGCACCGCGTCGACCCAGGTGTGGGCGGCCTGCATCCGCCCGAAATGCTCGACCTCGACGGGCGTGTGACTCACCACCTTCAGGAGCTGCCTGTGGGACCAGACGTCGGTTTCGAGCGGCGCAACGTTCAGGTCGCCGACCAGGATGCGCGGCCTCGACGGGTCCTGGGCCGCCCACCATTCGGCCTGCTCGGCCATGAAGCGCAGCTTGTGCGCGAATTTCGGATTGGCCGCCGGGTCGGGCTCGTCCCCGCCGGACGGCAGGTAGACATTGTGCAGCTCGATCCCGCCGGGCAGCATCGCCGACTGGTGCCGCGCGTCATCGATGTCGCACCAGTTATGCCGGGCGTGATCCTTCAGCGGCACGCGCGACAGGACCGCCACGCCGTGATAGGCCTTCATGCCGAAGATTTCGATATGCGCGAAACCCATGGCGCGCAAGGGCTCCAGCGGAAACTTGCCGTCCTCGACCTTGGTTTCCTGCAGGCAGATCACGTCGGGGTTTTCGACCGCGACCAGCCGCTCGACCAGATGGAGGCGCGGGCGGATCGAATTGATGTTCCAGGTGACGAGTTTCATGCCCGCAGTGTCGGCCGGGAAGCTGTGGGGCGCCTATTCGGCCGCGGTCAGCAGGCCACCGGCCGCGTCCGCGCCGGCATAGGCCCGGACCGCCGCGCCGAACGCCTCGAACAGGGCGCGGCTGTTTTCGTCCGTGTCGTGGGTGATTTCGGGATGCCACTGCACGCCGAGGACGAAGCCGGGACTTTCCGGAAAGTCGATCGCCTCTATGACCCCGTCGTCCGTCACGGCATTGATCCGCGCGCCCGGCGCCGGCTCCCGGATGCCCTGCGCATGGAGCGTGTTCACGATGACGCTGTCGGCATTCAGGATCCGGCGCAGCAGGCCCTGCCCGGCGATGGCAATCGGGTGCTGACGCGCCGACCGCACGCCCTTCGGCCGGGTCTTGTCCGACCGGTGATCCCGATGGCCCGGCACCTCGTGCAGCTTGCCGTGCAGGCTGCCGCCCATGGCGACGTTCAGCTCCTGGATGCCGCGGCAGACGGCGAAAACCGGAATGCCGCGGCGGACCGCGCCGCGGATCAGCGGCAGGGTCGTGGCGTCCCGGTCCGGGTCGTTGAAATCGCCCTCGAAGGGCTCGGCGTCGTAGTGATGGGGCTCGACATTCGACGGGCTGCCGGTGAGCAGAAGGCCGTCCAGCCGGTCCAGAATGCTGTCGATCGCGCCGGCGGGAAACAGGCGCGCCATGGCGGGCACCGCCAGCGGCACACAGCCGGAGGTCTCCAGCAGCGCCTCGAGATTGCGCTCCATGACCCAGTGGCCGTGAAAGATGTCGAAAGCGCGCCGGCAGGCCGAAACGCCGACGATCGGAACCGGTCGGGAGACTGTCATGGCGCGCACTATAATCCCGCGCGCCGGGGCGTAAACCGCTTCTTCCGGCTACCGCTCATTCCCGGCAGGCGGGAGATGGCTCTCCGGCAGCGAAAACAGCATTGGATCGAGGGGCGGATCGAGCCGCGTTTCGGACAGCGTCACCCGCGTCAACCGGTTCTGGGGGTCGACGACCGTCCAGCCGGCCAGGTCGAGGGTCGGCCGCTCGAATATCAGGATCATTTGGCCCTGGCGGGGCGCGTCGACCCGCACGACAGTGACGAAGATCCGGCGCGCCGTCCGGCGGATCCCGGTGACGCGGATATCGCGGTCGAACCGTATCCGCTCGCGCACCAGAATGCCGGCGGGCGTCGAATTCAGCGGAAAATACTGCGGTTCCCGGCGCTCGCCCTGAATCACGATCAGCCAGAGGCGCGAGGTGAGGAGGACCATGTCCCGCCGGTCGAACTGGATGCGCATAAGGCCCGGCCGCTGGATGAAGATATCGCCGCGGAAGACCTCGCCGCCGGGCGAAACCTGCCGGAACCGGGTGCGCAGCGAGCGGAAGCCGTTGACCCTTTCTTCGATGCGCCTGAGGTCGGCGCGGTCCTCTGCGGTCAACCGGGCGGCTGCCGGCGTCTGCCAAGCGGCGCCCCCCCGACAGAGGACCGGCCCCCACGCCGCGATCAGGAGAGTATAAAGAAGA
>VXNK01000158.1 GCA_009840595.1 Rhodospirillaceae bacterium | reverse complement strand
GCGGGCACGCTCGTCAAGGCCGCTGCAGGCTCGACCTGCGAAGTCGACCGCAAGGGCGTCTTCAACTTCGTCGCCGGCGTCCGCCTGAAGTTCTAGGCGGATCACGGCGTCACGGGAGCGGCCGCGGTGCATCGCGTCTCCTTCTCCTTCTCCCGGCCCAGAGCCGGCGGGCGGCCCCGGACCCCGATCCGGGGCCTGCCCCTCGTTCTGGCCGCCGGCCTGGCCCTGACGGCGTCTGCCTGCATGTCTCCTGCCGCGAAGCAGTCCTCCACGGCGGGGACGGACAGGCAAGCTGCCTCGAAAAGTACCGGGGCGCAGGGCGGTGAGAAGGCTGACCCCGGATCGAAGTCCGGGGCAGGGGGCAAGCCCCAATCCTGGTGGCAGCGGATGACGCGGTCCGGGGATTCCGGGGAAAAGCCCTGGGTCTACGGCGACGTCCGGCCCGGCAAGGGCGTGGCGAGCGACGACGAACACGGCTTCGTGCTTCTCCGCAAGGGCGAAGGCGGCTCGTCCGACCCCACCAAGCCCAGCAAGGTCCGGCGATAGCCCCGGCTCGAAGTCCGGGACAGGCCGGCCCGCTCCCATAAGGAAACCTCAAGGCCCGGATGGCGACATCCGGGCCTTTTTCTTTGCCCGTCGCCTCCCCAATACTGGAAAGAGTCCCGAAACCGGACCGATCCGAGAATGCCCGATTCCGCGCGCCGGATATCCGGACCGCCATTGAGGCTTGTGCCGAATTCGGAACTTGCCCTACAGTGCGCGCCTTCCCTCTTCGCATGAACACCGAAAGCGGAAGACGGGGCCGGCGCAGATCTTCATGACTGGCTGCGCCGGCCCCACCCTCGCCGAGGCGAGGCACGAAAAAGCCCCGCTGATTGGCGGGCGTTTTCTAGCATGGATTTTGGCCGGAATGGGATGACGGGTCGTCATTCTGCCAACGAACGGTTATCGACTTACCGTTCGAACAAGTCCACGTCTGATCCCCATGCCTCTTTCCGTTGACCCATGTTGTCTTGACCGTGGTGCCGTTCGGCAGTCGGCATGTTTCAACTCCATGAATTTGCATTGCTGCGTTGCGCGGAGTCTCGCAAATTATAAACGCCTGTGCGTTCGCGATTGGCGTGCAAATCACCAGAAACCCCACACCCATACCCACCAGAAGTGTTTTCCTCATAATTCTTCTCCTTGAAAAAGAAGGGGCGGCCGGAGCCGCCCCTGATTACCGCTTGACCTTGGCGGGTTTGCTCGGGTCCGATGATCGGCCCTCGCCTTGGCGGTACAGGACCAAACCGTCCTCGTCGCCGCCAATCAGGCCCTTGCCGGGCCGGATGTCGCCGTACACCCACGGCTTTTCCTTCGGCTCGCGGCTGTACTGCGACAGCTTCCACCAGGGCTGTTTCGGCTTCTCTGCGGTTTGAGCCTGGCCGCCCTCCCGGCCGCCGGACGCCGCCCCGGAGGGCGGGTCCTTGGCGGCGCAGGCACCCGCAGCCAAGGCCACAAAGACCAGGGCTGAGGGCAGGAGGTGTTGCACAGGGTGGCTCCGCCTAGAACTTCAGGCGGACGCCGACGACGAAGTTGAACACGCCCTTGCGGTTGACCTCGCACGTCGTGCCGTTGGATGCCAGGAGGGCATCGGCATCGGCGTCGTTGGCGATGTTGCCGCAGGTGCGGTCGATGGTGTCGCCCGCATCTGTGAGCGCGTCGGTATTGGAACCGCTATCGTCATGCATGTGCATGACGGTATGCGTGACCGTGCCGGTGTCGTAGGAGATGCCGGCATAGACGTCAGCCGCCGCCGCGTCGATCTTCTGGTTCATGGCGACCCAATACTGCTGGCTAGTGGCCTCCAGCCCGTCACTGGAACGGTTGTAGCCGATGCCGACCGAAGTCCCGCCGATGTCGTTGGCCTTGCCGCTCCAGCCGGTCGAAACGCCCCACTGGCTCATTTTCGAGCCGTTGGCCCTCTCCTTGCCGTCCGTATCGTACGAGCCGCTGATGTTGAAGCCCGACGAGTGCTTGATGCCGCCGGAGACGGCGTAGGCGGAATCGACCGGAGCGCCCATATCGACGCTGTTCTTGCGATAGCCCGCGGCGAACAGGACGGTGAAGTCCTTCGCGCCGCCAGGCGAGCCAACGTAACGCGCGCCGACCGACCAGCTATTCTTCTCGCCGTAGGACGCGCGGATGCGGAGGCCCATCAGGCTCGGCGTGACGTACATGATACGGTTTTCACGCGCGCCGAAGAAGTTGAACGGCCGGAAGCCGCGGGCCGCGGGATTGGTGGCGGCTGTCTCCGTCATCTCGCCGAGAGCGCTGCCCGCCGAGGACTTCATCATGTAGTCCGGGGCGGCCTTGGTGCCGTCGGTGCCGTTGGCGCCGGCGAAACCGTAGACGAACGAAACGCCGGTCAGCTCGAACAGGCCGCCGGCGTCCCCGGCGATCGAGCCGTGGCCCATCCAGATCTGGCCCATGTCCTTGTGGTCGAGCCACAGGTCGACATGGCGGGCGCGGACGCGGGCGGGTCCGCCGTCACTGCTCAGGTCGGTCCCCGAGCGGCGGTTCTCCTGCCATTCCAGTTCGTGCAGGGCACCGATGGTCAGGTTCGGGTTGGCCTTGCCGACCGCCCGGATGCCGATACGCGAGGACGAACCGTCATTGTCGATGCTCGTGATCTCGGTCTCGTCACCCGTGCTGGCGAAGCGGATCGCCCGGTTGACCTGGCCGTAGATGGTGACCTTGACCCGGCTGTTGCCGGACTGGATGTTCTTGTCCGCCGGCTTGGCCATCATGGCCGATTTCATCTGGGACTTGAGTAGCGTGATTTCAGGGAGTTGTGCGCCGCCGGGTGCCGCCAAGCGCTGTCGGCCTGGGTTTGGAACCCGGGCGCCGGCGCGCGCCGCCCCTTTCTGGCAAACCATTGGCAAACAGCAAGCGGAAATCCGGCCACAGCCTCTTTGCGGATTTTGTCGGGATCCGCCCTAATACAAAGGCAAACTGCCAGCAAGCAAACGGCAAACAAACGGAGCGCATGACGCGCCCGACGCCGTGCCGGAAAACACTGGCAGTGCCGCCCCGAAGCGGGGCCAGTAGTGGCGGATGAGGGACTCCCTGTGAGCGTGGCGGGGTCACCAGCGGCAAGCTCACGGCGGATTCGTGGCGGCGTGTCCGGTCGACGCGACGGTGGTTTTCGCCGCCCGCTCATCGTCCGCGTCTGGATCCGGCACGATGGTCGAGATGTAGTCGCGGATTTCCTGGACCTCCTGCTCGCGTCCGTCCGCGATAAGCCGCCGCGCGATCGCCTGGGCGGCAAACAGCGAG
>VXNK01000079.1 GCA_009840595.1 Rhodospirillaceae bacterium | reverse complement strand
GGCCCGGGGGGGCCGGGGGCGCGCCCCCCCCGCCGCGGCGCCGCGCCGCCCGCCGCCACGCGGCGCGGCGCCGGAGCCTGCCGCCGGGCCGGCGCCTAAACCGCCGGCCCCGAAACCGTCTGTACCGGCGCAGCCGGCCGCCCCGGGCCCGTCCCGCCGGGTCGCCGCGCCTGCTGCCGTAGCGGCGCCGGCGGCGGCCTCTTCCGGCGGCTTCCTCTATCGCAATTTCCGCACCCAGGCGGAGATCGACGCGCAATACGATGTCGAGGCCTCGGTCGAGGACTTCGGCGTCTATGTCGAGTTCTTCCTGTCGAACAGCGAGCGGGTGCGGCGCAAGCTGAAACCGGCGCTGGACATCCCCTACGGCCCGACCGCCGCCGAGCATCTCGACCTCTACCCGGCCCGGGCGCCGGATGCGCCGCTGCACCTGTTCATCCACGGCGGCTACTGGCATTCGCTGAGCAGCAAGGAGTTCAGCTTCGTCGCCGAGGGGCTGGTCGAGGCCGGCGTCGCCGTCGCCGTCCTGAACTACGACCTCTGCCCGAACGTGACGATGACCGAGATTGTGCGCCAGAACCGGGCCGCCGTGAAATGGCTCTACGAGAACGCCCGGCGCCATAACTGCGACCCGGAGCGGATTTCAGTCTCCGGCCATTCCGCCGGCGGCCATCTCACCGCCATGCTGATGGCGACCGACTGGGCCGGCGCCTGGGGCCTGCCGCCCGATGTCGTGAAGAGCGGCTGCGCGGTTTCCGGCCTGTTCGACCTCGCGCCGTTCGAGCACAGCTGGCTCCAACCGAAGCTGAAGCTGGATGCCGGGGAGATCGAACGCAACAGCCCGATCCTGCACATTCCGCAGTCCGCCGGCCCGCTGACCGTCACCCTCGGCGGCGACGAATCGGCCGAGTTCCACCGCCAGTCCCAGGATTTCCTCGCCGCCTGGACCCGCGCCGGCCTGCCGGGAACCTATCTCGACCTGCCCGGCCTCAACCATTTCACCGTGCTCGAAGGCTACATGGACCGCCGCAGCCCCCTGTGCAGCGCCATCCTGCGGCAGATCGAGGACACGCGGGCAGGGTAGCCGTCGGTACCGGCGGCAGGACGGCCCGAGCGCGAATTGTCAGACTTACGGGGTGCCCTCCGTTCCTTTACCTCCCCCTCTTCAGAGGGGGAGGCCAGGTGGGGGTGGCGCGTCGGACGACGCGCGCCGCCGCAAGGCGGCTCTCTTCGGATTGGCACGGCACCCCCATCGACCTCGCTGCGCTCGGCCACTTCCCCCTCTGAAGAGGGGGAAGAATCACTTCGCCCCACCCCTCACGCGCAGAATTCGGCCTTGGGGCCCATGTCCTGGTGGCGGAGGGTTTCGCGCAGCATGCGCTCCATCAGGTCGGCCTTGACGCCCTGCGATGCGGGATCGTTCCACAGGTTGCGCAATTCCAGGGGGTCTTCCGCGCGGTCGAACAGTTCGCCGAGGGGCTCGCCGTCCCAGAAGGTCAGGCGCCAGCGCCCGGTGACCAGCGTGCGCAGGCGCATGTAGCGCTCGACGTTGGAATTGACCGGCAGGTCCTCCTCCTCGACCAGGAGGGCGTCGCGCACGGGCGTGCCGTCTCGCACCGCCGCCATGAGGTCGAAGCCGCGGTTGCCGTTGGGCGGCGCCAGGCCGGCCCGGCCGAGCACCGTCGCGCCGATGTCGATCGAGCCGGAGAGCAGGTCGCTGCGCCCCGCCTTGTCGCCACCTGGGCCGCCGTCCGGCTCGCTCCAGATGAACGGCACGCGGATCAGCCCTTCGTAGTGGAAGCCGTGTTTCAGCATCAGCCCGTGGTCGCCCATCAGGTCGCCGTGGTCCGAAGTGAACATCAGCACGGTGTTGTCGGCCAGCCCGAGCGCGTCGAGCCGGGCCAGCAGGGCGCCGACCGCGTCGTCGATCATCGTGATCATGCCATAGGTCAGCGCGATCGATTCCCGGGCCTCGCGCGCCGAAAGGGCGTAGGGATGGACGTGCTCGCGCCGGGCGACTCCGTCCTCAAGGTCCCGGTGGAACCGGCGCCACAGGGCCGACGGGTCGACATGCTCCGCGCCGTGGGAGGCCGGCACGGGGATGTCGTCCGGGTCGTACATGCCCCAGTAGCGGCCCGGCGGGGTGAAGGGATGGTGCGGATCGCTGAAGGAATATTGCAGGAAGAAGGGCCGGTCCGGCGTCCGCGCGAAGTCTTCCAGCAGCTCGATCCCGGCCTCGCGGATATAGCTGGTGGAATAGAGCTCCTCCGGCATCCGCGTGCGCCAGGCCTGGGGCGCGACGATGTCGCCGCGGTCGAGCGCGTTTTCCGGCCCGCGCAGCGCATCCGGATCGTTGGTGCGCTGCAGCAGCCATCTCGTGTAGTGGCCCTGGGTATCGTCGGCATGGCGGATGACCAGGCGGACATCGTCGAAGCCGTAATAGGGCGACGGCATGGTCCGGTCCGGGTCGGCGATCCAAAGGTCGTTCATCTCGGCGTCGTAACCGGGGCCGGAGACCGGGCGGCGCAGGGATTCGGCGAGCGCCGGCGGCGGCGGCCGGCCGGGCGCAGGCGGCGGATAGTTCGAGGCGTCGACCGGGATCGGCATCATGTTCTGGAGATGGCATTTGCCCGCAAGCGCCGTGCGGTAGCCGTCGGCGCGCAGCAGGTCGACGAAAGTGACCGCTTCGAGCGGCAGGGGCAGGCCGTTGGTCGGCACGCCGTTGGCGCTCGGCATCCGGCCGGTCATGATGGTCGCCCGGTTGGGCATGCAGATCGGGCTGGCGACGTAGAAGCGGTCGAAGGCCAGGCCGCGCGCCGCGATCGAATCGATATGCGGCGTCCGCACGATGTCGTTGCCGTAGCAGCCCAGATGGTCCGCGCGCTGCTGGTCCGTGACGATGAGGACGAAGTTGGGCTTTTCGGGCCGGGGCATGGGGCCGCCCGCTCCTCCGGTTTTCGAACGCCGCAACGGGCGCGGCGCGGAAGTTCGGCCGCCATCGTGGCGCATCGGTAGAGGAATTTCCCGCCGCAAAACGGCGCGGCGCCGCAACCCGGAAACGCCCCTTCCCGCACACCCGGCGCGGGTTTGCGCCACGGATGCCCTGTCCGTGCTATAACGCCCGCCTCACGAACCCTCACCGCGTCGGGCGGAGGCCGATCCCATGAACAAACCCGTCGATCCCGCCGTCGCCGGCCTCGCCGCGGCGGCGTCCGCCCGCGGCTCCGGGCCGGCGCGCGAGGCCGGGCCGTCCCTGCGCTACAGGCTACCCACCCGAGGAGCCCACCACCATGTACCCCCCGTACCCCGGGCGGGGGCGCGCGCAGCCGATCTCGGGGACATT
>VXNK01000053.1 GCA_009840595.1 Rhodospirillaceae bacterium | reverse complement strand
GATGGAACAAGCGTATGAGCAGCACGGCCTCCGCGGTATGCGTTGTCGACACAAATGCAATACATGCCTTTATTTCGTTCTAAACGCCTGTAATTTCTGTAGTTTTATTCTCCCCCACTATTGCCGTAAGCAATTTGAAAGCGAATTGTGGTGAATGCCTGCGCGTTCCAGCGCTGCGCGGTCGACGGTTCACTTGCGGATCGAGGTGTTATCTACCGATGAGGAGAAGTCGTTCAATTCAAAGAGTCCGCAGACTGGACAAAAGGCTGCGTCGCCGCCGTGCAATTGGCGTACGTGGAAGGTCGGGTTGGATTACAAGGACATCAGGACGCACGATGCCTGGCTACGACAAGCATTCTGCGAGAGCGGCCTTGAGATCGAGTATATGGGTTTCAACGAATCGGACTGACGCGGGACGACCGTTTAGCTGGACCGGGATTTCGTAGTCGGTAGGTTCCGCCTGTTCAATCGCCCAAACAAACTCTGACAGACGGTTTTCGTCCTTCTTGACGAGTACGGTGTACTTCGCAGCGCAGAGCGGACAAAGGGCGAGATAAAGGCAGTGGTCCTCCACCGAGAAGTTGTCCGCGACCTGGACGGCTTCGAAGTAGTATTCCCCGGTCTTCGGTACCCGAAACGGCATCCCATTGCGGCACATTTGGCATACGGTGACGTCCCGTGCGTTTGTGTACATCCCGCGGAGCCACACCTTCGGTGATTGCTGAGGACCAGTCTTTCGAACGGATCGCTTGCGTTTGTCGTAGGTCTTTGGGTCCGCTTTGCGAACGCGCTTGCCCACCCGCTTGGCACGGCGTTCCTTGTTGGGTACCGGACGTTCAGGAAACTCGGGAGAATTGGATCGATGTTCGTCGCGGGCGGCCACAATCTCTGTTATGAGCTCGATTGTGAGTACAGCGCGGTGTTGCACCAACAGCGCGGCGATTTCAGGCTGGAAACCGGCTTTGGTGACAAGTGACTTACGGGCGCTGTGCTTCTCAACAGCAACTATGGCGGGGTCCGGTTGTATGCCAAGAACCATTGCGAGCTCCTCGTTGCGCTTGAGTTCGCCAACCATGTCTGCAACCGTGCACTCTTCGGGCCGCTTAAACTCGTCTTCGCCGACCGGGATCCATGCCTCCTCCTTCAGTGTCTTGCACAGCTTCGAGTCCCCTTCGCGTGTGGTGGCATTGTCGTAGTTCTGGTGCGTTGCGGTCTGATATCGACCGTGCAGAAACCTGATGAGAGGCGGAAGGAGATCGTTCCAGATGTAGGCAGCCTTCTCACGGTTGATGGTGGCAAGTGCATGTTCAAGCCCGTCTATGGTCGTATTGGGGTCAAAACCACCCTGGCCCCGCATGTGCCATCCGTGACGGGATGCCAGCGTCACGTATTTGTGCGATGCGACATTGAGCCCGCGACAGTTGACGATCAGCTTGCTTCGAACTCCCAGAGCATTCCAGTCGATGTCCTGTTCGGTCTCGGCGAGAAACCAAGCGTCGTCGTTCCCTTCAAAAAAGGTCTGCAGGTTGGGCGACGGGACAAACAGACCGGTCGGGCGCAAGTAAACCTCCGAACCGTGTGCGGCATTGCTCGCCAAGACCCAGGAAGCGGACTTCAATGAATGCTTCATTTGGGCATACAACGGTGACTCAATGAGGCGCATCGCATCCCGAATCGTGTCCAGATGCTCTTGGTGTTCCATGTGCCCGACGTCCCGATCACTCTTGTAGAGCGGCAGAATTGTCGTGATGACCCTTGCGCAAAGGTCGGGCGGAACCAGCCCCAGACTTCGGAAAAACTCCGCTGCGTTCCGATTCTGATACACGGACCGCCGGACGATGGGGTAGTCGGAGGGGGAGTCGATCGGGAGAAAAACGGCGGGGCGCCCGAATGCATCGAACGGTGGCCGATGCTGCCCATCCTCGCAGCGTATGATTGCCTTGTTGCGGAGGGGCCCTTCTGGGGAATACCGGTAAGCGCCTTTGGCCCGCCATAAGGCTTCCTGTCCCGCCAGAAACGTATAGAACTGCACCATCCAGGCGTCGTCGCGGGCGTCGAGAAAGTTGGGCGTGAGGTGGCGGGCGAATGTCTCGGCGTCGACGACCTGAACGCCGCACTTGTCGCGTAAGTACCGCCATAACTTCGGATGCCGATTCTCGGTCACGGCGGCGTCCACCCAGTCCAGGCTCGCGGGTTCCGCACCCATCAGCTCCGTTAATAGAGTGGACGGAAGCAGGTCGCGCAGTTCCTTGGAGCGCCCAAGAACAAGAGAGGTTGCGGGAGCGTGTGTCCCGCTTACGCTGGGAATCAACGGCCTACCCCTCAACGCCGCCAAAACGGCGTCGTAGATCGGGCGGAATGGCGAGTCGGCGGGAAACGTGTCTTCGTCTATGGGCAGCAGGGAAAGGAAGCTCGTGTCGAGATAGCCGTGTTTCTTGCATGTCTTCAAGCTGTCCGCAACCAACGATGCGAGTTCCGAGAGCAGCAAGCCGTTCCATTCGCTGTCGCTCTCGATGTTGTCGCGAGCCGGAGTGGAAGCAAAGGGGCCGTGTGCCAGAAAGGACAGGCCCGTTTCCCGTGCGGTTGGAAAGTACACGGTGAGCGGCGAGTGTGGTAGCTGCCGAATTGACTTGCCGTCAGTTTGGTTCTCTATGCCGAACGCCACTTTGACGGGCAGGGTCTCCGATCGGGTCGGATGCCGAACATCCCGCCGTTCCACAAGCCATTCCTCCTCGGTGTCCAGTTGACCCGTACTCTCACCGATGATCTGCACCAAAGATCCGCCGTGTTGGCTCGGATGCGTTTCGCGCATGTAACAGCCTTGCTCCGCATCTTCAATTTGCCAGACGATTGCCTTCACTTCGCTGAGGAACAATAGCGAGCGGGCGCCAAGTGATTTCAGCTTTGTTTCGATGAGCCGAAATACGTCCTCGGGCCTGAATGACGCGTGGTCGAACGGAAAATGAAATAGCGTCCGATCGTCATCGTCGGGCAGACGCGGGGCAACTTCCTTCGGACGGATGAACTTTTCGATGACGAAACGTTCGCCTCCGGAGTGAATCTCTGGCGCGCTCGTGATGGCGTACACGGACTTGAACCCAATGCCGAACGTACCGATTCGATCGAGCCGTTCAGCTTTGGTGCCCCGCAGAACGTCGCAGATCCCGCATACGTCTTCACCATCGAAGGGTTGGCCGTGATGTGAGACTTCAAGATGGTCCCTGAAAAGGTGAAAAGTGACGTCGCGGGGAAATTGAGCGCCGGGGTTCTGTTCGCGACGCCGGGACAAAGCGTCTTCCGCGTTTTGAAGCAACTCATAGATAAAGTGAGACCTGTCGCCGTAGAGCTTTTCTGCAAGAAAGTTGCCTATGTCTTCGAAGTCCTCGCCTCGACGCCGAATGTTCTCTTGGGTGATGGCTGCATAGTCGCTGGGCATCGTCTATCCGGCCACGCGCAATATGCCGTAGCCCACGGGTTGCGCTGCTATATCGGCTTTCTCTCTGGCGTGTTCGATTTCGGCGCTGCGCCGGTCGAAGTCGGCTTGAGCGTTGGCCTTCTGTGCAGCTCTCATGACCCGGATTCGTTCGTTGTCCGCGCGGGCGAGTTGAGATTCGATAATGGCCATTCGGGCAGCATGACTTGTCTCGAGGCTTCCCTGCCGAAAGTCGGCATTGCGCCGTGTTTGATCGGCGTGCCTCACCCGAGCGTCGGACCAGAGACGATAGTGCTGGCGCTCCAGCAGCGTTCGCATGTCTCGAGTCACGTCGGAGGGGTTGATGTCCAGCTCAGCGGCGTTGGGCAGAAGCTCAAAAAAATCGGCAGTGAGTGTACGGTCCGTGGTAACGGGTTGAAACTCTACGTCGTTTCTAATGCCGTGATACTGCCAGTGGTAGATGGCGAAGGGATAGTCGGCAGCCGGAACGGTGTTGGTCGTAACTTGAATTCCGACGATTGGCGCCTTGGACGCGGTTGACTCGATTCTTCGTGCGGCCTGAATCGCCAACGGATGCACCGGCGTGATCAGCGTTGCGGCACGGTCCTGCACTGAATACGCCGAATCGAACGTCACCGCCAGGTTCGGGTCGCTGCCCTTGAGCCAGGTCTCCCACTCGCGCGCAATCGTGGTGCTCTGTCTTCCGATGTCCGAAAAGTCTTTGAGGATAGAAGTTCGAGCAGCACGAGATAAGCGCAGGAGCTTTTTCGGACCATCGCCAAGCAACGGGGCATCGGTTCCGCTCACGTAGTCGCGCAAGTAAATTGAGACGAGGCGTTCAAGGGAAGTAGCCGAGAGCCAGTAGCTGGCCGCATCCTCGACATCCCGCCGGAACTGGTCGCCGGGGACCTGAAGGCCGAAGAGTTCAGTCTGGCGAACTTCCAGGTTCTGCTGTTCTCTCACGAGACGAATGCTGTTGTCCGCGAGCTGATCGAGCTTGGCCTGCCGTTCGGCTGACGAGAGTGCGAGGTTCTTGGCGACGCTGGTCAATTCCCGCGTAATGCTGCCGAGGATAGCTTCGTTAGCGCCGAGCGCGTGCTCAAACACTCCGATGCGGAGAAGGCATCGCTCGTATATGTCGGCATCGATCGTATCCGCGGTGATGAGGTTGTAGATGGCCACGGCTTCGCTGGTCTGACCCCAGCGGTCGATTCGACCGATTCGTTGATCAATGCGCATGGGGTTCCAAGGGATATCGTAGTTGACCATGCAGTCACAGAATTGATAGTCAAGGCCTTCGCATCCAACCTCCGAAAAAAGCAGTGTGTCGAGAGCGTCTGGATCCTCACGATCCTTCTCGAACCTGGCGCGCCGTGCGACCCGGGTCGCGTCATCCACCTCGCCGTGAATCACCCCGACACGACAGCCGGATTGACGAAGCGCAGCCTCTAGGTAGGCCAACGTATGCCGGAAGCTGCTGAACAGCATGGCCTTGTTGTTCTGCAGAGACTGTTTCTGGTTCAGGATTTTCATGAGCGCCAAGAACTTCGGGTCGGAGGCGGGATCGTTCGGCAGTGCTTCGGCTAACGCGAGCGCTTCACTGACGAGGGTCCTGATGCGTGAAATCGCCTGGTCGGCATCGATCGCGGCATCAGTACCGTCCCCTAATTCGTTGAGGTTGAGTTCACTGAGCCTTCGCGAAAGGATGTCCCGAAGCAGCGGGGCCAGTCCGTGTATGCAGCTGGAGGCCTGGCGGCGAATGGTGGTAAGGAGGAAGTTCACGGAGCGGTCTCCGTGCAGAGCCGAGTAGACCGCCGCCTGAGAGGCAATTACCGCATCGTGGAGTCGCTTCTGCTCGGGAGTGAACTCGACCGTTACCGTCTCCGGTTTGCGCTGCGTAAACTCGCCGATGTCGCGTCGCAGTGTACGACTCATCAGTCCAGACAATGTGTGAAGGCGCTCGATGTCCTGAATTGCCTGTACGCGTCCGGAGCGGGTGCTCTCTGCATCGGCCAGAGAATCGAGAACTTCCTGAAATGAGGGGTCCTTCTGAAGGACGGAGCAGCCCCAGGCGGATTGCGCGGCTTCCTTCAGTGCGCTACGCGCGCGCTCCGACCAGCCCGGTTCCCCCGTGCGCGCGGCCAGGGTCGCCTGATTGATTGGGCCGTTCGGTTCCGTGATGGCGGCGTATCCGGCTTCGTCAATGATCAGGTCCGGTCGTAGGGTGTTCAGGAGGACGAAGAGGTCTTGCTCGTGCAGTTGGATTGGCGTGGCGGTCAGGAACACCACGGCTTCCGCGTTGTCGCAGAGGAACCTTACCGCCTGATAGCGCTGGGTGTCCGTGTTGCGTATGTGGTGGGCCTCGTCGACGATCACGAGGTCGAACTGTGGCGGCGGGTCGAGAGCAAGCAAACCCTTCTGCCCCCTCTTGCCGTGCAGGAGGTCTTCGGTGAACAAAGAGAATGGAACGATGACCTTTTCGTACCTTTGGGGCCATACACCATCGAGATCTGTTTCGGAAAGACAGAACCGCAGCGTGGGTCCGTCCAGGTGCTCGAACCGTTCGTCGAATCGCTTCATTTCCTGGCGCCACTTCTCCTCCGTCACGAGTGGGCGGGGACACACGATCAACACCCGCCTGATTTCGCGACGGGATTGGAGTTCGCGGAGTATCAGGCCGGCCTCAATCGTTTTTCCGACGCCAACGCTGTCCGCGATCAGCAGACGCGGTCGGTCGGACTGAATCAATTTCAGTACGGGTCGGAACTGGTAGGGGATGACTTCGATGCGCGCCGCATGAAGGGAATAAAGATGTGACACGCTCGGATGAAGCAGCTGAAGTGCCGTCAAGCGCGCATGAAACGATGGAAGAGACAGCACAGAGACGAGTTCTCCGGAAGTTTCCACCGGAAGAAGTTGCCTTTGGTAGTAGGAAGCGACCTTGCCGTCGTGGAAGACCTCGTAACGCGGTTCGGTCTCTCCGGAATGGACTTCGGTCACCACGCCGGTTCTTGCGGGATTCGTTCGAAATCGCACAACGTCACCGCGTGCGAAATCCGCTGATGGTCGATTCTGGTTTCGTGAGCGTGCTGCGGATGGTTCTACCGAATCACTGCCCGTCCCTGCGATTTGGTCTGACTGCACGACCTTATGTCTCCTGCTGATTCGTTGGTCTTTCGCGTACGGGACGCTCTGACAATTGCCCTTTGCACTGAAGCTTGAGTTGGAGAACTGCGGGAACAACGCCGTACCGGCCGCAAAGCGCTTCGTGCGCCACTATACCGGAAGAATCTTCGGAAAGCCGTGAGGCATCAACCGATTATCGACGGCTAGGTGGGCAGGGAAGCACCAGCCGACTCCTCCCGGAGCGGAGTCCGTTGCTCACATCTTTCTCACGGTCCACAGCACCTTGCCGACGACATGCACGTCGCCGGCAGGCGCAGTGTGGTCGGCATACTCCGCGTTGGTTGACTTCAGCCGCAGCCCCGGCTCTACCCCCGCGCCAGCGACACGCGCTTGACCACCAGCCCGTTGCCGTCCCACAGCACGAACATCTCCCCGGTGGCGGGCACCCGCTTCAAGGTGTTGACGAGCAGCCGGTCGCCCTCGGACAGCTCCGGCTCCATGGATTCCCTCCGTGCCCGTAGCACGCGGATGGCATCCGGAACCGCGCCGCCCTAGTAGCGGATCGTCCCCTCGGGCAGGAACAAGCGGGCTTTTTCGGCCACGAACTCCCCGGCGAGCGCCGCCGGGCTGGCCAAGACTTCCACCTCCACTTCCGGACTCCATGGTTTCCGGAAACGGTTAGCGGTTCTTGTGCTACCGACAACGGTGAGCATAATGCAACTGTAGGTCTTTATTGAGACCCGTAGCTGGGGAGCAGTCACTTGAAACTGACGACATGGAACGCTGAATGGCTCGACTCTGATTGGGGTGTTGTATTCGAAAAATATGCACCTGGCGAAGAGCTATTCGGCCGGAACGCGCCGAATAAGTCGGATGCCAAGAAGCGGATTGTTGCTATCGGTCGATTCATCGAACTGCTAAACGCGGACATTATCTTCCTTTGTGAAGCGCCCATGGGAGTAGAGGAGATGAAGGCGTTTGCCAAGAAGGTGATGCCGGATTACGAACTAGTCATACGGCCTAATGGTGAGGATTACCACATTGAAGGTCGACAATGGCTTTGGTTCCTCGTTAAGAAGCGGCTCGCCGAGCGGATATCACCAGAACTTGTTCCAGTCCGCTCCTGGCGGGCGTTCGCGGCGCGGGAGTCACCGTCGATCAGCGAGGACGGCACTTGGCAGGTCGCAGTCCCGAGGCTGAAGACCGTCGGCAAAGTTAAGGATGTCCCGATCGTGACCCGATTAAAGCATTCGTTCTACCGTGAGCCGCAGATATTGGCGTTCACGTTCGGCGGCGCACGGCATGAAGTGATTGGCGTACATCTGAAGAGCAAACACACCGGCATCGACATCCCGGAACGGAGACCCGACGAGAGCCTCGACGACTTCGTGAAGAGCAACAAGAGCGTGTGTTCGTTCCTTGCGGCAGCACACCGCGCGAGGGTGAAGCTCACCTCGGAGGCGACAGCCATACGCGCATATGTCGATCACCGATTCAGGCAGGAGGCGGATCCATCGCTCCTCGTCGTCGGCGACCTCAATGATGGACCCGGTAAGGAATTGATGGAGCGCGAATACCTGCTGCACGACTTGCTCTCCAATTTGCAGGGGGACGTGTTCTTCGCGCAACGCCTCCTCAATCATGTGCTGTTTGACCAGCCACAGGCCCTGCGCTGGACAACGAAGTTCAAGGACCACCTAGACCCCGAGCGCGACGAGAATATCCTGCTCGATCACATCTTGTTTACGCAGGCGCTGAGCCGGTCGGGAACGAGTCCGCTGGAGGTGAGGGCGAACGCTGGATGGGTAGAGCACCTCGCGTTTGAAATGGCCGAGTCCTCGTTCGGAAAGGAGATGCTTAGTGATCATCGTCCCGTCAGCGTCAATTTGACGCCGCGAACCAACTGACGTCGGCAGGGCGCAAACGGCCCCGCCGGTGAGCGTGTGGTAAGCGTGCAGATCCACACCGTAGTTGACTCCACCCCTCCTCGCTCAGTCCTCGAACATTCCCGTTAACGCGGCATCGCGAATCTGATCCTTTGAAGGGTCAGGAAGCCCCAAATCGACGTACCCACTCTCAAGATGTTTGAAGTTGTGCCAGGTGAAATTATCGGGATGCTCGCGCGCGTGCGCCAACGACTCTCCAAAACTGGTGAAGTAGCTACTAAGCTTCCCGGATCGTATCGCCGGGCCAATCGTGTGATTCCATAGGACCAAGAAGGTGGCGAGCGTACTGACGATTGCCCCTAGCCAAGTGACCCACTGGCTGATTAGGTCGATCTGTGCGACCAACACCCAGAGAGCGCCAGACGTAAGTACGGACAATCCGAGCACGATCGTCTGTAGACGACGATCTCTTCTCCGTTCTGTCTTGACTGCGTTGCCGACTATTCGATGCATCGCAACGAGCCTGGCAATCGACCGTCGATATGCGTCGCCTTCGTAACGTCTTACCCATTCATCCATCTTGCGCACCGCCCTAGCTGCAATCAGTGATTGGTCCCCTCCATGTCAGGATCGGTCCAATCCGTCCAATGTCCGTTCCGTATCGATGTTCGTTATCCTGGCGTGTCGCTTTGTAGTCCCAGGCCATGATCAGTTGGTCCTATACCTCGGTGTCCTTGGATTGCGTCTGCGGCATCGGTCAGGCATGAACGACCTTGTCACTCGATTCCGCGGCATCGTATGGGCTTGGTTCAAGCGCGCAGGCACTCTTCTTCTCGACCGTGATTGGCTTACTGACCCTGGGTCGCAGGAAATGGTAACAGAGCGTGCCGAATTTCGATGTCCGAACCGTTAGATGGGCGGTGATGAAGGCTGGATAACCTTTTGATTGGGCCAACTGACTGACTATCCGTCGGTTCTTCCATCAGCCCGATGCTGACGCTATTCGAGTCTATCGCCGCTCTGACCTTTGTCCGTGCGGCGTTAACGTTTCCATCCAGAACGTAGCCCAGCATGCACCCCATAGGGAGATTGGCCGCGTACTGCTCCGTGATGAAACGGAGCATGCCTTCGAGAACATATGGGGTCGCCAACGAACTCGTCTTTCCGTTTCGAACGACGTTGAGGCGTTTACACTCGTAGGCCAAATATCTCTCACGTTCCTGATCCAACAGCAATGCCATGTCGATCTTGCCCTTGCTATAAGCCCAGCCATCGGCGGTGTAGCCGAAGGGCTCATGCTGGTACGCAAGATGGTGAAATAGCCGTCTGGCCCTCGCGTCCCTCGAAAGGATATCGACGAGGTTGATCGTGATCGTGTCCTCATCCGGTTTCTCGGGCAGCAGCGCCACGCACCTCGGCCACACCGCGAGAACGCACTCAAGGAACCGGGCATCCAGAGATCTGAAATGCGCGATCCAGTGCGTGGGATCTCCGATCAGCATCAGGCCGAGTCGCCGAGGTTACCGAGCCGAACAGCGTCCTGCAGCTCCAAGGCCATCGCGTCCGCATCGGCGATGGCGGCAGATCTCAACCAGAATCGGCGCTGTAGCGGTTTCACGAGAAAGAGACTCTTCCCGATGAACAGGCGAAAATCCGGAACCAACTGAAAATTACCCGGGAGGGGCTTATCCATACGCGCTCCCAGCCGCGCTAGTGCTGCTCCTACAGCCTCGTCATTTCGCTCCCGGTACGATTCCCAGTTCTGACGCTCTACCAAGCGTAGGTGTACGAGCGCGAGGTCGTCGTTTCGTGCCTCAAGCTCGATGCGAACAGCCGTATCGTCGCTAAACCAATGCGCCATGCTGCGAGTCAGTGTGCTCGCATATTTCTCTCGCTCTTCTGGCCCCGCCGTTCGCCACAGATCGGCGAAGCTCTCCCTGTGCGGCTGCACACTCGGAATCACGCTGGCGACCGAGTCCTCGACCAAGGCGATCTCCTCTTTGCCGAGACCGAAATACCGGTAGCACTGTGAGTCGAGCTCGTCGAATATCCCATCGTCTCTGGTCTCCAATACCATGCTCTCCCGCGTCGATGCTATGGCGTCGTCAATAAGCTCCACGAGCGCACTTTCAGCATTAGAGGATTCGTCTTCGTGCCCAAAATCCTGGCGTGTCGGAAACGGAAGGCGAAGCAGATCACCTTGTTGTATTTTGGGCCTATCGGAACCAAATGAGGCCGTGCCGTGAAACGCGAACCAGTACAGAAGCTTGCTATTCAGTAATGCCGTTAGAAGTTTCGCACGCCTCGCATCGCGACTAGGTACGGAAATGGCGAAGATGATGTGCTCAAATGTGAGCGGATCTTCAACGTAGCTGGCGCGAAGCCTATGGCTCGCAGTGCTGATGCCGCACGGTACGAGGACACGAGGACCGGCAAAACCACGCTCGAAACCCTTTCGGTGTACCAAGCCGTCATGCCTTTCACTAAAGACGCGCAGTCGCCCCGTGTCCTGGGCCAATACGCGAAACGCTTGGACCGGCAGATAGGGAGTGTTAAAGATTGTCTCGCTCTGTTGGTGCTGGTACCCATCATCGTCGAGTCGATCTTCGTTAACAGGCTTAAAGCCGTTCCCTACTACCCACCGATTCTCGAATAACTCCATTCTCCGATAGGCGACTCGATACTCGCTCACCAAGGCACCGAGTTTTGGTAGTGTTTCCAAGTAGTTGAATAGCTTGGCTTCGGGGCCGCTCATCCATAAACGTCGCTTGAACACAAAGGGATCCTTGCGGAGGTCCATCGTTGTGATCGAACCTCGGTCCACACTGCTCAGCTTGATCGCACGACGCATCTTCAGATTCAGATCCGCTTTAGGTGCCCAATAGTCGAAGCGGTAACCTGGCGCATCGTTCTCCCGGCGACCAAGTATGACCAACGCCGCAGGGCGCACGGCGCCCTCGAACAACTGGAACCGCAGATCGGCGAAGTTGATGATGCGAAAAATTCGCGCCTCAGTAATTAGCCGGGCTCGAGCATCAATCGCATTCTTGGCATGGTTGTGCAAGAAGCCCATCGCCGGAAGCAGAAAGCTCACCACGCCATGCTCCCGCAGATGCCGAAGCGACTTCCATACGAACGCCCAAGCGTCCTCCCGGCCCGGCATCGGAAACTGATGGTCTTTACACCAAACCACCGAGTTGCGGTCTGCGCCGTGACGGCTCGACCATGGTGGGTTGCCGAGAATCACCTCCGCCTGCAATTCCTCCTCAGAAGCTTGGAAGAAGTCTTGCGCGCAAAGATTACGGCCCCACAACTCGGGCAGCAGCCTGCCCCGCTTGATTAGCAGTTGTATGTCCGGTGGGTTGACTTCCTGCAAGAGTGCGACGTATAGCGAGAACACCGCAACCCGGACCGCACCAGCGTTTACATCACACCCGCGCAGGCGGGACAGGATCATGAGCAGACTGTCCCATCGGATCGTTCGCGATCCGCGGGTGTCGCGCCAGTGTTCGCACAAGAGTTGGAAAGACCGTACGAGGAATACGCCCGAACCGCATGCTGGATCGAGGAACTGACCTTTCAACTTGGTGCTCGCGGGCAGGGTGTCCCACAATGCCGAAATAACGGTATCCGCAAGGAACATTGGCGTGTAGTACGCGCCACGCACTCGGCGTTGCGACTCTTGCGCGCCCAGGAAACGGTCGTACACCGCGCTGATTAGTTCAATCGGAATGTACTTGAAGTCATAGCCCCAAAAGCGCAACTGGCCACCGGTTGCAGTCATGACTTCGCGTCCGCTCCGGAACCTCGCCAAAGTCTGCAAATTCGTTCGGACGACTCGTGGTCGGGGCCCGTTCTCATCGAATGAGCACGGAGCTACGAATAGGTCGCCGTTGAAGTCCTCACGCAAGCTATCGAACAGTCGATATAGGCCCGTAGCGTTTGTCGACTCAAGCAGTCCGATAAACGTTTCGGAGGCACCACCGGAAGCGATACGGAAGTACTCGGGTCCGACAATGTTCCGATCTTCCAGGTAGGCGACAAACATTGTCTGGATGAGGAGCGCCTGGGCGGCATCCGTGGACAGACCATCTTGGCAAAGCGCGGCGTGAGACGCCGAGAGGTTATCGAGCAAAACCTGATCGATCCGTTCGCTCGCTCTGAAATGATCAGCATGGTGCTCCCAGAGCCGACCGGACTCCGCGCCGTAGATGAAGTCCTTGATGGCAAGCCCGTCCGCGACGGCATCGAGCTGGCGGACCAGACATCGGCTGTCGAATTCCGGATCGCCGCTGTGTGGAATTCGCGCGAGCGAGAATGCACGCAGAGTATCGCCCGAAATGACCAGCAGGAGTGCAGCCAAGCCTTGATTCCATAGGGCGCCATGCAACTCGATCACTCGTTCGCGTTGATAGTCATCAAGCACGACAATCACAACCGTCGGCACACCCTGGACACAAAACACCGCCGATGCGCCTAGGTCTGCCAAGGTCATCCTTATCGCGTTTGCATGCGGGCTCCGTCCAACGGCTGCGGCGTCTTCATAAAGTTCCGGGATCCCGCGGTTGGACAAGTCGAGGCGATCTTTCCAGGTCGTAGAGAGAGGCTGTGCAAGCGCGGAGCTCATCGGTATTGCACCTCGGCTGATGCCACTCCCGAGATCTCAGCACTATGCTGCCGCGCTTTTTCGGCTGCGACGGGAGACGAGCGGAACAGGTGATCGCGCAGCGTCCCGATAATTGGTTCCATCGGACACACCATTACTGCGCCATCTCCGGGCATTGGGTCAGCGTTGGGAACCATGAAACAGGCTTGCCGGGACAAGTCGATGATTAGGGTCCTGTCTGCCAGAACATCCCACGACGTCTCGTTGCAGACATCGAAGATGGTACTCGCCACCGTTTTCAAATCCCCGATGCGTACGCCGCAGCCGTGCGTCAAGCACTGCAGAACGATTGATGCCAGAACATCCCCCGGAGAAAAACTCGGACGACGACTCTTCCCACGCGCAAAGCCAGGCAACACCCGCTTCCAGTGTCGAAATGCTTCCTTGGAGAGTCCGGCAGCCTCTTGTAGCTGGCCCGCAGTGTAGTTCATGAGAAGAAACCCCGCCTGAAAGTGGGGTTAACCACATATTAAGTTGTTGTACTGATGCCGTCAATGCTAGATTCAAGATAGCGTTGGTCTGGAACATATTGTGCCTAGCCCTCCACACCGATTTGGTTGTGACGCAATAGGGAACCGATACCTCGCCACTTCTCCTCACACCCTCCTGACGGTCCACAGCACCTTGCCGACGATGTGCACGTCACAGGCGGGCGCAGTGTAGTCGACGTATTCAGCGTTGGTTGACTTGAGACGCAATCCCGGCTCGCCTTCGGGGTCGGCGACGCGCTCCACGCGCTTGACCACCAGCCCGTTGCCGTCCCACAGCACGAACATCTCCCCGGTGGCGGGCTTCCGTTTCGAGGTGTCGACGAGCAGCCGGTCGCCCTCGGACAGTTCCGGCTCCATGGATTCCCCCCGCACCCGCAACACGCGCATGGCGTCGGGAACCGCGCCGCCCTCGTAGCGGATCATCCCCTCGGGCAGGTACCAGCGGGCTTTTTCGGCCACGAACTCGCCGGCGAGCGCCCCCGGGCCGGCCGAGGCTTCCACCTCCACTTCCGGAATGCCGGCGAGCGGCACGGGGGAGCCTTCCGGCGCGCGGCCGCGGCGCGGCTTGGGGCCCCGGCCCTTGCGGGTGGGCGGGCGTTCGGCGTGTCGCAGGTCCTCGATGCCGCAGCCAAGAACCTCCGCGAGCTTCTCCGCGTCGCGGTGGCCGAGCACCTTGGGGGTGCCGCGTTCCAGGAACCCATGCACGTAGCTCACGTTGCGGCCGATGGCGAGCGATGCCTCGCGCATGTTCAGTCCGGCCTCCCAGAGGAGATCTCGGATTTTCTGTCGCACCGGGTCGTTCTGCATCGCGGGTCCTCGCGCGGGTGTCGCCCAGCGATAGCTTATTCACTAACAGACACTATTGTCAACGATATTTCACGTCCGTATCGTTGCGCGGCATGAACGACCTCGCCGCCCAATTCCGTGACACCGTAGAGGACTGGCTCAAGCGCACCGGCACCCCGCCGGCGCGTCTCGGCATCGACGCCCTGTGCGATCCGTCCTTCGTGCTGCGTCTGAGGCGCGGCCGCGTTCCGCGTGTGGACACGGCCGACAAGGTGCTCGTCTTCATCGGCGAGGAACCTCTCGGACCCGCGTTCCGGGCCGAGATCGAGGCGTTCATCGAGATCACGCGCACCAAGCCCTACGTGCTCGGGCTGGACGCGGCGGGCGACCCCTCGTTCGTCGCGCGGCTGCGCCGGGGCGTCTCGCCCCGGCTCGACACCGTAGGACGGGTGCGCGCCTGGATGGCGACCCGCTGCAACGAGTCCGAGCGCGCCGCGATCCACGAGATCGCGGCCGGCGGGCCGGCCGCGCCGCGCCGATGCGACACCAACGACGGGGACGCGTCCCCCGACAACGACAAAGAAGGAGGCACTTCCATGAGCGGGCAACCGACGAAGTATCTGGGCACGCGCGAGGCCGCGGCCTTTCTGGGGCTTTCGCCCCGCACGCTGGACCGTTACCGGGTCACCGGCGAGGGGCCGGCGTTTCACCGGTTCGGATCGCGCATCCTCTACGCGCGGGCCGACCTGGAGGCCTGGGCCGCGGCCCGGCGCAGGACCTCGACGTCCGACGACGGCGGGGAGAACGGCACATGATGCGGCGTTGCGCAAGGCGGAACCGCGCCCGGCGGTACAGGGCGATCATGTCGGGCGCGATCAGGCACGCCGCCGCGCCAGCGGCCGTGCGGACACTGGCCGCTTTCGCGGTGGGGTGCCTGGCGCTGGCGTTCGGCGCCGACGCGGCGTTCGCCTCCTCGGACACGACCTTCCAGGGGCCGCTGACCACGGTGACGAACATCGTCTCGGGCACCGGCGGGCAGCTCGCCGCGGCCTTGGCCGTGGGCGCGGCGCTGGTCGGCTCGGTGATGCGTTTCAACACCCAGCAGCTTCTCGGGGCTGTCGGCGTCGGGGTGGCGGCCGGCGCGGGCGTCGGCATCGTGACCGGCCTGGTCGGCACGGCGATCGTCTGAGAGCGCACATTCGATCATGAACGACACCGCGCGACACGCGATCCCCCGCCGTCTCGACGATCCGGAGCGCTGGCTGTTCTGGACGGCGGACGAGGCCGTTGTGCTGGTCGGTCCTGCGCTGCTGGGACTCGCCGCCAATGCCTTCGTCACGGGACTCGTGGCCGGCGTCGGCGGCTGGCTGCTGCTGCGCCGGATCAAGCGCGGCGGCGGGGCCCATGTCGTGCACTTCGCCCTGTACTGGTTCCTGCCGGACTTCGCGCTGCGCCTGAAGGCCACGCCGCCGAGCCATGTGCGCCGGTACCTGGGCTGAGAGGCCAACGGCGCATGCGACGGGAAGTTCGTGAAACCGAGCGCCGCAAGGCGCGCGACACGCGCCTCGCGCTGGCGGTGCTGCTGGGGCTCTCGCTTGTCGCCAACCTCGCCCTCTCGGTCGGGATGGCCGGGCGCGAGGCCGTGACCGTGCTGGTGCCGGCGGTGTCCGGCCCGGTGTGGGAGGTCGGCGGAAGCTGGGCGGGACGGCGCTACCTGGAGGACGCGGCGCGCACCGCGGCGGTGACGCTGCTGACGCTGACGCCGGAGAACGCAGGCCACGTGCGCGAGGCGGCGGCCCGGATGAGCGCGGCGCAAGCCCGCGGCGCCATCGGCGCCTGGGTGGCTTCGGAGGCCGAGCGCATGGCCCGGCGGGACCTGTCGAGCGCGTTCTATCCCTGGGGCGTCGATGCCGACCCGGAGTCGCTGACCGTCGAGGTCCGGGGCGAACTCGCCACCTGGATCGGGCGCGAGGAGTCCGCGCGTGAGCGCAAGACCTACCGGCTTGCCTTCCGCATCGACGGCGGGCGGCTGGGACTCTTGCGGTTCGAGGACCTGGAGGAGGAAGAATGAGAATGAACCTACGAAGGCGCCGCCGCGCTGGTGCGCTGGCCGCCGCGCTCCTGATGAGTTTGTGCACGGCGCTCGCGGCGGCGGAGCCCGCGGCCGGAACGCGCATACTGGACGCCGCCGACCACGCCGAGCTGGCCGCCGAGATGTCGGCGGACGGCGTGGTCCGGGTGGCGCTGCTCGGCGACCGGATCGAGCGGGTGATCCGCCTCCCTGGGGAGGGGTTTGCGGTGGAGCACGACCCGGTGGCGGGCGACCTGTATCTCCATCCCGTTGCGGAACCCGCCGCCCCGCAAGTGTCTGCCGCCCCGCAGGAACCTGCCGCGCCGCAGGCGCTGTTCGTCGGATCGGAGACGGGTTCGACCTACCGGCTGAATTTGATTCCGGTTCCCCGCGGGCCGTCGCAGATCCTGCTGCGCAATGCGGATCGGGAAACGGCGGATCGGGCCGCGCTGGTCCCCGAAACCGGCCGCATCGCGGCCATCGCCGGACTGCTCCGGGCGGTGGCGGGCGGCGAGCCGTCCCCGAACCTGCGGGTCGGACAGTCCGATCAGGACCCTGCCGCCGATCCGGACATCGTTCCGGTCGAGGTTTGGCGCGGAGTGCGCTTCGAGGCGCTGGTGCTCGCGTTGGGCGTTGACGCTCCATCGGACGCTCCGCACCTGGCCGCGACCCTGGGCCCGAACGTCGTGGCAGTGTGGATCCCGGAACATGACGACTACCGCCATACGGCGGGACGCTTGGCGGTGGTCGTGCGCGAGGCGCGCGCGCAATGAGCGCCGGAAACGGCAATCCGCGGGCGCAGCGCCGGACCGGATCCGCCGCCCACAAGAGCACCGCCCCGCAAGGGGTCGACGGCGGCGCCCGGCAGGTGCGCAACCGCCAGATACTCTTGTTCTCGGCGGTCGCCGCCGTGGCGCTGCTCGCGCTGGCCGCGTGGCTGTCCGGCTCCGGCGGCGGCCCGTCCGCGCCGGGCGCGCGGATTGCCGCCGAGCTGGCGGGGCCGGACACGGCGGAGGACACCTGGACGCGGCGCTCGGAGGCCCGGATGGGCCGGCTTGAGGCGGACTTGCGCGACGTGCGCAACGCCAACCTCCAGCTCGCCGACGAGAACCGCCGGCTGCTGGAGGAAATCCGCGGCAACGCCGACGAGGCGAAGGGCATCATCGACCGCCTCACGGCAGCGCTTGGCGAGGCTGCGAGCGGCCAAGCCTCGAACGGACCTGGCCTCGTCGACCCCTTCAGCGGCGGCGACGTGTTCGCGCCGGGCGCCGCGCGCGGCGGTTCTTCCGCATCGGGCGGTTCGATGGTTTCTTCCGCCGCCCCGCAGGCGTCTGCCGCGGCGCAGCCGCCGCAGGGGCTGATCGAGCGTTTTCCGCTGGACGAGCCGCTGTTCCGGGAGGCGGGGGGCGAGGATGCCCGGCAATTGTCGGTCTGGCTGCCCGCAGGCAGCCATGCCGAGGCGGTGGTGGTCGCGGGCGTCGACGCCTCCGCCGGGGTCGCCTCGCAGGGCGATCCGCGCCCGGTGCTGCTCAGGATCACGGGGCCCGCGTGGACGGCGGCCGAGGACGGGGCGGCGCAGGCCGTCGATCTTCACGGCTGCACCGTCACCGGGGCGGCCTACGGCGACCTGTCGTCCGAGAAGGTCTATGCGCGGCTGCGCACGCTCACCTGTTCGGGTTCCGAGCCCGGCACGGTGGTAGAGACCGAGGTGGCCGGGTTCGTCGCGGGCGCCGGCAAGGCCGGCGTGCGCGGACCCGTCGTGAGCCGAGAGGGCGCGCTGGTGCAGAAGGCGTTTTTTGCGGGGCTCGTCTCCGGCGTCGGCCAGGGCGTCTCAAGCGCGTTCGCGCCCCAGGCGGTCGCGACCGGGACCAACACGGCGGCGGTCGCCAACACCGGGCTCGACGACATCGGCCGGGCCGGCATCGGCGCGGGCGCCTCTTCGGCGGGCCGGCGCGTCTCCGACTACCTGATCCGCCGCGCCGAGCAGTACCAGCCGGTAATCCAGCTCCAGGCGGGCACCGCGGTCACCGTCGTGTTCTTGGAGGGCACGCGGCTCGACGGGCGGCCTGGCGACCAACCCACACGGAGAACGAACGATGACGGTTGAGAAACTGAACAGGCTTCGCCGCGCGCTCGCGCCTGCGATGGCGGCCGCGGCCGCCCTGGCGCTGGCCGGCTGCGCGGCGACCCATGTCGGCGAGGACTGGCAATGCCCGCTCGCCCAGGGCGCGCACTGCGCCAGCGTCGGCGCCGCCGATCCGATGGTCCCCCTCGCGGACGCCAGGCATCCGGCGGGCGGCGAACCCCTCGCGGGGCGCGGCCCCCTGGCAGATGACGGATATCGGTTGGACGCACGCGTCGAATCCAGACCGGCCATTTCGGCGACGAGAGCCCGGCGCCATTCAGCGTCCGGCAGAGCCATGGAAAATGTCCGCGACGGTCGCGGGCGCGACTGTCCCGTGTTCTGCCGCCCCTTCGGCTGGTTCGCCCGAGTGCTCGGGCACGGCCGGGACGAGGCGGAAGCCCCCGCAACGCCGGAAGATGGGCCAGACCCCGCCAATGAGGCCGTTGAAATCGGCGATCGGGCGGACGGGCATCCGGCCTCTTCGGGCGCGGACCATCCGCCACCGGACGCCAGAGTGCGCCTTCCCGAGACCATCGGGCGCGTCTGGATCGCACCCTACGTGGACGAGAACGGCGTCTACCGCGAGGCCTCCTGGGTGCGCATCGTGATCGCGCCCGCGGCCTGGAAGCGCCCGCGATGATGGCGCGGCTCAAGGACCTGTTTGAGGGCCCGGCAGGGCTGGAACCGTGGGCGCCGCCTGAAATTCCCGCGGCGCTTCATGGACTGCTGCCCTGGCGCGCCTTCGACGAGACCTCCGAACTCTACTTCAACGCGTCCAGCGTCGGGTTCGCGATCGAGATCCCGCCGTTCGCGGGAATCGACGCGGAGACCCTGGGCGCGCTGTCGGGCGCGCTGGCCGACGCCGCGCCGGAGCGCTGCGTGGTGCAGGCGATTCATTGGGCGAGCCCCCGGTTCGGGGCGGCGCTCGACGCCTGGGGCGCGCCCCGCCGCGGGGCCGGTGGGGTGCAGGCCGCGATGCGCGAGCGTCGCGGGCGGCTGCTGTCGCACGCGGGCTGGCGTCCCCTGCACGGGGGCGGCCCGCCGTTCACGCTGTCCGACTACCGCGTGTTCGTCTGCGCGGCGCTGTCCGGTCCGCCGGGCCCGGCGCCCGAGACGGCGCTCGCCGCCTTCCGCCGGGCGCTCGAAGGCACGCTCGCGTCCGCGGGCGCCTCGGCGCGCCGGCTCGGCCCCGACGATCTGCTCTCGCTGGCGGCGGAGCTCACCGCGCCGGCTGTGAACGAAAGCCGCGACAGCAACCTGGACCGTTCCGGCTTGGGCCGTTCCGGGCTGGCCCGCCCCCGGCGGCGCTGGTCGCCGCGCGATCCGCTGCATCTTCAGTGCGCCGCCCCCGGGCGCGCGCTCACGGTCGCGCCCACGGGCCTGGTGTTCCACGATCCCGATGGAACCGACGTGGCGGTGCGGGTGCTCACCGCCTCGGCCTTCCCGGAGGTCTGGCCGGGCTGGCGCGGCAACGCGCTGATCGGGGACTTCCACCGCGAGTTCCTCCAGCCGGGCTGCCCGGTGCTGACCTGCCTCACCGTCGTGACCGGCGACGAGGCCGCCGTCGACCGCGCGGTCTTCAAGGCCGCGCGCGCCACCCAGCAGGCGGGCACCGGCATCGCGCGGTATCTCCCCGGACTGCCCGAAAAGGCCCGCGACTGGCAGTTCGTGACCGAACGCCTCAAGGACGGCGAGCGCCTCGTCCGGGCCTGCTACACGGTCGCCGTGTATGCCCCGGCGGCAGCCGTTGACGAGGCGGAGCAGGCGGTGCGCGCGATCTACCACGGCCAGGGCTGGCGGATGGCCGCCGAGCGCTACGTGCAGTTGCCGTTGTGGCTCGCCGGCCTGCCGATGGTTCCGGCGGGCGGGCTCGCGGACGATCTGGAACGCATGGGCCGCATGAGGACCCTGCTGACCTCCGCCGCGGTCAACCTGGCTCCGCTTCACGGCGAGTGGCGCGGCCAACCGTTCTCGCCCGACACGCCCCCGGCGCTGCTGCTGATCGGGCGGCGGGGACAGCCCGCGGGCTGGTCGCCGTTCGCCAACACGGCCGGCAACTACAACGTGGCCGTCACCGGCAAGTCCGGTTCCGGCAAGTCGGTGCTGATGCAGGAACTGGTCGCCGGCATCGTCGGCGCCGGCGGCGAGGCGGTGGTCATCGACGACGGGCGCTCGTTCCAGCACACCGCGGAAGCCCTTGGCGGCGCGTTCATCGCGTTCGGCAAGGACGCAGCCTGCCTGAACCCGTTCGCCATGATCGATTCGGCCGCCGCGCAAGCGGACGGCGACTACCGGGAAGAGTGCTTCGCGATGCTCGCCGGCGTGCTCTCGCGCATGTGCCGCAGAAGCGGCGCGATCGACGACATCGAGGCGGCGCTGATCCACGAGGCGATCGCGGCGGCCTGGGACGAGGGCGGCAACGCCGCCGACCTGGCCGCCGTGCGCAGGCACCTTCAGGAGCGCGGCGACCGGCGCGCCGCCGACATGGCAACCGCGCTGGGACCCTGGTGCCCGGGCGGGTCGATGGGCCGGCTGTTCGAGGGCACTGCCGTGCCGGACCTCGGCCGGTCGGTGACCGTGTTCGAGTTGGCGGAACTGAAGGGCCGGGGCGACCTGCAGGCGGTGGTGCTGATGCTGGTGGTGTTCCTCGCCACGCAGCGCATGTACCACGGCGAGCGGACGCGGGCCAAGGCCATCGTCATCGACGAGGCCTGGGACCTGCTGTCCGGCGACGACAGCCGGGCCTTTCTCGAGGGCGCGGCCCGCCGGGCCCGGAAATACCGCGGTTCGCTCGTGACCGGCACGCAGTCGGTCAACGACTACTACGCCAATCCCGCGGCGCGGGCCGCCTGGGAGAACTCCGACTGGGTGATCTTCCTGGCGCAGAAGGACGAGTCGGTGGAGCTCTTGAAGTCCGAAAAACGCATCCACTGCGACCCCGGCATGGAGCAGGCGCTGAAAAGCCTGACCACCGCCGACGGTCGGTTCGCGGAGCTCGTGCTGCACGGCCCGGACGGCTGGCGCGTGGCGAGATTGGTGCTCGATCCGTGGTCGGTGGCGCTGTTCTCCTCGCGCGGGGAGGCGTTCGCCGAGGTCGAGCGCCTCAAGGCCGGAGGGCTGTCGACGGTCGAGGCCATCGACCGCATCGCCGGGGCGGAACGCCCGACCGCATCCGAAACGCAACCCGCGAATTCCAAGGGAGGAGACGAATGAGCGCACCCGCGACACGCCCGGCGCTGCCGGCCTGGCCGGGAGATCCGTCCGGGCTGACGGCCGCCGGCATCGACTTCGAGGCGCTGGCGCATGTGCTGGCGAACACCTGCCGCTGGGGCGGCAAGACGCGCCGGTTCTACTCGGTCGCGCAGCGGGCCGCCGTGGCGAGCGAAGCGATCGAGGCGCTGGACGGGCTCGGGCCGGAGGAGCGCCGGACGCTGGCGCTACGGGCTCTGCTCGCCGACGCGCGGATCGCGTGGCTCGGCGACGCCGAGGCCGGCGGTGCGACTTCCGCGCGCGCCGCGGAGCGTCATCGCCGCGACGGCGCGGCCATCGACCGCGCGGTGCTCGAGGCCGCGGGAGTCGACGGCGCACCCACGCCCGAACAAGGGGATCTGCTGCGCTTCGTCGCCCGCATGACCGGCGCGGCCGAGCGCCGCGATCTCGAAGGCGCTGGCTTCGGCCGGGGAGCCGGCGTGGCGTTCCCGCCGCTGAAACGCCGCATCCGTCCGGTCGAGCCGGGCAAGGCCGCCCGGCTGTGGCTCAATCGCTTCCGGGAACTCGCCGGCCCCCCTAGCGGGAGCGCAAACCCCGCTGGCGCGGGCGCAAGTCCGGCCGGCCCGAACACGAACGATCAAGAGGAGAACTCCGATGTCGCGCACCTGGCGAGGACGCAACGAGAGAAAACGCCGCATGGGACGGACCCGGAAAGCCAAGGCCGCCCGCGCGCGGCGTGACCGGCGCCACGACCCGAAGCTGAGGGTAGTCCGCGACGCCGAGGATGTGTTCCGCACCGCCATCCTGGCGGGGCTCCTGTCCGCCGAGCGGTCCGACCCGCGCTGGGCCGGCCACTACATGTACATGTTCCACGACGAGGACGGCACGGGCTGGTTCAAGCATCGGGACACGCGCGCGTACCTGCCGTTCTCGCCGCGCCGCCAGGCTGCGGCACGCGCGCCCGGGGAGTGCGGAACGTGAGCGAGCTGAGGCTGCTCGGCTGCGCCGTGCTGCTCAACCTGGGGGTTGCGGCGGTGCTTGGCGTCGGGATCGCGCGATACATGATCGAGGCGGTCCCGCGGATCGCGACCGTCGGATTGACGGAGCTCGTCGCCGAGCACGCCGGGCGGACGGCGAACGCCGAGGGGAGCGCGGGGGAAACGGCGGCGATGACGCGCGCCTGGGCACAAGCGCTGGAGGATGCGCTTCGGCAAGTCGCCGAGCGTCACGGCGCGGTGCTGCTGCCGATCCGCGGCGTCGCCGCCGGCGCCCCCGACCTCACGGCCGAGGTGCGCTCGGAGATCGCGCGCGCCCTGTCCACCGACACTCCTCTATCGGGGGGCAAATCCCCGGCGGACGGCCAGCCGGCGGGTTCCCAAGCGGCAGTCCCGGAGGTCCGGCCATGACGGCGCGCGGAAAATCGGTCCGGGGCCGGCCGGAGCGCGAACGGGGCCATGCGGCGCTGGTTCTGCTGCTCGGCCTTCTGGCGCTGTGGCTGACGATCCTCTCCCTCGTGCACTTCAACGCGAGTTGGTCCGACGACGCCTGGGGCTACCTGCGCCTGCCCCTGTTCGGGGAACCCGAGTTCGGCGCGACGGTGATGTTCGAGCCGCCGGACAACCTGAACTCGCCGGTGCCGTATCTCAAGACCGTGCGCGGCCTGCCGGGCGCGTCGGTCGCCGTGGACGCGGACGGCACCGTGCAAATCGACGGCACGGCGGTCGGCCGCGCCAAGCCGAACGCCCTCGACGGCCGCCGGCTGGCGCCGGTCGCGTCCGGGACCGTTCCGGCAGGCCATTACTTCCTGCACGCGGATCACCCCGACAGCCACGACAGCCGCTACGCGGAGATCGGGCTGGTGCCCCGGGAGCGCATCCTCGGACGCGCCGTGGCGCTCCCGGACATTCCCTGGCTTGGGCTCGACGGTCCTTTTGTCGGACCGGATGGCATGGCGGCCGAGCCGGGCCCTGAGAACGATTTGAGGGAGGAAGGACGATGACGCGGCGGATTCCTTGCGTTGCGGCGTGGACGGTTCTGGCCGCACTCGCACTGGGCGCCGCAGCCGCGGCGGCGAAGGACCTTGGCGTGCGCGGCGCGACCTGGCCGATCGCCGAGCCCGACCTGCTGGCGGACATCGAGGCGCGGCTCACCTTCATGGAGCGCTCCGGCGAACTGGCGCGGCTGGAAGACGAGGCGCGCAAGCGCGCCCAGCGTTCCCTTGAGCAACAGGAGCCCGTGCCCGGCATCGTCCCGGCCACCGAACACCGCGCCCGCGCATTCGACCCCGCCATCGTCGTGGCCCAGGACATCCTCGGCCCGGACGGCGAAATCCTCGCGGCGGCGGGCGCCCGGATCGACCCGTTCGAGCACCTTACGTTGACGGCCGACGTGCTGTTCGTCGACGGGCGGCGCGAGGCGGAAGTGGCCTGGGCGCTGGCGCGCGAACGGCCCGCGAAGATCGTGCTGCTGGCCGGACGTCCGCTCGACCTCATGCGCCGGCACGGTCGGCCGTTCTACTTCGACCTCGGCGGGCGGCTCGCCGAGCGGTTCGCCATCCGCGCCACCCCCACCGTGCTGGCCGCTGGCGCGGCCCTTGACGGGGAGAAAACACCCGGCCGGGGGCAATCCCCGGACGCGGAACATGCCAAGAGCGGAAATCGCCTGCTGCTGACCGAAATCCCGGTCCGGGACCGGCCGCCGGCCGGCTGCGCCCCGCCATCCGAATCCATCCCTCAACCCACCGATAGGAGACAACCCCCATGCTGAACATGAACCGGGTCACGCTGCTCGGCCACGCCGGACGCGACCCCGAGGTCCGAGCGCTGAACAACGGCAACAAGGCCGCGTCGTTCCCGCTCGCCACGACCGAGCGCTGGACGGACCGCGACGGCCAACCGGCCGAAAACACCGAGTGGCATCGCGTCGTGGCCTACGGCGCCGCGGCGGACGCCGCCGAAAGGCTGCTCCGCAAGGGCAGCGCCGCGCTCGTCGAGGGCCGCCTTTCCACGCGCGAGTACCGCGACCGCGACGGCAACGACAGAGTCGTGACCGAGATCGTCGTCGCGGGCCCGCAGGGCGTGTTGAACGTGCTCGGGCGGCGCGTCCGCAACGCGGACGGTTCGCCCGGCAAGGAGGAACGCCCGTGAGGCGCCTGCCGTTCGCGGCCGCCGCGGCCGCCTCCCTGGGCCTCGCGCTCTGGTCCGCGGGCGCCTCGGCGCAGGTGTGCACGGGCCGCTTCGTCAACCCGATCGCCGACGTGTGCTGGGAGTGCCTGTTCCCGATCTCCATCGGGCCGGTCAGCATCGGTGGGGCCTCCGGCGCGCCGGACACGCCCAACCCTTCGTCTCCGATCTGCTTCTGCGGTTCGCCCATCCCCCGCATCGGGCTGTCGCTCGGGGTGTGGGAGCCGGCGCGGCTGGTGGACGTCACGCGCACGCCCTGGTGCTTCCCCAACCTGGGCGGGCTGGACCTCGATCCGGGCCTGCCGGCGGCGCGCGGGCGCACCGGGTCGTCAATGGGCGACGGCGCGGCGGGCTCCGTGTGGCACGCGCACTACTACGTCTATCCGCTGTTGTCGTGGATCGGCGCGCTGCTCGACCTCGGGTGTCTTGAGGGCGGGAGCCTCGACATCGCCTGGATCTCCGAGCTCGATCCGGCGTGGCTCGACGACGAGCTGTCGTTCCTGCTGAACCCGGAGGCGGCGCTGTTCGCGAATGTGCCGGCGCAGGCGGCGTGCGCGGCCGACTGCGCCGCGGCCTCGGCGGGCCTGCCGCTCGACCCGCTGTTCTGGTGCGCGGGTTGCCAGGGCGGGATGTATCCGCTGACCGGCAACGTCGCCGCGCATGTCGGCGGCGTTCAGGCGTCGCTGCTCGCGGCCCAGCGGCTGGTGTACCGGCTGCACCGCCTGGGACTGGCCCGGGGCACCTCGGGTTCGGCGGCGCTGTGCGGCGACTACCCGATGCCGGTCATGAAGAAAAGCCAGTACCGCTGGCAGATGACGCAGCCCGTGCCGGCGACGACACCGGCGGCCGGCTGCAACCCCACGGGCCGGACCTCGGTGCTGTGGGAGGCGCTTCGCGAACTGCCCGTTTCGGGCGAGAGCTTCGGCTATTTGCTGTGGAGGAAACGCAATTGCTGCATCTTGTAACGAAAACCCTCGGACAGCGCGCCGGAGCCCTCGCCCGAGCCGGGCGGTGCTGCGCACGGCAGACTTGCACACGACAGTGTCACACACGGCGGACGCTGCGGCGCGGCCTCGCCGCCGCGGCGTTGCTGGCGCTGTGCGCGGCGCCGGCCCTGGCCCAGGAACCGCCGCCGTCGGCGGAGGATCTGGCGCGGGCCGTCATTGAGGAAGCCGGCGGCGCCGGACAGGAAATCGCCGACGTTCGCGCGTTGGTCGACGCGGCCCATGCCGGGTCCGGCGAATCGGCCGGGTCCGGCGAGATTGCCGACTGGACCGGCTCGGCGGTCGCCGACGCACTTCGGCGCGCCGGCTCGGCGGCTTCGGAGACGGTCGCCGGCGCCGCGGACGGAATGGGCGAAACCCCCGCTCCGCTTCCGGCCGAGAACCACGCGGGGCGGGCCGTGGAGAATTTCGCCGCCCGCCAGGGCACGGCCGAGGTGCTGGTGTTCATGAGCCTGGCGGTGCCGGAGGCGAGCTGGGCGCAGTGGGCCGCGCAAACCGCGCGGACCGGCGCGCCGCTGGTACTGCGGGGCGTATCTACCGGCGGACTGCGGGCCACGGCAACCGAGATCGGACGTCGCCTGGGCGGCCACGAATCCGGCGTCGCCGTGGATCCCCGGCTGTTCAGGCTGTTCGGTGTCGAGCGCGTGCCGGCGGTGATCGCCGTGCCGGGCGGCGTCCCAGCCTGTGCAAGCCGCGGCTGCGCGGACGACGCACCGCCGCCGTTCGACGCGGTGGCCGGCAACATCGGCCTGGCCGCGGCGCTGGAAGCCATCGCCGCCGAGGGCGCTGTCGCGCGCGAGACCGCAATCGCGCACCTCGAACGGCTCGGGAGGCGGCCGTGAGGGCCGCGGCGAGCGCCCCCGATGGCCGGATCGCGGCCGCGGTCGAGCGCGTTGCGAATGCCGTGCGCCTGCTCGCCTGGGCGGCGATGGCGGGCGGGTATTGCCTGATGCTCTGGGCGCTGTCGGGCTCCGCCTACGCGGACTCTCGAACGGACGCGCCGTGCCGGCCGGCCGCGCTTGCCGGGCAAGCCGCCCAAGGGACGGCCGAACGCCCGGAACGCCCGGGGTTGCGGCCATGACGACGATGCGCGAACCCGAGCCGCACCGCCTGGCGCCGCTCGTCGATCTGGCCACCCGGATCGTGCGGCTGCTGGCGTGGCTGGCGATGTTCGCCGCCTGCTGCCTGATGCTGTGGATTCTGTCGGGGACCGCGGCCCGCGCCGACGACCCGAAGGACGCGGCCCGGCAGGTCGGCCAGGCCGGCGCCGCCCGGGCCGGCGCCATCGCCCACGACCCATTGAAGGCGCAAGCGGTCCCCGGCTTCGCCGGCACGAACGTTCCCGAGCGCCATCTCACCGACGCCGGGATGGAGAACGCCGCGCAGCGGCGGCTGGCCGATCCCGGCGATCCCGGCGGTTCCGCCGGACGCGCGGTGATCGACGGCGCGTCCGTCCGCCCCGCCGTCCCGGTGCCGGCCAACGATCCGGCGGTGGCGCGCGCCCGGGCCGTGCAGTCCGCGCCGGACGATGCCGGCCACGGCGCCAGCGGTCTCGCGTCGGGCGGCTCGGCCGATTGCGCCGCTGGCGTGACCGACGCCGGGCGGGGGGGATCGTGCGGAAGCGCGTCGTACTGCGTCGGCGCCGGCTGCGAAACCGTCGCGTCCAGGGGCAACACCGGGTTCGCGCGCTCGGCGGCCATGCTCAACATGGTGCTGGAGATGGGCGGGGAGGAGTTCGACCGCAACGATCTGCGGTTCTTCTCCGGCGAGGAGCGCACCTGCGAAATCAAGTTCGCGGGACTGGCCAATTGCTGCCGTGATTCCGGGCTGCTGGTGGGACTCGCGAACTGCTCCGCGGAGGAAAGGGAACTGGCCCAGGAACGCCACGCTGGCAACACCCATTACCTGGGACGGCGGTGCGCCAAGCGCGTGTTCGGCGTGTGCGTGACGCGCGAGCGCGCCTGGTGCCTGTTCGGCTCCAAGCTCGGCCGCATCCTGCACCAGCAGGCGCGCCCGCAGCTCGGCATCGGCTGGGGCCACTGCGAGGGGTTCACGGTCGGCCAGATCGAGCGCATCGACTTCGACCGACTGGATTTGTCCGAGTTCACCCAGAACCTGGAGGACGGCGCGCGCGAGCCCGCCGTCGTCATGCCCGGGAAGGACGGCACGCAAGACGACATGGCGGAGCGCGTGCGCCGCTTGCGCGGACGGAACCCATGATCCCCCGGCGCCCGTATCCCTTGCGCGCGCTGGCTACGTGCCTCGCCGTGGCCCTGACGTCTCCTGCCGCGGCAGCGGCGGAGTGGCGCGGCTGGTGCGAAGCGCCCGGCGGCGAGCAGACCCTGGGCTGGCACTTCTACTGCGACCGGGAGGAAGAGTACATCGACGAATCTCGCATCCCGTTCGATCCGGGTGTGCCGGCATTGGCAAGCGCGACGCAACGGATCGCGGCTATCCGCCAGGCGCTGGAGGAATCCCGCGCGGCGGCGATACTCGATCCGTCGCCGGCGAAGGTGGCCGCGTATCTGCATCTTCAACGGGAAACCCTTGAGCGCGCCGCCGCCTTCTCCGACGCGTTCCGGCGCACGGTCTGGGCGACGCCGGACCTGGACTACACGCTGACCCGCCCAGTCGGCGCGCTCGCCAAGCAGCTCTGGTCGGACGCCCGGCGCGGGGAGCGCGATGCGGCGCTGCGCAACCTGGCGGAACGCTACGGACTGATCTATCTCGGCCACCCGGCGTGCTCCGAGTGCAAGGTGTTCGGGCCGCTGCTGCGCGCGTTCGCCCTGCGCCACGGCCTCGACGTGCTGGCCGTGTCGATGACCGGCGAGGCGCTGGAGGGCTGGCCGGAGGCCGTGCCCGACAACGGCCGCGCCGCGGCGCTTGGCCTGGACGGCGCGCCGACGCCGGCGGTCGTCCTGTTCGACGCCGAAACCCGCGAGGTCCTGCCCGTGGGGTTCGGGGTGCTCGCCGAGGACCAGCTCGCCGAGCGCATCTTCGTCCTCACCCAACGGGAGACCGGCCATGACTACTAAAGCGCCCTGGGGGGCACCACGGAAGGGCACACGCACCGGAGGAATCCGGGCGCTTGCCGCGCTCCCGATTGCCGTTGCGCTTGCGGCCGCGCCAGCGGCGGCGGACGTGCTCTCGGAAATGGAGTCGTTCTGGCAGGGCGCGGCCGTGAACACCACCGGGCCCACCGCGTTCGACGGCCAGGCCTCCGGCCACTGGACACTCGGCAACCTCTACATGCGCGCCCCGGTGCGCACCGAGCAGATCGCGACGCTCAGCCTGCCGAGCTTCCGGGCCGGCTGCGGCGGCATCGACGCCTTCGCCGGGGCGTTCTCGTTCATCGACTCCGACCAGTTGATCGCGTTCGGCCGCGCGGTGGCGCAGAACGCCGCCGGGTTCGCGTTCGAGCTGGCGCTGGAGACCATCTCGCCGGTGATCGCCGAGACGATGTCCAAGCTCCGGGCGCTGTCGCAGTGGGTGAACAACCAGAACCTCAACTCCTGCGAGAGCGCCCAGGCGCTGGTGGGCGCGGCGTGGGCGAAGAACGACCGCGCGAGCGAGGCGATCTGCGCCGCCATCGGCACGTCCCAGGGCATCTTCTCCGACTACGCCGCCGCGAAGCACGGCTGCGGCGCGGGCGGCAAGCGCAACTCGACGCTCGCCTCGGCCACCGGGCCCATGGCGGCCCAGGTGCCGGTCAACGTCAACTACGCCTGGCGGGCGGTGCAGGCGTCCGCCTTCCTGTCCGCCGACACCGATCTCGCCGAGTTCGCGATGTCGGTCTCGGGCACCGTGATCGTCACCGCGCCCACCTCGGACGGCGACACGTCCGGCCCGCAGGTGCGCATCCTCGAGCCGCTGGCGCTGGACCGCCGCGTGACGGAAGTGCTCATGGAGGGCGGCGGCAACCTGCCGGTCTACCGATGCGACACCATCACCGACTGCCTGAACCCGGCGCTGGGCCAGGCGGCCGTCCCGGCCGACCGCGGCTATCGGGCGCGGGTCGCGGACCTGCTGCGGCGCCTGGCGGAAGCCGTGCGCAACGACACGGCGCCGCCACCCGACGCGCTGGGCCTCGTCAACCTGACTACGATCCCCGTGTACCGGGTCATTAACGCCGCCGCGGCCTACCGCGGCGCGGTGATCGACAGCGAAATCGACGCGCTTGCCGAGGCCGTGGCGCTGGACCTGCTGCAGGTCTGGATCGCCGACCTGCACCGGACGGTGGAGGAGCGCGCGGGCACGCTCGACATCGCCGACGGAGATCAGCTCGAGCGCTGGCGCGAAGGCCTGCGGGCCAACCGCGCGGCGCTCGCGCAGCACCGCAACGAGGGCTTGGCGCGGTTCAACACCGCGCTCGCCGTCGTCGAAAAGCTCCGGCTGATCGAGACCGAACTCGCCGGCGCGCTGTCGGCCGACCTGCGGGCCGCCCTCGCCTACGCCCGAGGCCGCTAAGCGCCTGGCGGCGCGGTGGATCGGAGGCACGGTATGTACGAAATATTCACGCTCGGCGGCGGCGCGTATCTGGTCGACCTCCTGAACGCCGTCGCGGCGATCACGTCCGGTGGCGCGTACGTGATGCTGGCGCAGCTCGCGGGCGCGGCGGGCTTGGCCTGGGTGCTGTTCCACACCGCCTTCGGTGGCTCGTGGAAGGACAACGGCAAATGGATCCTGATGTTCGTCGCCGTGTGGGGCGCGATGATCGTGCCCAAGGCCACGGTTCGGGTCGTCGACCGGCTCGATCCGGCGCTGGCCCCGGCCGTGGTGGCCAACGTGCCCATCGGGCTGGCGCTGTTCGCCTCGATGACCTCCGAGGTCGGCGACGGGCTGACCCGGCTGACCGAGCAGGCGTTCGCGCTGCCGAACGATCTCGCCTACCAGCGCCACGGAATGATCTTCGGGGCGCGGCTCGCGGCGGACGCGACGCGCCTGGAAGTGACGGACGCGGTGTTCGCCCGCAATTTGCGGGCCTACGCGCGCCAGTGCGTGTTCTACGCGCTGCTGCTGGGGCACGTCTCCGCGGACGAACTGCGCGAGTCTACCGACCTGTGGACGCTGGTGACCGACACGGGCCGCTCGCCCTCCGCGGGCGCCTCGCCCGCGCGCATGGTGGAGTTCGCCGAACGCAACGCCGGGGGCGGGGTGGACCGCGCGGTCGTGACCTGCGCGGACGCGGCGGGTCGGCTCGGCCCGCAATGGGCGGCCGAGGTGGCGCGCGCCGGCGCCGTGTTCGGGCGGCGGCTTTTCCCCGGCGCGGCCACCGAGGCGCTGGCGCGTGCCGAACTCATGGCGGCGCTACCGGCCGCGCACGACTTCCTGATCGGCGCCTCGCGCTCGGCCGCCGAGATCCTGCGCCAGCAGATGCTGCTCAACGCCGTGCACGAGGCCGGCGGGCAGTGGGCGGCGGAGGCCGGCAACGTCGCGGCGCTCGCCGCCTATACCGAGGCCCGCGCCGAGGCGCAGACCGTCTCCGCCTACCGGGCCATTGGCCGGCAGGCCGAGACCTGGGTGCCGATGCTCCGGATCGTGTTCGAGTGCCTGTACGTCGGCGCGTTCCCGATGGCGGTGCTGCTGATGCTCACCCCTGCGGGGGCGGCGATCTTCAAGTCCTATGTCACCGGGCTGGTTTGGCTGCAATCGTGGGGGCCGCTCTACGCGATCCTGCACCGCATCGCGATGGGCGAAGCCGCCGAGCGCATGGGCGCCGTCGCCCTCATGCCCGGCGGGGATATCGGGATCGCCCTGGTCTCCCAGGCCGGCATCCGGGCGGTGGCCACCGACGTGGCGGTGATGTCGGGGTATCTGTCGATGTCGGTGCCGTTCCTGGCCGCCGCGATCGCGTTCGGCGTCTCGAGGATGACGTCGCTCGCGACCTCCGTGCTCCATGTCGGCCAGGAGGCCGCTGGTGCGGCGGCAAGGGAGAGTTCGACGGGCAACTTCTCGCTGGCCTCCACGCAAGTGGACACGCACCGCTACGCGACGGTCGAGGGCCGCCAGATCCGTACTTCCGCTCAGGTGGACGACCACCGCCACACTGGCTACGCGGCGGGGGGCGCGGCGTTCACGGTGACCGGCGACGGCACGGTCGTCGCCGACGCGGCATCGGCCACCAGCCGCATCCCCGCGGCCGGGGTGCGCCTGTCGCAATCGCTCGCGGCCTCGCACGAACAGAGGGCCTCGGAAGCCCGGAACCTGTCGCGGCAGTTCTCCGCGGAGGCCGGCACGGCGCGAAGCGCGGCGGTCACCGACGCGACGCGGCTCGCGGAACGCTACGCCCGCGACGTCTCCACCGGCCAGGCGCACGCCCTCGGCGTGACCGAGAGCGAAAGCGCGCAGGTGCAGGCGTTGGAAACGCATTACGAGCGTATGGCCGAGACCGCGGGCATCGCCAAGGACCGGATGGCGGTGCTCGCGGCCGAGGCGCGGATCGGCGGCGGGTGGAACAAGGTGGTGAAGATCGGCGTGGAGGGCTCGGCGCGGTGGCGCGGTCAGACGGTGGAGTCGGCGGCATGGAACCGGCTGCGGGAATACGCCGAGCGGCACCAGGTGCTGGACCTGGCCTCGCGCGTCTCGGAGGCCTCGCGCCGTTACGCTACCCAGACCGGCGATAGCCGCCACGCCGGGATCGAGGAGAGCCTGGCGGCCAACCTCTCGGATCTGCGCCGGTTCGAGGAGCGGGCCTCGCTTGCCCGGCAGGAATCGGAAAGCTGGGCGGAGCAGGCCGCGCGGGTGCGCTCGGAGGCGCAGTCCATCGACCGGGCGCTGGGGCAACCGTTCTTCGCGTGGCTGAGCGAGCGGGAAGGCGCCGGGGGGCGGCCGCTCGGCGCGGCGGGCGCGATCCGGGTGGCGTCGCCGCAGACCCCCGAGGACGCGGAGACGCTGAGGCAGTACGCCGCGGCGTTCATCGCGGAGCGGTTCCCGGAACCGGCGGGACCGGTTCCGGCATCGGTGCCCGGAAGGGCGGATTACGAGGCGGCCCGCGACGCGCTCGGCGAAGCGCACGCGAGGCAAACCGAAGCGGCCCATGCCGGTTGGTCGGACGATGTGCGGGATCGGGGCCGGAAAGCGGGAACTCCCGCGCCGGGCGCGGTGGAGGCCGGCGCCGAACGCGCCCGCGCGGCGACCGAGGGGCAAATGGCGGCCGGGGCGGCGGAACGCGAAGCCCGGCGCGGCGGGACCGGGGAGGATGTCCGGGCCGGGCGGGCGGGCGTCGAGGCCGAGATCGGCAAGCCGCTGGCGCGCCACGCCACCGAGAGTGTGCCCGGCGTCGGGGGCTGGCTCGCCGGCAAACTGTTCGGCACGGCGGAGAACGAGGCGCCGGACGGGCCGGCCACGAATGGCCGCGGCCGCCGGGAGGATGCCCCGGCGCGGGCGGACTAATGAAGGCTGTCGGCATGGTCGCCGAAACCGCGCAGGTCGCGATCGCGCATGAAGGCGTAGCCGCCGGTGCGGAGATCGAGATCCATCTCCTCCTCGCGGTCGGGCTCGTGGCGGTAGTCGCGGAAGGCCGACCAGTCCCCTCGGCGCAGGCCCGCGTGGAGCGCCAGCGCGAAACTTGCGAACACCGTCCAGGCGACGGCCGCGAGCCACACGGGCGCGAGAAGATCCCCGTCCCGCCCGAAACAGGCGGCCGCGGTTGCGAGGCCGAGCGGCCCGAGCACGGCAATACGTTCGCGGCGGGCGGTCCGGGGCGAACCGGCACGCCCGGGCGGGAGGATCGAATCGGGGTTCATGGGGCGAATCTCCGTACAACGCGGGATGGCCGCGCCGGACTCCAGTGCCCGGCGGCCTTCGCCCCTTCCCCGGCCCGGCTCCGCCTCGATGCGGCGCGGGCCTCCGGGGTTCGGCGTCCGTGAGAAGCTTCGGCGGCAGCACGCTGCGGGGCGGGCAGACCGTGTTCCACGGCCTGCACATGTGGAGCCAGCTTCTGCGCGCGGCGCTGCTGCTCGCCGCGTTCGGCGTCGTGGCGACGCCGGCCTGGCGGGTCTGGGACCGCACCACGGGCTACGAGTGGTACGCGGCCATGATCGTGACGGTCGCCGAGGTCAAGCTCGGCATGGGCTACCAGCGCTCCTCTCGCCAGGAAGTGCGTCAGCCCGACGGAAGCACCGTCGTGCTCACGCTGCCCGAGATCGCGTCATCACCCCAGGCGCTCGCCATGCGCGAGAAACTCAAG
>VXNK01000099.1 GCA_009840595.1 Rhodospirillaceae bacterium | reverse complement strand
GCCGCCGCGTGGCCTTCGGCGAGGGCGGCGGCTGTCGTCAGCGCGCCGCCCGCCGCACCGGCGACGGCGATGCCCGGCGGAAGCCGGCCGCCGGGCACGAAGGCGGCGATGTCGTCGCGCCACGCCGGTTTGCCGCCCTGATGGCAAGTCAGGTGGACGTTCGGGTTCCAGCCGCCGGAAACCGCAAGACAGTCCAGCGCGATCCGCTCGCCGGACGCCAGTTCGATGCCCTTGAGGCCGCGCCGGCCCCAGGTCGCCGTCACCCGTTCGCCCATCCGGAGCCGGGCGCCGGGAAGGTCGGCGGGCGGCGGGCGGTCCCGGACGTCGATGACCGCCGCAATCGGGACGCCCTTTGCCGCGAGATCGGCCGCCGTGCGCCAGCCGTCGTCGTTGTTGATGAACAGGCCGACGCGCCGCCCGCCGGCGACCGCGAACCGGTTGGCGTAGGCGCGCACGGCGCCGGCCAGCATCACGCCGGGCCGGTCGTTGCCGCCGAAAGCGATCGGCCGCTCGGTCGCTCCGGCGGCGAGGATCGCCCGCCTGCTGTAGATCCGCCACAGGACCTGGCGCGGCTTGCCCCCGGCATCGGGCAGATGATCGGTCCGGCGCTCCAGCGCGCCGTAGACGCCGTGGTCGTAGGCGCCGACCGCCGTCGTCCGCGGCATGAGGCGGACCCGGTCCATGGACGCCAGTTCGCGCACGGCTTCGGCAGCCCAGTCTGCGCCGGGCCGGCCGTCCACCTCATGGGTCTCGGCGTTGAGCCGCCCGCCCATGACGAAATCCTCGTCGGCCAGGATGACCCGCGCGCCGCTGCGCCCGGCGGCGAGCGCGGCGGCCAGGCCGGCCGGCCCCGCGCCGATCGCCAGCAGGTCGCAATGCAGGAAGCCTTTGTCGTAGCTGTCCGGATCGGCCTCGCCGGACAGGCGGCCGAGGCCGGCCGAAGCCCGGATCGCCGGCTCGTAGACCTTCTCCCAGAAGGCCTTCGGCCACATGAAGGTCTTGTAGTAGAAGCCGGCCGAGAGGAAGGGCGCGAGCAGGTCGTTCGCCGCCAGAAGGTCGAAGCGCAGCGAACCGCGATAATTCTGGCCGAAGGCTTCCAACCCGTCGAACAACTCGGCGACGGTCGCCCTCGTGTTCGGCTCCCGGTGCGCGCCACTGCGCAGTTCGACCAGGGCGCTCGGCTCTTCCGAGCCGGCGGTGAAGACACCGCGCGGCCGGTGGTATTTGAAGCTCCGGCCGACCAGGCGGATCCCGTTGGCCAGCAGCGCCGAGGCCAGCGTATCGCCGGAATGGCCGATCATCTTCCTGCCGTCGAACCGGAAAGAAAGGATGCGGCTGCGGTCGACCGCGCCGCCCTCATCGAGCCGGAACGGGCCGCTCACCGGTCCCGTCCCCGCGCGATCGCAACGTCGCGCGCGAGTTCGACCTTCAGAACCTCGTGGGTCAGCGTGTTGCGGGTCACGACGAGCCAGGACCGGTCGCCCTGCTCGTGGAACCACAGCTCCCGGTGCTCGCCGGCCGGATTGTCCCGCAGGTGCAGATAGTCGTGAAACTGCCGCGCCGCATCTTCGGCCTGCCGGTCAGGCCGGTCGATCAGGGACGCATCGCCGAGGATGACGAATTCCGCCGCGTCGCGCGGGCCGAGGAGCGGATGGTCGATCAGCATGCCGGGCGCGCCTAGTGGAGATTCGGCTGGGCGCCGGCGCCCTTTTCGTCGATCGCCGCGCCGCGCTGAAACCGGTCCAGCCGCATCTCAGCGGCGACCGGGTGCGGTTCGCCGGTCGCGACCAGGTGGGCATAGCAATAGCCGCTCGCCGGCGTCGCCTTGAAGCCGCCGTAGTTCCAGCCGCCGTTGAAGAAGAGCCCTTCGACCGGGGTCCGGTCGATGAAGGGCGAACCGTCCATCGACATGTCGACCAGGCCGCCCCAGATGCGCAGCACGCGCGCCCGGCCGATCATCGGCATCAGCGCCATGCCGCCCTCGCAGACATGTTCGAGGGCCGGCAGGTTGCCGCGCTGGGCATAGCTGTTGTAGCCGTCGATATCGCCGCCGAACACCAGCCCGCCCTTGTCCGACTGGCTGATGTAGAAATGCCCGGCGCCGAAGGTGAGGACGCCGGGAACGGCCGGCTTCAGCCCTTCGCTGACAAAGGCCTGCAGGACATGGCTCTCGATGGGCAGGCGCAGGCCGGCGTAGCCCATCACCCGGCCGGAGGAGCCGGCGACGCAGACCGCCACCCGGTTCGCCGCGATGGCGCCGCGGGTCGTCTCGACGCCATGGCAGACGCCGTTGCGGATGTCGAAGCCGGTCACCTCGCAATTCTGGATCAGGTCGACGCCGCGCCGGTCGGCGCCCCGGCCATAGCCCCAGGCAACCGCATCGTGGCGCACCGTGCCGCCGCGCGGCTGCCACAGCCCGCCCTGGATCGGGAAGCGCTCGTTGTCGAAGTCCAGGAAGGGGCATTTCTCCCGCAGCGCCGCGCGGTCGAGCAGCACCGCGTCCGCCCCGGCGAGAATCATGGCGTTGCCGCGCCGGACGGCGGCGTCGCGCTGGGCGTCGCTGTGGTACAGGTTGATAATCCCGCGCTGCGAGACCATGGCGTTGTAGTTGAAATCCTGCTCCAGGCCCTCCCACAGCTTCATCGAAAGCTCGTAGAAAGGCTGGTTGCCGGGCAGTAGGTAGTTGGAGCGGACGATCGTCGTGTTGCGGCCGACATTGCCGGAGCCGAGCCAGCCCTTCTCCAGCACCGCCACGTCGGTCAGGCCGTGGACCGTCGCCAGGTAATAGGCAGTGGCCAGGCCGTGCCCGCCGCCGCCCACGACGACGATCTCGTAGCGGCGTTTCGGCTCCGGCTCGCGCCAGACCGGTTTCCAGCCGCGGTTGCCGGTCAGGCCCTCCTTGAGAATTCTGAGTGCGGAATAGTGCATGGCATGCTCGGCGGAATGCCGGATTGATGCGCCGGTTTCCACCGCAATGCTTTTCAAATACGGACGAAAATTTCTATATTAAAGACATGAAAGCGGCAGTCCGCAGCCCCCGGTCCATCGCCATCGTCCTGGTCGAGGATTTCGCGCTGATGTCCTTCGCCGCGGTGATCGAACCCTTGCGCGCTGCCAACCTGCTGGCCGGAAAGCCGGTTTACGACGTCGCCTGTTTCGCCGCCGGCCGGGCGACGGCCCGCACGGTGCGAAGCTCATCCGGAGCTTCGGTGCCGGCCGGCAGCCTGGCGGACGCGGCGGGACCGTTCGATCTCGTTTTCGCGGTCGCAGGCGGCGACCCGGTCGGTTACCGCGACGACTTCACCTTTCAGTGGCTGCGGCGGCAGGCGCGCCACGGCCGCATGCTGGGCGGCGTCTCCGGCGGCCCGGCGATCCTCGCCAACGCCGGCGTCATGGCGAACCGGCGCATGACGATCCACTGGGAACACGCCGCGGCCCTGGCCGAGCGCCATCCCGGCCTGCTGCTGGAGCGCACGCTCTATGTCGTGGACCGGGACCGCATGACCTGCGCCGGCGGCACGGCGCCGCTCGACATGATGCACGCCCTGATCGCCGAGCATCTCGGGCCGGATTTCGCCCGCCGGGTGAGCGACTGGTTCATGCACACCGACGTGCGCCCCGCCGGCGGCCCGCAGCGCGCCGGCCTGGCGCAGCGCTACGCGACCAACCGCCACGCGGTGCTGGCCGGCATCGAGGCGATGGAAAACCACATCGCCGACCCGCTGCCGCTCGCCGACCTCGCCCGGGTCGTCGGCGTGAGCGCCCGGCAGCTGAACCGGCAATTCCGCGCCGGGCTGGGCCGCAGCGCCGGCGCCTTCTATCGCGACCTGCGGCTCGACAAGGCCCGCGAGCTGCTGCGCCAGACCGACCTGCCGGTGCTCGAAATCGCGCTCGCCACCGGGTTCGCCGGCAGCGCCCATTTCGCGACCGCCTTCAGGCGGCGCTTCGGGCGACCTCCGTCGCGCGACCGGCAAAGGCCGCCGAGCCCGGCGTAGCGGCAGCGCGCGCCTTTCGGGCCGGGCCGGACCTCACCGGACGGCAGCCGTGCGCGGGCGCAAAGCGGCGATATCGGGAAAATGGGGCGAATGATGGGATTTGAACCCACGACCCCCTGGACCACAACCAGGTGCTCTAACCAACTGAGCTACATCCGCCGCCGTGGGCCCCGGAACCGGGCCGGGGCAGGCCCCGGAAACGATCCAGGGCGGGACCGGGTTTGTAGGCACCGGGCCCGGAAGGGTCAAGATGCGCGAGCGAAATGCCCCGAAACGCCGGCACCGGCCCACTTAGCGCCTTGGGCGGCAGGCGCTACGCCGCTATGTGACGGGCGCCGGGCGGCGGCGGATCGTTCGGACCGCCGGCGAAACACTGGGCGATCGCCATCCACCGGGCGGCCGCCGCGCCGCGCACCTCGAGGCCGACATCGGCGATATTGCGGGTCTGGGTGACGACCTGGCAGAAATCGGTCGCCGGCCCGGCGATGAGGTCGGCCTCGCTCTCCTCGTTCCAGGTCCAGACGGCGCCCGACGGCGCTGTCAGCCGGACGAAGGGCTTGACCGCCGGCCGCTCGATCCCGCGGTTGGCGAAGGTATAGCCGAAGGTGCGGACGCCGAGTTCGGCGATATTGCGGATGCGGTCCTCGTCCTGCCGCACCGCGCCGAACACGTCGAAGACCTCCTGGCCGTGCGACCAGGTTTCCATTTGTCGCGCGATCATGCTCATGCGCACGGTCATCGGCGGCCCGACCCATTTGACCCGCCGTTCCGGGTCGAGGTCCCGCCACAACGGCTCCATGTCCGCGCACAGGCCGTACCACGCGGCGAGCAGCGCCTGCCCCTTCAGGCCGCCCGACCATTCGTGGGTGTAGGGAAAATGCCGGCGGCCGGCGTCCTGAAACGCCTGTACGAAGGCGTCGAAGGCCGTCTCGTCGGTCACCGACAGGTTCACGGCGTGGTTCCACATGTGGAGATGGGCGATCACGTCGTCGACCGTCCAGTCCTTGAACAGGGTCGCGCGCTCGAACTCGGCATCGTCCCGGCCCTGCAGCAAGGCGTGCAGCGCGTCGCACTCGGCCCTGAAATCGGCGGCTTCGGTCAGCATCGGCTCTCCCTCTCCCCTGCCCTAGCTCCGGTCCGCAACCGCGATATCGACCAGCGGATCGCCGGCGGCGACCTGCACGCCGGCCCGTTGCAGGATTTCCACGACCGCGCCGGCCGCGGGCGCGACGATGTCGTGCTGCATTTTCATCGCCTCGATGACCATCAGCCGGTCGCCCCGGTTGACGGTATCGCCGGGATCGACCGCGATCTCAAGGATCTTGCCGTGCATCGGCGCGACGACCCGGCCGCCGCTGCCGTCCTCCTGCGAAGCTGCGGCCGAGCGGCCGGACCCGAAGCGGTAATCCCGGCCGGCTTCGCCCAGAAAGAGGGTGTCGCCTGCGGCATGGTACTGAAAATGCCGCTGCACGCCGTCGATGGCGAGGTCCGCCAGGCCCTCCCCGACGGAGACGACCCGGACGGACGCCGCCTCATCGCCGCCGCGGACGGCATAGCCGCGAACGGTGTAATCGCATGGGCCGGCCGGCGAGACCGACAGCTCGAAAACCGCATCGCCGGCGGCAAGACTGCAGCGGCTCTCCAGCGCCCCGGCGCTGGCCCAGTCGAGCAGTTCCGGCGAAACATTCAGGCTTGTCCTGTGGGCGGCGTCCCGGCCGGCAAGGTATTTCAGGACAGCAGCCGCGGCGGCGACGGCGAAGTCGGGATCGGGCGCTGCGAGATCGCCATCTCCGAATTGCTCTTGGATGAAGGCCGTCGTCGCTTCGCCCCGCGCGAAGGCTTCCTTCTCCAGACAGTCGATCAGGAAGCGCCGGTTGGTCGTCAGACCGAACGAAACGGTTTCGGCGAGCGCCCGGATCAGGCGGCGGCGCGCGATATCCCGGGTTTCGCCGTGGGCGATCACCTTGGCGATCATCGGGTCGTAGAAGGGCGGAACGGTCTGGCCGCTCTCGACGCCGCTGTCGATACGCACGCCCTCGCCGGCGGCGGGCTGCCACAGCGCGATATCTCCGGCGGCCGGTAGGAAGTCCTGCGCCGCATCCTCGGCGTAGAGGCGCGCCTCGATGGCATGGCCGGACGGCCGGAAATCCTCCTGCGCGAGGCCTAGCGACCGGCCTTCGGCGACCCGAATTTGCAGCGCGACCAGGTCGAGCCCGGTAATCGCCTCGGTCACCGGATGTTCGACCTGCAATCGCGTATTCATCTCCAGGAAATAGAAACTGCCGTCCGCATCGAGCAGGAACTCGACGGTGCCGGCGCCGCAATAGCCGATGCTGCGCGCCGCTTCGACCGCCGCCGCCCCCATCGCTTCCCGCAATTCCCCGGTCATGACCGGGCACGGCGCTTCCTCGATCACCTTCTGGTGCCGGCGCTGCACGGAGCAGTCGCGCTCGCCGAGATGGATCGTGTTGCCGTGGCTGTCGGCAAAAATCTGGATCTCGACATGGCGCGGCCGGACGATGGCCTTCTCCAGGATCAGGCTGTCGGAGCCGAAGGCGCTTTCCGCCTCCGAGCGAGCGGCGGAGAGCGCATCCGGCAGAGCCCCGGAAGCGGTGACGAGGCGCATGCCGCGCCCGCCGCCGCCGGCTGCGGCCTTGACCATGACCGGAAAACCGATTTCCGCCGCCGCCGCGATCAGCGCCGCGTCGCTTTGTTCGGCGCCATCGTAGCCCGGCACGCAGGGCACGCCGGCTTCGGCCATGCGGCGCCGCGCTTCGGCCTTGTCGCCCATGAGCGCGATGGCGTCGGCATCCGGTCCGATGAAGGTCAGGCCGGCGTCCGCGCAGGCGCGGGCGAAGGCGGCATTCTCCGACAGGAACCCGTAGCCGGGATGAACGGCGTCGGCCCCGGTCTCCGCCGCCGCCCGGAGGACATTGTCGATGTTCAGATAGCTTTCGGCGGCCGGCGCCGGACCGATGTGCGCGGCGGCGTCCGCCATGCGGACATGGGGCGCTTCGGCATCGGCGTCGGAATAGACGGCGGCAGTGCGGTAGCCCAGGGCGCGCGCCGTGCGCAGGACCCGGACAGCGATCTCGCCCCGGTTGGCGACCAGGATGGTTCCGAAGCGGCGCATGCCCCTACCCCGCCTTCGGGCTCTCGGCCCCCGGAGAACCGGCCCACGACGGCTTGCGCTTGTCGAGAAAGGCGGCGATGCCTTCGCGGGCCTCCTCGCCGAGCATGCAATCGGCGAACCGCCCGCCGGCGAAGGCGACCATCTCGTCCCGCGGCAGCAGCGGCGCCTTCAGCACGAGTTCCTTGGTCACGGCGTTGGCCCCCGGCGCACAGCGTCGGACGCTCCTGCGGATATCCGCTTCGATGGCGTCCAGCCCGGCGGCGTCTTCGGCGACGAAATCCGCCAGGCCGAGGCGGCCGGCTTCCCGCCCGTCAAAGCGCGCGCCGGTCAGCATCAGACGCCGCGCCGCCGTCAGCCCGATGCGCTGGACCACGAAAGGCGCGATCTGGGCCGGTGGCAGGCCGAGCGAGGTTTCGGTGATGGCGAATTTCGCGTCCGCGGTCACGGCGACAACGTCGCCCGTACAGGCCAGGCCGAGGCCGCCGGCGATCGCCGCGCCTTCGATCAGCATGACAACGACCTGCGGCATCGTATTGAGATAGGTGAAAAATTCTCCGGCGCTCGCGTTCGACGCGGCAATCTCGGCACGGGAGGCGCCGCCCTGGAAACTGCTGCGGAAATTCTTGAGGTCGCCGCCGGCGCAGAACACGCCGCCCTTGCCGCGCAGGGTGATGCCGCGCACCGTGCGATCGCCGCGCACCTCGTCCAGCGCGGCGCGCATGGCGGCCAGCATCTCCGCGCCCAGGGCGTTGCGCACCGCCGGCCGGTTCATCCACAAGGTCAGCCAGCCATCGTCGTGCTCGACAATCAGTTCGTCGGACATGCTTTCCCTTTCCGTCCCCGAGCGGAGGCCGCGGCGCTGCGGTCAAATCCGCGCGACGCCGAAGCTGTTCGGCCGCACGGTGCGGCGGCGCGCCTCGTCCACCGTCGCCAGCAGGAAGCCCAGGGTCCGGCGCGTCTCCCGCGGGTCGATCATGCCGTCGTCCTGGAGATGGCCCGACGTGTAGAAGGCGCTCGACTGGCCGTCGAAATGCCGGACCAGCATCTCCTCCTGTTTCCTGAGCCGGTCTTCGTCCACGTCCTGCCCCTTCGAGCGGGCGACGCCTTCGGCGACCATCGTCATGGTCTTGGCGGCCTGATCGCCGCCCATCACGCCGGTGGTCGCGTTGGGCCAAGTATAGAGGAAATCCGGATCGTAGCCCCGCCCGCACATGCCGTAGTTGCCGGCGCCGAAACTGGCCCCGGTCATGAAGGTCAGCCGCGGCACGTCGATATTGGTGACCGACTGGATCATCTTCGAGCCGTGCTTGATCATGCCCGCGCGCTCATATTCCTTGCCGACGATGTAACCCGTGGTGTTCTGGAGGAAGACCATCGGGAGGCCGGCCTGGTCGCAGAGCTGGAGGAACTGGGTCGCCTTGGCCGCGCCGTCCGGATCGATCGGGCCGTTGTTGCCGATGATGCCGCAGCCCCGGCCCATCACCTCGGCCTGGAGGCAAACGGTCGTGACGCCGAAGCGCGGCTTGAAATCGAGGAATTCCGAGCCGTCAACGATGCGGGCGACGACTTCCCGGACCTCGTAGGGCTTGCGGTAATCGACCGGTACGATGCCGGCGATCTCGTCGGGATCGTAGAGCGGCGGCGGCCCTTCGGCGGCGGCCGGCGTCTCGCCGGCGTTCCAGTTCAGCCGCTGCACGACCTCGCGGCACATGTCGACGCCTTCGCCGTCGTCCTCCGCCAGATATTCGACCAGGCCGGACACGCTGGCGTGCATCTCGGCGCCGCCCAGTTCCTCCTCCGTCGCGATCTCGCCGGTCGCGGCCTTGAGCAATGGCGGCCCGGCCAGGAAGGCCCGCCCCCTGCCCTTTACGCCGATGACATAGTCGCTCATGCCCGGCATGTAGGCGCCGCCGGCGGTCGAGGAGCCGTGCAGGACGGTGATGACCGGCACGCCGGCCCCGGAGAGCCGCGCCTGGTTGGCGAACAACCGGCCACCGATCAGAAAGCCCTCGACCGTGTATTCCATCAGGTTGGCGCCGGCGCTCTCGACCAGATGGATGAAGGGCAGTTTCTGGGCGAGAGCGATTTCCTGCATGCGGCGGATGCGGAACGCGGTCGCCTGGGTCAGCGCGCCGGCCTGGATGCCGCTGTCATCGACCGCGATGGCGCAGCGCACGCCGCGGATGAAGCCGATGCCGGCGATCGCGTTGCCGCCGGGCAGCGACTTCTCCTCGTCCGCCGTGTCGAGCAGGTAACCCGCCATGTTGCCCATGACGAGGAACGGCATGCCCGGATCGAGCAGGCCGGCGAGGCGCTCGCGCGGCGTGAGCTGGTTGCGCTCGACGAAGCGCGGTTTGCGCGCTTCGGAGCGGATCGCGCCGCGCCGGTTGAGATCCTCCATCCGGCCGATCAGGGCGAGCATGTCGGCGCGGTTGGCCTTGAAGCCCTCGCTGGCCGGATCGATCTGGCTGCGGAACACGGTCATGCGGCGCGCGCCTCGGCATCGGCCGCAGCCTGTGCGGCCAGCGCCGCCGGCACCGGAATCGGGGTATCCAGCAAGATCTGTGCGTAACCCTTGCCCTGGGCGTCATTGCGCAGGCTGGCGACGCCGCCGCCGCCCAGCACGTCGTGGAGCAGGAAATTGACGGCGTTCGTCCCCGGCATCAGGAAGCGCTCGACGGGTGTCGCGGCGGCGCCGTCAAGGAAATGCGCAAAAGTCTCCGCAATGCGCGCTTCCGTCAGGCTGCGCCAGATCCAGGGCAGGTAATCGGCGCGCCGGGCGACTATGCCGATATTGGCCTTGTCGCCCTTGTCGCCGCTGCGCGCCCAGGCGAGATCTTCGAGACGAACCTCGACCGTGTCGGTCGGCGGCGCGCTGGAGGCAGGATCGCCGGGCAGCGCCGGCCGGACCGGCTCTTCCGGCACGCCTTCGGTGACGGGCTCGGCATACGGGATCGGCACGCCATCGACCTCGACGCTCAGGGCGACCTCCGTCTTCGGCATCAGAAAGGAAAACAGCCGGACGACCGGCGAGGGCCTCGGCCGTGTCCCGGAAAATCCGGAAAGCGCCGCCGGGGTCGCCAGGCCGAGGCCCGAGGCCTCGCGCAGCAGCAGACCGACGCCGGCCGCCTCCGGATGCCGGGCCGCCAGCTTGAGCACGACTTCCCGCGCATCCGCCGACCCGGCCGCCGCGCCGTACTGGCTCCCGGCGCCGATCACTTCGATGCTGGTCTCAGTGAAATCGCCCAGGTTGCGCCCGCGCAGGGCGGCCTGAGCCCGGGCGATTGCCGCTTTGGCGAAGACCTGCGCCTTGCCGGCGGCGTTGCGGCCGGTGAAGGTGAAATAGCCGCCGGCACGGAAACCGTCAGCCCAGGTCGCGCTGACCTTGTAGTCCGGTGGCGCCGGCCGGCCGCGCGCGCCGGTCACGCCCACCCTGTCCTCGCCGAGTCGTTCGATCGCCACCCCGGAAAAGTCGCAGCAGACATCGGGCAGCAGATAGGCCTGCGGATCGCCAATCTCGTAGACCATCTGCTCCGCCACCGTGCCGACCGTCACCATGCCGCCGCTGCCCGCCGGCTTGCGCAGGGTGAAGCTGCCGTCGGATATGATATCGCCGATCGGATAGCCGATGTCGTGGATCGACCCGGCGATATCCTCCCAATCGGTATGGTTGCCGCCGGTCGCCTGGGGCCCGCATTCCAGGATATGGCCGGCCAGGCTGCCGGCGGCCAGCCGGTCCCACTCGCCGGGCCGCCAGCCGAAGGCGTGGATACACGCGCCGAGCGTCACCGCGCTGTCGACGCAGCGGCCGGTGATGACGATGTCGGCCCCGGCGTCGAGCGCCGCGGCGATCGGGAAGGCGCCGACATAGGCGTTGATGCTGGCGAGCTTCGCCACGGGCGGAAACGGCGCGCCGCTGAACATCTCGCAGGGCGCGGCCTCGGCGAGTTTCTCCCGGTCCGCCATCAGGTCGTCGCCGCGCACGACACCGACCCTGAGGTCCAGTCCGGCCTCGGCGATGACGGCGCGGGCGGCCTCGGCGCAGGCCTCCGGATTCACGCCGCCGGCGTTGCTGACCACCTTCACCCCCTGGGCGGCGATTTCCCGGATATTGGGTTTCAGAACCGCCGAGATGAAATCGGTCGCGTAGCCCAGCGCCGGATCCTTGGCCCGTGCCCGGGCCAGGATCGACATGGTGATCTCGGCCAGATAGTCGTAGACCAGAAAATCGACCGAGCGGTCAGCGAGCAATTGCGGCGTCGCCATGGCCGACTCGCCCCAATAGCCGCTCGCCCCGCCGACGCGGACGATGTCGGGCGCCGATGTCATCCTTCCGCCAGTCCCCAAGGTTCGCTCCGCCGGCAAAATCCCCGAAGCGGGCGGTTTTGAAAAGATTTTATTCAGCGGCAATGGCACTGGCGACAATCGACCCGGCAATACTGCCGGGCACTAGCCGGACTTGTGGAATGCCAACGCGAATGATTCAGGTATCGAATCCGTTGCGCATCGTCTCCAACGGCAATAACAGGACAAGCGGATCGGTCGGCGATTCGATAAATCCCACCTTCCTGTAAAATCCAGCCGCACCGGCATCGGCTGCGTGTACGAGCAGGGCCCTGACGCCGGCAATCTCCGCGGCGCGCAGGGTCCGCAGCGTCGCGTCCCGGACGAGGTCCCGGGCGAGTCCCCTGCCTTGATGGGACCTTGCGACCGCCAAGCGCCCCAGAAGAACAACCGGAACCGGATCGGGCATGTTCCGCCTGATTCGTCCGGGAACAGCCCGGTGCGCCGCCGAGGCCGCAGAAAGGCAATAGTAGGCAATCGCTCTGCCGTCTTCGCACGCAACGTAGGTGCGCGAAGCTCCGGATCGCTCATTTCTGAGCGCTCGCGAGACAAGCCAGGAATCGAGAGCCGGTTGGCCGCTGTCGAAACCGGTCAGGATATGGCGCTCGGAAAGCGGTTCCGGTCCGGTCAGCGGCATTGCCTGCCCTTTACTTTTCCCAGAGCGGCGTCCTGTTCAGGGTGCGACGCAATTCTTCGGTCGGTTCCGGCGGCGCGTCGAGGATCGCCTGAAAGGCGGCAAAGGATTCGTCGTCGAGCCAGAATATGCGCTGGTCGAGCAACACATTCTCCGACGCTTCGCGCATCGTATCGAGGATGAACTCGGTCCTGGACTTGCCGAGGCATGCGGCCGCCCGGTCGATCAGCGCCTTCTGCTCTTCGGAGGCGCGCAGATTGATCGTTTGCGTCCGCATTTTCGGTTCCTCCGAAGTCTCGCCGTTCGCTCGCGTTTGTAGCGACAATGTAAGTACGAGCCCGTATTCGGCATGTCAACCGGACGGCGGGCTTGGCGCCGAGCCGGATTGCGCTCTCCCTTCCCGGCCTGTCTCACCGGCGGTCTTCCGTGTTAACTTCGGGCCCGTGCGGGAGGCCCGGAACGAAAAGCGATGACAGAGACGGTCGAGATACCGGTCTGGCTGCTGCTCATTATCGCGGCATTGGCAGTGCTGGCGGCGCTCGACGATGTGCTGCTGCCCACCGCGCGCTGGTATCTGCGCCGCCATGTCAACAAGGTGATCGACGACGTCAACGACCGGCTGCGGCTGGAGTTGCCGACCTTCCAGATCACCAAGCGCCGCGTGCTGATCGACCGTCTGGTCTACGATCCGGAGGTGATGAAGACGGTCGGCGCCGTCGCCCAGGAACGCGGCGTATCGCGCGACAGCCTGACGGCCGAAGTGTCCAGGATCGCGCGGGAGATGGTGCCGGCCTTCAACGCCTATTTCTATTTCCGGCTGGGCTACCGCAGCGCGCGCTGGCTGCTGCGCGCCTTTTACCGGGTCCGCCTGGCCTATGCCCACGAACAGGCGATGGCCGACATCCCGCCCGACACCGCCGTCGTCTTTTTCATCAACCACCGCAGCAACGCCGATTACCTGCTGGTGACCTATCTCGCATCCGGCAGCGTCGCCCTGTCCTACGGCGCCGGCGAATGGGCGCGGGTCTGGCCGTTTCGCAGCCTGCTGCGCCTGGCCGGCGCCTATATCCTGCGCCGCAAGACGGACGATCCGCTGTACCGCAAGGTGCTCGAACGCTACGTCCAGATGGCGACGGAAGCCTGCGTGCCCCACGCCATCTTCGCCGAGGGCAAACTCTCGCGCGACGGCACGATCAATCCCCCGAAGCTCGGCATGCTCGGCTACATCACCAAGACGTTCGATCCGGCCGGCCCCTACGACATCATGTTCGTGCCGGTCGCGACCAATTTCGACCGGGTGGCCGAGGAACGGACCCTCGTGGCCAATCCGGACACGGATTTTCGCGGTCGGGGCGGGCGATTCCTGATGGGCGGCACGGCCAAATTCGTGCTCAAGCTCGCCTGGCGGAAAATGCAGGGGCGGTCGGCCGGATTCGGCGTCGCCTGCGCCAATTTCGGCGAGCCGCTTTCGCTCCGGGCCTGGTCGGACGAGCGGGGCATCGATCTCTCCCGGCTGGAACGGGAGCCGTTCTTTTCCGCCATCGAAGAGCTCGGTTCGGAACTGACCGACCGGATTACCGATGTCGTTCCGGTGCTCTCGGTGCCTCTGGTCTCGCTGGTCCTGACCGAGGCGGACGGGCCGCTGCCGGCGGCGGAGATAAATAGTCGCGCATTGCGCTGGCTCAATGACGTGCGTGAACTGGGCGCCCATATCGGTCTCAGGGAAGGCAGCGAAGCCGCCGAAATCGAGGCAGCGGTAAATCGCATGCGCAAGCGCAGACTGATCGCGGAGCAGAGCGGCGGCGGGCTGGCCCCGGTCGCGGCCGAACGCGTGCTGCTGACCTACTATGCCGCCTCCATCGTGCAGCTGCGCGCGCAGCTCCAGAAGAAGCTGTCCGGCCCTGAGTAGCACCGCTCCGCGGCGACTGCCCGCGCCGGAGTTTATGCGGGCCTGCCTGCGCTCGCCGATCGGCAGCCTGATCGGGCGGCCCTGGTTCGACCGCGCGGCCATGCATCTGCTGTGCAACTGGTTCTTCCCGCTGTCTCGGCTCTGGGCGGCGGCGCGGGCCGCGGAAGGCTCGCTCGAGCGTTTCGCGGCGGAAATGCCGGACGCATCGGCGGTGCACGGCCGGTCCCTGCTCGAAGGCCGGCTGCGCCGCTTCGAAGGCGTCCGCAGCCGGGTGCTGGACAGCGAACGCGCCTGGGAAGAAGCCTTTTTCGGCGACGGCGACGACGCACCGTCCGTCCTCGCGGAAATCGAACGCGCGCGCCTGTTCCGGCGAAATGGCTACAACGCCCAGCGGCGGCTGTTCGCGCCCTGGCGGAGCGCCGTCGTGGCAGCGCCGATCCGCTGGGCAATTCCTTCGCCCGAAGAGGTCGCGGCGGATTTTGCGAACCTGGTCGCCGATCCGGCGCAGGCGTTCGCCGCCCCCGACCCGATGCCGGCCATCGCCGAATCGCGGCGCTTTTCCGCCCTGCCCGGCCGGCGGGAATTCTGGCTCCGGTTCGCCTCGCCCTCCCGGAAGATGAACGATACCGTCGTCGCCCGGGTCTACGAGCCCGAAGGTGTCGCAGACCCACCGACCCTGATCTTCGGCCACGGCATCTGCGTCGAGTTCGACCACTGGCGCGGCCTGGTCGACGAGATCGAGGCGCTGATCGCCATGGGTATCCGCGTCGTCCGGCCCGAGGCGCCGTGGCACGGCCGGCGGGTGCCCGACGGGCGCTATGGCGGCGAGATGTTCATCGCCTCGGCGCCGCGCGGCGCGCTCGACCATTTCACCGCCGCGGCGCGCGAATGGGCCGTGCTGATCGACTGGTGCCGCCGGACGAGCGCCGCGCCGGTCGCGATCGGCGGCAGCAGCCTGGGCGCCATGACCTCCCAAGTGATCGTCGACAAGGCGCGCTTCTGGCCCGAACGGCTGCGCCCCGACGCCATGCTGCTGATCACCCATACCGGCCGGATCGCCGACGCCGCGGTACACGGCTCGATGGCGCAGGCCTGGGGCATCGCCGAGAACACGATGGCGCGGGGCTGGACCGGCGAGCTGATCGGGCGCTTCATGCCCCTGCTCGACCCGGTCGGCAAACCCGTCATTCCGCCGGAAAAAATCGTCACCGTGCTGGGCAGCCGGGACGACGTCACGCCGTTTGCGAGCGCGCGGCTGCTGATCGAGGAATGGCGCGTGCCGCCGGAAAACCGCTTCGTCTGGCGGCGCGGCCATTTCAGCGTCCCGCTCGCCATGCTGCGCGATCCGGCGCCCCTGCGCCGCTTCAAAGCGGTGCTGGACGGAATCGGATAGCCCGCCGGCCGGCCCGCAACGAACAGCGCGCCTCACGTACGGTTCATGATATATGGGACAGGATGCGCAGCCCGGCACGAAGCGCACATGATATGGTTGATTGGTCAACGGAACGAGCGAACGCTCAAGAAGGAGGAAATGAAGATGACGTTCACGCCTTTGCGCGTATCGGCCGCCGCGGCCGTTGCAACCGCCGCACTGCTGACTGCCGCCGCACCGGCGGCCGCGGAGTGGAAACCGAGCGGCCCGATCAACCTGATGATCGCGTTCCGGGCCGGCGGCGGCGCCGACACCCAGGCGCGCCTCATGGCCACCTCGCTCGAGAAGACCAAGGGCTGGAAGATCATCCCGCAGAACGTGACCGGCAAGGGCGGCGCGGTGATGGCGCGCAAGCTGAAGACCCAGCCCAATGACGGGCTCACCATCGGCATCGCCGTCACGGAGACCTTCGGCTACAACATTCTGGCCACGAAAAAGCCCGGCTACGCGGTGGGCGACTTCACCTACATTACAACCACGGCAGGCTCGCAGATGGGCATCGTCGCCAAGACGAGCCGCGGCTGGAAGTCGATCCACGACCTGGTCAAGGCAGCGAAGGGCGGCGCCAAGGTCAAGTTCGGCGCCATGAGCCCGAGACTCGCGGACCTGGCCTACGTCGTCCAGCAGAAGTTCGGCATCGAGCTCAACACCGTGATGTTCAAGGGCGGCCGCGGCGTCCTGAACGCAATCACCGCGGGCGATGTCGATGCCGGCTGGGTCGCGGGCATCCAGGGCAAGGGCGTCAGGGCGGGCGATCTCGTCAACCTGATGTCCGGCGAGTCCGCCCGGCTCAAGGTTTCGCCCGACGCACCCACGATGATGGAGCTGGGTATTCCCTACGACGCCGGCGCCAAGTTCCTCATCGTCGCGCCGAAAGGCATCCCGGCCGACGCCCGCAAGGGGCTGGCCGACGCCTTCGCCGCGATTCTGAAGGACAAGTCCACCAAGGCTGCGCAGTTCGTGACCCGCGCCTTCGGCGGGCCGCTGCTGATTTCCGGCGCCGCCCTCGACAAGCTGGTCGCCGACGGCATCGCCAGCTCCAAGCAACTGATGGAAGCGACCCAGTAGAAAAAGCCGGCCGGATCGAGGCCAGCGCGCCTCGATCGCCGGCGCCCCCATAGCCGGCATAGTCATGCGTGCCGATCCCTGGTCGCTCGGCGTGGCGGCGGTCGTCGCCGTCTTCGCCTTGGCGACCCTGCTCTTCTGGATTCCCGCTGACATCGAGACCGGCGTGGTCGAGACGTTCCGGCGGCGCACGACCATCGGCGACGCCCTCGCCCCGACCGTCGTCGCCATCGCCATGCTTGCGGTCGCCGGGCTGTTCGGCGTCACGGAACTGCTGCGCCCGCACCGGGCGGATGCGCCGTTCGACCGGCAAAGCCTCATCTTCATCGTTCGCGTCGCCGCAGCGCTCGCGCTCGCGCTCGCACTGATGGTCTACATCGGGCCGCTGACGGTCGACGCCATCAATGCCGCCGGCGGCGAGATCGGCAGCTATCGCCAGCTGCGCGACACCGTTCCCTACAAGTATCTCGGCTACCTGGCCGGCGGCACGGTCATGGTCGCCGGCATCATTGCCGTGGTCGAGCAGCGACTGGCCCGCAGCGCAGCCATCGCGGCCGTGCTGGCGGTGCTCGTCCATATCGTGCTGTACGACCTGCCGTTCGACGACGTCCTCCTGCCGCCCAACGGCGACCAGTAATGGGCATCCTCGACCATGTCTGGCTCGGCGTCGTCGCGGTCTTCACCGAGGCGCCGGTCGCGAGCCTGTTCGGCGTGCCGATCTCGATCACCGTGGTCATGGTCGTGCTCGGGTTCCTCGGCGGCATCGTGGTCGGCGCGGCGCCGGGCCTCGGCGGACCGTTCGCCATGGCGATCTCGCTGCCGATCCTGATCACGATCTTCGGCTTCAACCCGGACGCGCTGCTTCCGGTGCTCGGCTTCATGATCGGGATCATGAAAGGCGCGACGGTGGGCGGCGCCGTGCCGGCAATCCTGTTCAATACGCCGGGAACGCCGGATTCCCTGATGACCACGCTGGACGGCTTCCCGATGACCAAAAAGGGCGAAGCCGGCAAGGCGCTCCGGGTCGCGCATTTTTCGTCCGCGTCGGGGGACACGTTCTCCGATCTCGTGCTCTTCACCTGCGCGCCGTTCCTGGCGATCGCCGTCGAGGCTTATCTCGATTTCCCGGAAAAGGCGGCGCTGATCGTCCTGTCGCTGGCCTTCATCTCGGCGGTGGTCGGCGATTCGGTCTGGAAGGGCCTGCTCTCGGCGCTGTTCGGCATGTTCGTCGCCTATATCGGCACCGGGGAAGACACCCATCCCCGTCTGTCCTTCGGCAGCGATGCGCTGGCCGGCGGCCTGCCGCTCATCGGCGTCGTCCTCGGCGTGCTGATCCTCGGCGAGGTGTTCAAGGCGCTGGAAGACATGTGGCGCGAGAAGCGCGCGACCGATGCGATCTCGGCGCCGCCGGCGAGCGGCGACAACCGGCTGCGGTTGCGGGATATCCGGCGCATCGCGCCCTTCGTCGGCATTTCCGCCGCTATCGGCACCATGATCGGCGCCCTGCCGGGCATCGGATCGACCCTGGCGGCGACGCTCGGCTACGCAACCGGCCGCAAGCTGCACAAGGGCGACGTGCCGTTCGGCGAAGGCACGCCCGAAGGGGTCGCGGCGACGGAGGCGGCCAACAGCGCGGTCTCGGGCGCCAACCTCATCCCGGTGCTGTCGCTCGGCATCCCGGGCAACGTCGCCGCCGTCTTCATCATCCTGGCGACCGAGACGATCAGCGGCTTCAATCCCGGGCCTGCGGTGTTCCGCCTGGTGCCGGACCAGATCAACAGCGAGATGGTCATCGCCTTCGGCCTGTTCACGACCATGGTCTTCGCCAACCTGCTCAACTGGACGATCGGCGGCGCGTTCATGCGCTCGATGGGTGTGATGGTGCGGATTCCGAAACAGCGCCTGCTGCCGATCGTGCTGCTGCTGACGCTGACGGCGATCTATGTCCAGCGCCCGGAAATGCTGGCGATCTACATCGCGCTGTTCTTCGGCTTCGTCGGCTACCTGCTGCGCAAGCTCAACTTCTCCGTCCTGCCCTTCGTGATCGGCTTCATCCTTGCCAACAATCTCGAAGAGGCGGTGCGGCAGGCCTTCTCGGCGACGGGCTCCGATCCGTGGTTCCTGTTTTCGAGCCCGATTTCCATCGCCTTCATGGCTATCGCCACGCTCGTCGTCGTGTTCTTCAGCCGCGGCAATAACAGAAATAAACGAAATCGCGCTAATGCATGATTGACGTTGGTAAGGTATTTGGTAAAGTGAGCAGATCAAACTAGTGGAGAGAACCATGACGTACTTTCACAAAATCATTTTGGCAATAATTTTCGGTATAATTGTTGCTTTCTCAACAAATACTGTGTCGTCTCAAGAGAAAATGACTCTAGATACACCTGGCATCTATGCCACAATAGCTAAACGATTTTTGGGCATTATTGAAGATTGTGAATCGCTTAAAACGCAGCAAAAAGACTTGGAGTGTTCAATTAAGGCGTTGTGGGAATTTGCTGATATTTCAGCAGATGATCGTTTAAGCGCTGCGGAAATAAATCGATTTTTCGCATTCTTTCCGCTAATTTTGCTTATGAAAAATACGTTGATGACTTCGACGAATATAATGTAGCGTTGAGGAGGGGTGAATTTGCTAAACGACCCGAAAACCATGAAATCTTGGTCGCAATTGCATCTGGTGCGTTTGGTGCTGTATTAACTCCTATGCTAATTGCAAATCTAGATTATAATAATGATGGGCTTTTGTCACGAAACGAAGTATTTCAAGATACAGAATGGGAAGCGCTTATTATTTCTATGCGATTGGAAGATGGAAAATTGCCAAAAAACCTAGAGCATTCATTAAACAAACTGAGAATGATGCTCTTACCTCTTCTATTGGGTCGGTGAACGAACTTAAACTTATGGTTTCTTGAAAAGAGTCGTTTGCTTTATGCATTATTTGCTCTAACCAGTGCAGCGATACCGGGGAGCGTCCTGCCTTCGAGCCATTCGAGAAAGGCCCCGCCGGCAGCCGAGACATAGGTGAAATCGTCAGCGACACCGGCGGCGTTGAGGGCGGCGACAGTATCCCCGCCCCCGGCGACAGTGCACACAGCTTCGAATTTGGAGAGAAATGCGGTATGCTCAGCAACTTTAATAGTTGCGCGAGCAAACGCCGGATATTCGAAAGCGCCGAGAGGGCCATTCCAAAGTAAAGTATTTGCTAAAGCAATTTCTTGATTAAACAGATCTATCGAAAGCGCACCAGCATCTAAAATCATTTCGTCGGGCGGACAGGCATCCAGATCGCGCTCGACTCCAGCGGCCTCGCGGCTCAGTTCGCGCGCCGTTACGATATCGACGGGCAGGACGATCCGGCAGTCCGCCTCCGCTGCCAGCCTGCGGATATCCTGCACGGTGCTGACATGGTCCGGCTCGCTTAGCGACCGGCCGACCGGGACGCCGTCGGCCAGCAGGAAGGTGTTGGCCATGCCGCCGCCGACGATCACGGCGTCCAGCTTGCGCACCAGGTTCTTCAGCACGGCGATCTTGGTCGAGACCTTGGCGCCGCCGACGATGGCGACCGATGGGCGGCGCGGCGCTTCCAGGGCGTCGTTCAGCGCCCGCAATTCCTCCGCCAGCAGCGGGCCGGCCGCGGCGGGCAGCAGCGACGCGACAGCCACGATCGAGGCATGAGCCCGGTGGGCGCAGGAAAAGGCGTCGTTGACATAGATATCGCCCAGTTTCGCCAGTTCCGCGGCAAAGGCCGGGTCGTTCGCCGTCTCGCCGGCATCGAAGCGCAGGTTTTCGCACAGCAGCGCCTCGCCGTCGGCCAGTTGCGCCGAAAGCGCGACCGCCTCCCGGCCGGTGCAGGACGCGGCAAAGCGGACCGGGACGCCCAGCGCCTCCGCAAGCGCCGGGCACAGCCTTTCGACCGAAAGTTCCGGCTCGCGCAGCGCCGGGTCGGGCCGGCCGTAGTGGGTCAGGATCACCAGCCGCGCACCGCGCGCCAGCAGCGGCCGCATCCCGGCGGCGAACCGGTCGATCCGGGTGGCGTCGGTCACCCGCTGCTGCTCGACCGGCACGTTGAGATCGGCCCGCACCAGCAGGCGCTTGCCGGCGACCTCCATGTCTTCGATGCGCGGCAGCGTCATCGCGCCAAACGCGCCGCGGCAAAGGGGTTGCGGACCGTAGGGATATACCGGGACATCGGCGTCAATCGGCGGCCGGGCGGCCGCGGTCGTATAGCTCGTCCCGGGTCCAGCCGCGCCCCGCAGCGACGGGCCGGGGCCGTGCGGCTTCGCGCGCGTGCTGGCGTTCCGTCGCCGCATCGAACAGGCGAAGGCGCGCCTCGACGTCGAGGTCGCCCGCGGCGACGGCGTTCGGGGGCACGATGCGAATGAACGCGCCGTCCGCCTCGAATCGCATGTCGTCGCCCGGCCGGATGCCGTACCGCTCGGCCAGCGACCTGGGCAGCGTTACCTGCATCTTGCTCGTGACCCTGGCCATTTCCTTTCGTTAGCAGGGACGGTTCCCTTGTCAAGCAGCGCCCCCAATTGAAAAACGGGGCGCCGAATACGCGGCGACAAAATTGCAGAGCACCGTGCGGGAGGTTGTCCGTTCGAATCCGGCTGCGCAATATGGATCGAACCGAACAAGACCCGGACGGGGAATAACCATGACCGCCACATCGCTCCAGGACGTGCTCGACAATGCCGGCAATATCGTCGATCACCTGCGCAACAGCCGGATCGGCGCCTATGTCTATCCGGTCGTCGCGCCGGAATTCACCAACTGGCGCGACGAGCAGCGGGCCTGGCGCGAGGCGGCGGTGCTGTTCGACCAGTCGCACCACATGGCCGAACTGTCGATCGAAGGCCCGGACGCCGAACGGCTCCTGAGCGACACGATCATAAACTCGGTCGCCAACTGGCCGGTCGGCCGGGCCAAGCATGTCGTCCCGGTCTCCAGCAGCGGCCATGTCGTCGGCGACGTGATCGGCTTCCGCGACGACTCGATGCGCTTCAACCTGGTCGGCCGGGCGCCGAGCGTCACCTGGCTCCAGTTCCACGCCGAGACCGGCGGCTACGACGTCGTCATCGGCCGGGACGACCGCTCGCCGGCGCGCCCGATGGGCAGGCCGGTGACGCGGCGGCACTACCGCTTCCAGGTCCAGGGGCCGAACGCGCCGGAAGTGCTGAACCGGGCGAACGGCGGCCCGGTGCCGGATATCAAATTCTTCCACATGGACCGGATCAATGTCGGCGGGCGGCGGGTCAAGGCGCTGCGCCACGGCATGGCGGGCACGCCGGGGCTCGAGCTCTGGGGGCCCTACGAGGAGGGCGAGGAGGTCCGGGCCGCGCTGATCGAGGCGGGCGAAGGCCTCGGCCTCACCCAGGTCGGCAGCCGCGCCTATGCCTCGAACACGCTCGAATCGGGCTGGATTCCCTCGCCGCTCCCGGCGATCTACACCGGCGGCGAAACCGAGGCGGCGTACCGGCGATGGATGCCGGCGAACTGCTACGAGGCGACGGGCTCGATCGGCGGCTCCTTCGTCTCGGACGATATCGAGGACTATTACTGCACGCCCTACGACCTGGGCTACGGCTTCTACGTCAGGTTCGACCGCGATTTCGTCGGCCGGGCGGCGCTGGAGAAGATCCGCGGCGGCCCGCACCGCCGCAAGGTGACCTTCGAGTGGAACCCGGAGGACGTCGCGCGGGTCCATGCCTCCCACCTCGACCCCGGCCGGCCGAACTTCAAGACGATCGACATCCCGATTTCCAACTATGCCTCGACCAGCGCCGACAAGGTGCTGAAGGACGGCCGGATCGTCGGCATGTCGATGTTCGCCGGCTATTCCTACAACGAGCGCGCCCAGCTCTCCCTCGGCTTCGTCGAACCGGACATCGCGGAGAACGAGATCCTGACGCTGGTGTGGGGCGAGGAGAACGGCGGCACGGCCAAGACCACCGTCGAGCGACACGAGCAGACCGAAATCCGCGTCCGCGTCGCCAAGGTGCCCTACTCGGCCGCGGTGCGCGAAGACTACGCCGACAGCTGGCGGACACGGCAGTAGGCGGCGCCGAACCCGCCGCGCTGCGTCGGCGTCCCGGTCGCCGGAAACCCCGCCGATGAAGAACCCGTTCGACACCCCGGAGCGCGCCGCGTATCGCGAGACGATCGCGAAGTTCGTGGCGGCGGAGATCAGGCCCCATGTCGACGCATGGGACGAGGCCGGGGCGATCCCGTGGGACATCCACGAGAAGCTCGGCGCGCTCGGCTTTTTCGGCTTCGGCATCGACGAGAGGTACGGCGGGCTCGGCTTCGACGACTGCTTCATGCGCAAGGACGGCGCCGTCGAGCTGGCGAAGTGCGGCGCCACCGGGGTCGGCGCGGCGGTCGGCGGGCGCAATATCTCGACGGCGCCGATCCATAGCCTCGCCTCGGAGGAGATCAAGGCGCGCGCCCTGCCGGAAATCGTCTCCGGCCGCAAGGGCTCGTCGCTCTGCATCACCGAGCCCGGATGCGGCTCCGACGTCGCCAACCTCCAGACCCGGGCCTGGAAGGATGGCAACCACTTCGTCATCAAGGGCAGCAAGACCTTCATCACCGGGGGCATGACGAGCGACTATTTCGTCGTCGCGGCGCGCACCGGCGGCGAGGGCCTGGCGGGCATATCGCTGTTCTTCGTCGAGGCCGACACGGAGAATTTCAGCCGCACGCCGCTCGACCGCAAGATGGGCTGGTGGTGCTCCGACCAGGCGACGCTCTATTTCGACGAATGCCGGGTGCCGGCGGAAAACCTGATGGGCGAGGAGAATCGCGGCTTCATCGCGATCATGGAGAATTTCAACCTGGAGCGCGTCGGCCTGGTCGCCCAGGCCCTCGGCATGATGCAGGCCTGCTTCGACGAATGCGTCGACTACGCCCGGCAGCGCCGGACCTTCGGCAAACGCCTGATCGAACACCAGGTCATCCGGCACAAGCTGGCCGACATGTCGGCCCGGATCGACGCCGTCGAGGCCCTGCTGAACTGGATCTGCTGGTCGGTCAACGAGGACCGGATGCCGGTGGCGGAAATCTCCAAGGCCAAGTTCTATTCGACCAAGGCGCTGGAATTCGTGTGCAGCGAGGCCATGCAGATCTTCGGCGGCGCCGGCTATCTGCGCGGCAACCTGGTCGAGCGCATGTATCGCGAGGTCAAGGTCGTCGCCATCGGCGGCGGCTCCGAGGAAATCATGCGCGACCTGGCGGTACGGCAGATGGGGTTGTAAGGGATGCTCCGAACGGCGCCGATACTCCGACCGGGAACCGGCCGAAACGAAACACTGCTCGGCGACGGGTCATTGTCAGTCGCAACATTGGTTGATTTTTGTGCGGCAGTGCCGCATATTCACGATTGATGCAGCTTTACTTTACTCGCACCTATGAGCGTGCCGTTCGGAAGCTGCTTTCGGAAGAATCCCGGAAGGAAATGGAGGCATCGATTGTGGCAGCGCCGGATGCAGCGCCGATTATTCGGGGAACAGGCGGCATCAGGAAGATGCGCTGGTCGGGATCCGGCCGGGGCAAGCGTGGCGGCGTTCGCACAATCTACTTTTACCATGCGGACCCCGGCGCCATTTACCTGCTTACCGCCTACGCCAAAGCGGATCGTGAAGACCTTTCCCCGGCGGACACCAGGGCCCTCTCGCGCATGGTCGCCGCAATCAAGAGTGAGATGAGGCGGCAATGACAACGAAACGAACCGAAATCGGGCGCGAGATCGAAGCGGCACTGGATGAAGTTCTTTCCCATGTGCAGGGCGAGACAGTTCTTCCCTGCCGAATTGTCGACGATCCTGCCGCCGAACGAATTGTTGCGCTCCGCAAACGATTGAAGCTGAGCCGGCAGAGTTTCGCGGATCGTTTCGGCCTGGACGCGCGCGCGTTGCAGGATTGGGAACAGGGCCGTCGCGTTCCGGATCGCGCGGCCCGGGTCTTGTTGACCGTCATCGATAGCAATCCGGACGCTGTCGCGCGCGCGCTCGGCACGCAAGGAAGCTGATACGGCCGGCGCGCGAACTCCGCTACACCCGCGCGCCCGCCCGCTTCCGCTCGCTGGCGCTCTTGAGCTGGCCGCAGGCGGCCATGATGTCCCGGCCGCGCGGGGTGCGCACGGTGCAGGTCAGGCCGCCGTCGAGGCAGATCGTCATGAAGGCGCGAATGCGGTTCTGGCTGGAGCATTCATAGGGCGCGCCCGGCCACGGGTTGAACGGGATCAGATTGATCTTGGCCGGGATGTCCTTCAGCAGCCGGACCAGTTCGCGCGCGTCGGCGTCGCTGTCGTTGACGCCCCTGAGCATGACATACTCGAAAGTGATGCGCCTTGCGTTGTTGACGCCGCCGTAGGTGCGGCAGGCGTCGAGCAGCTCCGCGATCGGCCAGCGCCGGTTCAACGGCACGATTTCGTCGCGGATGGCGTCGGTCACGGCATGGAGCGAGACGGCGAGGTTGACGCCCAGTTCCTCGCCGCATTGCCGCATGACCGGCACGACGCCGGCGGTCGAAAGCGTCAGCTTGCGGCGCGAGATGGCGATGCCGTCGCCGTCGATCATGATACGCACGGCCCGGGCGACGTTGTCGTAGTTGTAGAGCGGCTCGCCCATGCCCATCAGGACGACGTTGGTGATGCGCCGGTCGAGCCGGGCGGAGGGCCAGTCGTCCAGCGCGTCGCGCGCCAGCATGAGCTGGCCGACGATCTCGCCGGCGCCGAGGTTGCGCACCCAGGGCTGGGTGCCGGTGTGGCAGAAGCGGCAGTTGAGCGTGCAGCCGACCTGGGAGGAGATACACAGGGTGCCGCGGTCCTCCTCCGGGATGAAGACCATCTCCGCCTCGGCGGCGTCCGGGAAGCGCAACAGCCATTTGCGCGTGCCGTCGGCCGAGACCTGGGCTTCGGCCGGCACCGGGCGGTCGAGCGTATACCGTTCGGCGAGTTTCGCCCGCGCCGCCCTGGAGATGCTGGTCATCTCCTCAAAGCTGCGCGCGCCGCGGTGATAGATCCAGTGCCGCAACTGCTTCGCGCGGAACGCCGGCTCGCCGAGCGCGCGTACCGCTTCGCCGATGCCGGCCATGTCGGCGCCGACGAGGGACAACGGCCCGGCCCCGTTCCCTGCCGGGATCGGTGGCGGCGCAGGTTCGTCCTGCCGTGCGGGCGCGATGCCGTCCATGGACCCGGAAGTAACCGCCCGGCCGCGCTTCGGCAAGGCGGCCTGTCCGGGAACCGGGTCTTGCCCCGGAGCCCGGCCTGTGAGAGCCCTCGGCCATGAGCGAAGGAGACGACGGCGACCCGAAGGGCGAGCGCATCGCCAAGCGCATCGCGCGGGCCGGCCTGTGCTCGCGCCGCGAGGCCGAGCGCTGGATCGCCGCCGGGCGCGTTTCGGTGGACGGCCGCGTGCTCGACACGCCCGCCTTCGCCGTGCTGCCCCACCACCGCGTTACCGTCGACGGCCGGCCTCTGAAGGCCAAAGAACCGCCGGCCCTGTGGCGCTATCACAAGCCGGCCGGCCTGGTGACGACGAACCGCGATCCGCAGGGCCGGCCGACCGTTTTTGACCGGCTGCCGCCGGATCTGCCCCGGGTGATGACCGTCGGCCGGCTCGACCTGACGACCGAGGGCCTGCTGCTGCTGACCAACGACGGCGACCTCGCCCGTTTTCTCGAACTCCCCTCGACGGGCTGGACCCGGCGCTACCGGGTCCGGGTCAAGGGCCGGCCGGACGAGGCCGCGCTGGCCCGGCTGGCCGAAGGCGTCACCGTCGACGGCGTCCGCTACGGGCCGGTGCAGGCCCGGCTCGACCGGCAGCCCGGCCAGTCCGGGGGTGCGAACGCCTGGCTCACCATGAGTATCCGGGAAGGCAAGAACCGGGAAATCCGCAAGCTGTGCGCCCATCTGGGGTTGACGGCGAACCGGCTGATCCGCACGGCGTACGGGCCGTTCCAGCTCGGCAAGCTGGCGGCCGGCGCGGTCGAGCGGGTGCCGGAGCGGGTGCTGCGTCAGCAGCTGTCGCACTGGTCCGGCTTTTCCGGGGAGCCGGAACGGCCGCACCCGGCCCGCCGGCCGCCGCACCGGGAAAAACCGGCAAGCCATGCGCATCGTCGGCGGCAGCCTTAAGGGCAGGCGCCTCGCCGCGCCGCCGGGCGGCGCGGTCCGCCCGACCGCCGACCGGGCGCGCGAGGCCCTGTTCAACCGCCTGGACCATGGCGCGTTTTCGGACGACGGCACCTCAAACGTCGCCGGCGCGTCCGTTCTCGACGCCTTCTGCGGTACCGGCGCCCTGGGGCTCGAAGCCCTGTCGCGCGACGCGGCGCAGGCCGTCTTCATCGACGACGACGACGACGCCATTGCCTGCGTCCGCACCAACACCGCCGCCCTCGGCGTCGCCGACCGCGCAATGGTCCTCCGGGCCGACGCGACGGACCCGCCGCGCGCCGCCGCCCCCTGCACGCTCGTCTTTCTCGACCCGCCCTATGCCGGGAATACGATCACCGCCGCCCTGCCGGCCCTGGCCGCGGCGGGCTGGCTGGCCCCCGGCGCGCTCTGCGTGGCGGAAAGCGCCGCCAAATCGCCGGCTCCCGAATCGCCGGCCGGCTTCGAGACGCTGGACAGCCGCAGCTACGGCAGGGCGCGCTTCTGCTTCCTGCGTTTCAGACCCTGAGGCGCGGCCCGCTGCCGGCCGCGGCGCGGATTTTTCCTTGCACCGCCTCGATTTTCGCCCGATGTTGCGCGCCTTATCAGAACGGGAGGAGACCCATGAAGAACGTGTTCGCTGCCACCCTTACGGCGCTGGCCGCCCTCGGCATCGCCGCGGCGCCGGTTCAGGCTGCCTATCCGGAACGTCCGATCCAGTTCGTCGTGCCCTGGCCGCCCGGCGACCTGGAAGACGTGCTGACCCGGCTGATCGCCAAACAGATGACCAAGGACTACGGCGTCCCGGCCGCGGTGGTGAACCGGCCCGGCGGCGGCGGCGTGGTCGGCGCCTCGACGGTCGCGCGCGCCAAGCCCGACGGCTATACCGTCGGCAGCTTCGTGATCGGCATTCCGACGGTCCATGTCCTGATGGGCAACGCGCCGTGGAAGCGCGACACCTTCGACCCGGTCGGCATCTTCGTGACCTATCCCTTCCTGCTGGCGGCCCGGGGCGATGCGCCCTACGGCAACATCGCCGAACTCGCCGCCCATGCGAAGAAGAACAAGGTGCGGCTGGGCCATTTCGGCTACGGGCTGATCCCGACGCGGGCGACCATCCTGGCCGCCAAGCAGATGGGCTTCTCCTTCGGGTCCAACGCGGCCTTCGACGAGCTGACCTGCGCGACGCTCAAGGCCAAGGACGCGGACGTGATCAACACGACGGCCCAGCTTGTGCTGCCGTGCCTCAAGGACATCAAGGTCCTGGCCGCGTTCGCGGATAACCGCATCTCGATCCTGCCGAACGTGCCGACGCTCGCCGAGCAGGTGAAGGGCCGCGAGCTGCCGCTGCTGTGGAACGGCCTGTTCGTGCCGAAGGGCACGCCGCAGGACGTCAAGGACAAGATCGAAGCTTCGGCGAAGAAGGCGCTTACCAGCGAGGCCACCAAGAAGGTCGCCAAGACGACCGGCGCGATCATCTACTGGAAGGGCCCGGCCGAATCGAAGAAGCAGATCGACCGCGATTTCGAGATCGTGCGCGGCATGCTCAAGGAAATGGGCGACCTGAAGAAATAGCGTCCATTGCCGGACCGGCCCCCGCCACCGGACCGGCGGGGACCGGCCGGCGCATTTCCCGACGCCTTTCACACCATCCATGAGTTCGGGAACACCCGGTCCCGGCGCCGCTTCGGCAATCGCAGCGGTTGCCTGCGTATCCCGCAGGGCGAAGCCGGAGGCCCGACAGGCTGCCCGATCGAACGATGTCCGCGTTTGACGAAGACTCCGCGCAGGAAGGCGTGCCCGGCCGGGCGGTCGTGGCGCTGTTCTTTCTCGTCTTCGGCGTCGGCGGGCTCGCGCTGATGCCCTACCAGACCGGCACATCGCCGGGCGACGAGGGCTGGTTCACCCAGCCCTGGCTGATGCCGCTCCTGACTCTCGGCCTGCTTGGCGCGGCTTCCCTGATCTACGTCGTGGCGCTCTGGCGGAACGGAGAGTTTGCCAGGGAAAAGATGTCCGGCGCCGCCCTGGCGGGCGAAGCGTGGATTTGGCTGAAATCGGCCGAATTCTTCGCCTGGTATGTCGCCTATATCCTGCTGCTCGGGCTGATCGGCTACGGTCTTTCGACCTTCCTGTTCATTGCCTGTCTCAGTCTGCGCGTCGGCCTGCGGCAGCCGAAATGGCTGCTGGCGGCGCTGGGCATTACCTTCGCCATGACGTTGCTGTTCCGCCTCGGCCTCGAAATCTGGGTGCCGCCGGCCGACCTTTACGACCTGCTGCCCAAGAGCGTCGCCGTGTTTCTCCAGCGGTATTTCTGACCGGAACCGGGCGGACCGATGGACGCAATCCTTGCCGGACTGAGCCAGCTCGGCCAATGGCATGTCCTCATCGCGCTCTTCGCCGGGGCGATCAGCGGCGTCGTCATCGGCGCGATTCCGGGCCTGGGGCCGGCGGTCGCCATCGCCGTCCTGCTGCCGGCGACCTACGCGATGGACCCGCTGACCGCGCTCACCCTGCTGCTCGGCATCTATTCCGGCGCCTGGTACGGCGGCGCCATCCCGGCGATCCTGATCAACACGCCCGGCACGCCGGTCAACGTGCTGACGACTTACGACGGCTATCCGATGACCTTGGCCGGCCAGGCGCGCCGCGCCCTGTCGCTCGCCTACAGTTCCAGCTTCGTCGGCGGCATCGTCAGCGTGGTCGTGCTGATCGCGATGGCGCAGCCGCTGGCGGACATCGCCTCGAACTTCGGCTCGGCGGAATTCGCCATGGCGGCGCTGATGGCGATGGTGCTGGTCGTCGTCGCCCATCGCGGCCGGGTACTGGCGGCGGCGATGACGCTCGCCTTCGGCCTGTTCCTCGCCAGCGTCGGGCTGGAAACGGCGTTCAACACCCAGCGCTTCACCTTCGGCCAGGTCTGGCTCCAGGGCGGCGTGCCGCTGATTCCGGTGGTCCTCGGCCTGTTCGCCATGTCCCAGGCCTTCGTCCTGCTGCTGGAGGACGACCAGGCCGGCGAGCCGCCCCGCCTGACCGGCCGCTTCTTCCAGGGCCTTGCCGAGGCCTTCCGCTATCCCAAGACACTGTTCTCCTCGTCCGGCTTCGGCGTCTTCATGGGAATCCTGCCGGGAGTCGGCGAATTCCTCGCCCAGTTCTTCAGCTATACCCTGGCGCAGAAGACCTCGAAGACGCCGGACCTGTTCGGCAAGGGCGCGCCGGAAGGCCTGATCGCCTCGGAAGCCGCCAACAACGCCGTGCCGGCCGCTGCGCTGGTGCCCCTGCTGGCGCTCGGCATCCCCGGCGAGGCGCTGACCGCGATGATGCTGTCGGTCTTCATGGTCCACAACGTGATCCCGGGGCCGGAATTGTTCGCCACCCGCCCGGAATTCATCTCCGGCCTCTATCTGTCCCTGCTGGCGATGAATATCGTGATCCTGATTTTCCTGCTGTTCGCGACCCGGCTGATCGTGGCCCTGTCGCGGGTGAACACGAAATTCATCGGCGTCGTCATCCTCGCGCTGACCCTCGTCGGCACCTACACGGCGAGCTACAACATCGTCCATCCGCTGATGGCGCTGGTCTTCGGCCTGATCGGCTTCATCCTCAAGCGCCACAACATCCCGGTCGTGCCGATCGTGCTCGGCCTCGTGCTCGGCCCGATTTTCGAGGCGCGGCTGCGCCAGGCCCTCGGTACCGCCGCCGGGGACATGGCGATCTTCGTCGAGCGCCCCTATTCGGCCGGCCTGCTCGCGATCATGGCCGTCGCGATGATCGGCATCGCGCTCGCCAACCGCCAGCGCCGGCGGCGCGAAAGGACGACCGCAGCCGGCGACCCCTGAGCCGGCCCTCGAGCCGATCCCGTCCGGCCATGCTCCGCCCGCAAGGTACGCGAAGCGTCGTTTGACGGCGGCGGGCATTTTGGCCATGTGTTGTAGCGAACGCCGGATTCCGCTGCGGAATCCGCATCCGCCGGAAACCGACAGGCACAGCCGATGGCCGTTCCGCCTTTCTCGATCGTCGCCGCCGACACGCCCGAAGCGCAGTCGGCGCTGGCCGGCCTGACCGCCCGGTATCCGACCGTCCCGGCAGCGGAAGCGGACCGTCTCGTCGTTCTGGGCGGAGACGGTTTCATGCTCGAAACCCTGCGCGCCACCCTGGACCGCGACGTCGCGGTTTACGGCATGAATCTGGGCAGCGTCGGCTTCCTGATGAACGAATACGAGCCCGAGGATCTGGCGGAACGGCTGGCAGCGGCCCAGCGCGTCGACATCCATCCCCTCCTGATGCAGGCGCGGCGCGTCGAGGGGCGGACGGTCGAAGCGGTCGCGATCAACGACGTATCGCTGCTCCGCGAGACCCACCAGACCGCAAAGCTGCGCATCCTGATCGACGGCGTCGAGCGCCTGGCGGAACTGGTCTGCGACGGGGTCCTAGTCGCGACACCGGCGGGCAGTACGGCCTACAACCTGTCGGCGCAGGGCCCGATCGTTCCCATCGGCGCCCGGCTCCTCGCCCTGACCCCGATCAGCGCCTTCCGCCCGCGGCGCTGGCGCGGCGCGTTGCTGCCCGATACGGCATCCGTAACCATCGAGATTCTCGAACCGTCGAAGCGCCCGGTCAGCGCGGCCGCCGACTCGACCGAGGTGCGCGACGTGGCAAGCGTCACCGTCCGGCAGGCTGCCGACATGACGCTCTCCCTGCTGTTCGATCCCGAACACGACCTGGAAGAGCGCATTCTGCGCGAGCAGTTCCTGCCGTGACCGGCGCCAAGGCGGAGGGGCCGGCCACGGCGGCCGCCCTGCCGCGCCGGACCTGGGCCTTCCGCCTGTCGACAACCTTTGCCGTCGGCGCCGTCGGCGGATGGCTCTTCGATCTGGCGAACATGCCGCTCGCCTGGATGATCGGCGCGCTGGTGTTCTGCACCGCCGGCGCGCTCGCCGGCCTTCCGATGATCGCCTCCTACAGGGTGCGCCAGCCGCTGATCGCGATTATCGGCGTCATGCTGGGCGCCCAGTTCACGCCCGAGATGGCCGCGCGCATCCCCGAATGGTGGGCCTCCGCAATCGCGCTGCTGGTCTATGTCGGCGCCAGCACCGCCGTGCTCTTCGTCTATTTCCGGCGGCTCGGGCACGGCCCGGTCACCGCCTATTGTTCCGCCACGCCCGGCGGTCTCAACGAAATGGTGCTGGTGGCCCAGGAGATGCGCGGCGACTATCTCTCGGTTGCCCTGGTCCACGCCTCCCGGGTGCTGGTAACGGTGCTGATCGTGCCCTTCGGCTTCGTCGCCCTGGGCCTGTACGACCAGGGCAGCCGGGCGCCGCTCGGCGCCGCCTTCGGCGACATCCCCCTGGACGAAGCCGCGATCCTGACCGCCGGTGGAATTGTCGGATTTTTCGGCGCAAAGGCCCTCAAAATTCCCGCTGCGGCGCTGACCGGCCCGATGATCGTCAGCGCCCTGCTCCACCTGGTCGGCGCGAGCACCATCGCCCCGCCCGGCCCGCTGGTCGCCGCCGCGCAGGTCGTCGTCGGCTCGACGCTGGGCGCCCGCTTTGCCGGCGTGCCGATCCGGCGCGTCCTGCGCGTGGTTCTCCATTCGCTCGGGTCGGTCGCGATCATGATCGCACTGACCGTCCTGCTGGCGGCCGCCGCGGCGGCTTTCGTGGATGCATCGATCCCGGCGCTTGTGCTGGCGCTTGCGCCCGGCGGGCTGGCCGAGATGAGCCTGATCGCCCTCGCCCTCGGCGTCGAGGCGGCCTTCGTCGCCGCCCATCACGTCGTCCGGATCACCTTGGTCGTGCTCGTCATGCCGACGATCTTTCGCCGGCGCCTGTCCGGCCGGACGGGGCCGGAATCGCAGCGTCCCGAAACGTAGCGTCCCCGGGCCGCCGGGAACCGGGACGACTCACCCGATCTGTCTGGGCAGCCAGGTCGCCACGTCAGGCACAAAGATCAGCAGGATCAAGACCAGAAGCTCGATCAGGATGAAGGGCAGCGCCGAGCGGATGACCGCTCCGATGGTAACTTCGAACGGCGCCACGCCCTTCATGACGTAGAGCAGGAGCCCGAAGGGCGGCGTCAGCAGGCTGATCTCCATGGTGATCAGGATCAGCACCATCAGCCAGATCGGATCGATCCCGTAGGTCGCCTGAAGCGAGGTCGCGCCAAGCAGGAAGAACGGCAGGGTGAGCAGCAGCATGCTCACCTGGTCCATGAAGGCGCCGAGGAAGAGCAGCACGACCATCATCATGATGACGACGGTGAGCGGCGTAAGCTGCAGACCCGACAGGCTCTCGAGCAGGCCCTCGGTCGCGCCGGATACCGCCAGCGACTGGGCGAAGACCAGCGAGCCGGCGATGATGAACAGGATCATCGTGTTGATCTTGGCGGTTTCGACCAGCGCCTTGGCGACCGCGCGCCAGTCGAAATCCGCGCCTTCCACACCGGTGACGGTGATCCTCTTCCTGAACAGGCGGAAGAAGTAGCAGGCGGCCAGCGCGGCGATGCAGCCCAGCGCCGCCGCCTCGGTCGGCGAGGCGATATCGAGAAAGATGCTGCCGACCACCACCACGAAAATGGAGAACAGCGGAAAGATGTAGAGGGCGAAAGGCAGGAAGCGGTTGACCGTCCGAAGGGCCGGACCGTCATAGGTCCCCGACCAGAGCGGCCTGCCGCGGCCGTTGATCGTAACGGTGAGCGGCACGTCGAGATGGCTGTGGTCCGGGTCGTAGCCCGGCGCGAGAGTCGGATCGAGGATGCAGCGGCCGATGACATAGGCGAAGAACAGAGCCGCCATCAGGATTCCCGGCACGATGCCGGCGACCAGCAGCAGCGCGACGGACTGCTCGGCAATGCTGGCGAGCAGCACGGCCAGCGCCGAGGGCGGGATCAGCATGGCGATGCCGCCGACTGCCATGATCGGTCCCATGGAGATCGACGGCTTGTAGCCGCGGTTCACCATGTCCGGCAGCAGGACGTTGCCCAGGATCGCGGTGTTGGCGATGGTCGAGCCGGAGAGCGAGGAAAAGATGGTGCCGCCGACGATCGAGACGACGGAAAGCCGGCCGGGCACGCGGGCGATCAGCCGGTCGATCGCGCCGATGGCCTTGAAGGCGACGCCGGTCTGCAACAGGATCTCGCCCATCAGCAGGAACAGGGCGATCGGCGTGAGCGCATAGTTCACCGCCAGATGGAATTCCATCGGCATGCTTTCCAGCGCGATCGCTGCAACCGTCCAGTCGCCGGTCTGCGCGAAGTCGCCGATGAACAAGGCCGTGCCGAACAGGTTCGCCGCCATGAAGGCGAACGCCACGGGCATGCCGAGGAACAGGAACGCGCACACGATCCCCAGCATCAGGATCATGGCGAAATACCATTCCATCGCTCAGAAGCCCGCTTCGGAGGATGCCGCCACCCCTTCCCTGCCGGCACGGCGGTAGCGCAGCAGGAATTCGATGGCGAGCAGGGCGAAGGAAACGGCGAAGACCAGCAGCATGTACCAGTTGGGAATGCGCAGGTCCTTGTCCGGCAGGGTGCCGAACTCGTACTCGCCGATCATGCCGGCGGCGCCGAAATAGCACAGCACGAGGCAAAGCAGCGCGCCGCCGATATCCAACAGCCTCTCCAGCCGCAGGGCGACACGGCGCGGCAGGGCGGCGATGACGATGTCGACCCGGACATGGGAGCCCTTGTTGAGCACCCAGGCCGCCGACAGGAAGACGCCGACATAGAGGCCGTATTCGGCGCCCTCGTGCAGCCAGGGCAGGTTGCCCCAGCCGACCTTGCGCAGGAACAGATCGAAGGGAATCAGAAGTGCAAAGACGCCGATGGACAGCGCCACCAGACCCGCGAGAACGCGGTTGACCCGCTCGAAGCCCGCCTCGAAGCGATCGAGGATCAGGGAGGTCGCCGGCATATCGAAGCTCGAAACAGAAAAAGGGCGGGCGGGCCCCCCCCCCCCCGCCCCCCCCACAACACAACAAAAAAAAAAAAAATTATTTATAAACACAAAAAAAAAATATAGAGGAAAAATTAAAAAAAAA
>VXNK01000159.1 GCA_009840595.1 Rhodospirillaceae bacterium | reverse complement strand
GGCCGGGTCCTTTGTGTATAAGCCCCTGGGGCGGATCAGCGCCACGACCGCATCGATATTGACGACCGCGACGGCGAGTCCGGCCAGCGTGTGCGCCTTGCCGCGCGCCTCCTCGAGCAGGAAGGCGGTGCGCCGGACGACGGTCTGCTCGCGGAAGGCCAGAAAGGCCTTCAGCACGTCGAGCAGCCCCATCTGCTCCGGCCGGCCGCCGTTGAGCGCGAGCATGTTGACGCCGAAGCTGGTCTGGAGCTGGGTGAAGCGGAAGAGCTGGTTGAGCACGACCTCCGGATCGGCGTCGCGCTTGACCTCGACCACCAGGCGCACGCCTTCCCGGTCGGATTCGTCGTTGGCGCCGGCGATGCCTTCGATCTGCTTGGAACGGGCCAGTTCGCCGATCTTTTCCAGCACGCGCTCCTTGTTCACCTGGTAGGGAACTTCGGTGAACACCAGGTTCTCGCGCCCGTTGCGGCCCGGCTCCACCGTATGGCGGGCGCGCATGACGACGGCGCCGCGGCCGGTGCGGTAGGCCTCGTGGATGCCGGCCCGGCCCATGATCAGGGCGCCGGTCGGGAAATCCGGCCCCGGCAGCAGCTCCATGATGTCTTCGAGCGCGGCGTCGGGCTCGGCGATCAGGGCCAGGCAGGCGTCGATCACCTCGCCCAGATTGTGCGGCGGGATGTTGGTCGCCATGCCGACCGCGATGCCGCCGGCGCCGTTGACCAGCAGGTTGGGGTAGCGCGCCGGCAGGACGACCGGCTCGCGCCGCGATTCGTCGTAATTGTCCTGGAAGTCGACCGTGTTGCGGTCGATATCGTCGAGCAGCGATTCCGCCGCCTTCGCGAGCCGCGCCTCGGTATAGCGCATGGCCGCCGGCGGGTCGCTGTCCATCGAGCCGAAATTGCCCTGGCCGTCGATCAGCGGCAGGCGCATGGAGAAGGGCTGCGCCATGCGCACCAGCGCGTCGTAGATCGCCTGGTCGCCGTGGGGGTGGTATTTGCCCATCACGTCGCCGACGATCAGGGCCGATTTGCGGTAGGGCCTGTCGCTGGCGTAGCCGCCCTCGCGCATGGCGTAGAGGATGCGCCGGTGGACCGGCTTCAGGCCGTCGCGCACGTCCGGAATCGCCCGGGCCACGATCACGCTCATGGCGTAATCGAGGTAGGAGCGCTTCATCTCCTCTTCGATGGAAATCGGCGCGATATCGCGTTCGGGCGTCGTCGGCTCAGCCAAGGCGGTGCGAACTCTCTAGATCGAGGGGTGCTGGGGCGGTTCCCGGCGGCGAAAACGGCGGAAAACCGGCAATGCCGGACGCTGTGTCGGGACTGCGGGGCGGCGGATCGGGTCCGGAGCGAAAAACACCACAAAATTTAGCATGCGGCGGGCAAGGTTACAACAACATGATGTGGTGTAACGGCCCCGTTCACGCAACCGGCGGCGCCTGTCCGCCCGTCTGCGGGCGCCCGGCTCCGGTACGAATTCAGGCCTGTTTCGCCTGGACGTAGGCCGCCACTTTCGGCGCGAGTTCCGGTGCTATCGCGAGCCCGGCTTCGGCCGCTTTCCGGGCCGCCGTATCCGGTTCCCACCGCTCGCCGACCGTGCAGACCGCCAGCGCCATGGCGGCGGCCCGGGCGCCCGACGCGCAGTGGATCAGGATCGGCGCCGGCAGCTCCTGCATCCTGCGGCTGAGGTCGTCGGTCGTCTCGACGTCGCCGACCCGGGGCGGCGCGAGCGGAAAGTGCAGCCACGCCATGCCGGCGGCCTCGACCGCGGCGCCTTCGCGCTCCGGCGGCAGCGTCTCGCCGCGCTCCCCGGCCATGCGCAGGCTGACGACGGCGCCGAAGCCCTGCGCCTTGAATTCGGCGATTTGGGCGGCGTCCGGCGCGCCGTCGGCAACGGCGAACCGGCCGGTGAGGAAACGGATGTTCATGGCAGCGTTCTATATATTCAATTGTCCGAATGTAAATGCGCTGCGGCGATGTTGACGGCCTGCCGGCCGTTCGACGTTCAGCAATCCGTTCGGGGTAAGTTGTTGCAATTCATTGTATATCTTCATCCCCGCCGGTCCGTTGCCTCTTGAATCCCTGCCGGACATCGTCCACGTTGGCCCCGATTCCCGATGCCGCGCGTATGCGGCTCGACGGCCGGCCTTCGGGGCCTGTCGGGTTCCGGGGAGAAGCGATGGCCGAATTACCGACACCGGACTGGATGGAGCGCTACCGGCAGCGGGTCAACGAAGACCCCGAGATGGCCGTCATCGGCGACTGGTTCTCGCTCGACTTCAAGCTCGCCTTCGAAGGCGATGCCTGGCTGCTCTCGGTGCGCGGGGGGCGGATCGTCGATATCGTCCACAACCCGCGCTTCGACCGTCCGGCACGGTTCACGATCTCCGCGCCGATGCGGGTCTGGACGAAGTTCATCCGGCCCGACCCGGAACCGCTGTACCACGATTTCTTCGCCATGCTGATGCGGGTGCCGGACTTCGGGATCGACGGCGATTCCCTCGCCGCGATGCAGAACGCCCGCGCCCTGCACCGCATGATGAACATTCTCAAGACGATGGAGCCGCTCGATGGCCGATCTTGAGCCGGTGGTCGGCCGTTATCTCAACCTCGAAAGCGGCGGGCGCCGCTACCGGATCTACTACGAGGAGGCGGGAGCGGGGCGGCCGCTGATCTGCCTCCATACGGCGGGCGCCGACAGCCGGCAGTTCCGCCACGTCCTCAACGACGCGGACGTCACCGGCCGGTTTCGCGTGCTCGCCTTCGACCTGCCCTTCCACGGCCGCTCGAACCCGCCCGACGAATGGTGGCTGGAGAGATACCGCCTGACCACGGAGGTCTATCTCGGCCTGATCCGCGATTTCTGGCGCGCGCTCGGGCTCGAACGCCCGGTGGTGATGGGCTGCTCGATGGGCGGGGCGATCGTGCTCAAGGTCGCCGCCGACCACCAGGACGAGATCACCGGCATCGTCGGCCTCGAAAGCACCGCCTTCGCCGAGGGGCGCGACAACGATTTCCTGCACCACCCGGCGATCCACGGCGGCGAGCTCGCGGCCTGCTACACCTACGGGCTCAACGGCCCCGACTCGCCGGAAGAAGGCTGCCGCGAGAACTGGTGGTACTACAGCCAGTCCGGCCCCGGCATCTACAAGGGCGACGTCTGGTTTTACTGCGAGGACTGGGACGCGCGCGAGGACATCGGGCGGATCGACACCAACCGCTGCAAAGTCTCGCTGCTGACCGGCGAATACGACTATTCGGCGACGCCGGCGATGACGCGCGAAGTGGCCGACGCGATCCCCGGCTGCCGCTTCACGGTGATGAAGGGCATCGGGCATTTCCCGATGGTCGAGAACTACCCGCTGTTCCGCGGCTACCTGCTCGAAGAACTGGCGCGGATGGCCTAGAGCAAATCCGTCATTGAGTGAATCTTGGGGATTCCCTTCGTTTTGGGG
>VXNK01000059.1 GCA_009840595.1 Rhodospirillaceae bacterium | reverse complement strand
GTATCCCGGTCATGCGCGCCGCATGAGACGGCACGACCGACACGGGCCGCGCCGTGTCCGTCGGTGCGGCCCGTGCCTTGCGCCGATGCAGATACATCGGGCATCGCTGCATCGACCTCTGCACCTTACCCCGCGCGCCGGTCTGCGCATAGCGGCATCGGCGCCTGCGCCGATGCCGGCGCAGCCCGTCCCGCAGCGTGCCGCGCACGACTGCCCGCGGCTCTGTCCGCACGTCCCGCCGCTCAAAGCGCCGCGGCGGCTCCGGTCCGCCGGGTCAGCCGGCGACGATTCCCCCATGAACATCGCTGCACGACTTTGGCCTCTGGACCGCAGGGGCGGCCTCGGTTTTCACACCGGAACGCAGCGGGCTGCGGGGCCGGGAATAGCGTAGGCAGGCGTACCCTGGTGCCGTCAGGCGCCGACAATCGCCGCCAATTGACTCTGGGCGCGACGCGGATCGAGCGGGTGCTCCAGAGAACCCCCGAATTGTCGTAGCCGGGCGCAGGCCAGGCGGCGCCTGTCGGTCGAAAGCACCGATAGGTGGCACCCGGTTGCACAGCGCATTGCGGCGCATTACGCTCTGTACGCGGATTGTAACCGCCCGAACACGCTCCGTGTTCGCCGCGCCGCCCCGGCCGAAGCCGCTTCCGGACCGGCAATCCCGGTACCGGCGGCCGGGCGGTACCGCTTCATCGGGGGGAACTGCAGGCCCGCGGAGAGGGACGGATTCGGTCGAAACCTGAGCCTTCGGCGAGGAAGTCCTTCACGGTTATTGCCGGCTGCCGCCCCTGGCACCGGCTCATCGGGAGCACTCGGGATGGCGCGCAACGATCGGAAAGGCACCCGAACGAAGACCGGGAAGGGCGAGGGCCGCGCCGACGCGCGCCGTTCGCACTCCATCCGCTTCGCCGATTCCGAGTGGCAACTGATCGAGAAGGCCGCAGCGCGGCAGGGTGTTCCGGCCGGCGAGTTCGCCCGGTCGGGCGCGCTCGCCGCCGCCGAGGAGCGGATCTCCGCGCCGCCGCCGGCCGTGCTGTCGCCCGGACACCTCGCGCTCGTCGAGACCATGTGGCGCATGGTCTATGTGCTGGCGACCCTGAACCGCGAGCAATTGCTCGACGCCGGCCGCAGGGACGACCTCGACGAGCTCGTCGCCGAGGCCCGCGAGGTGATGCGGGAGACGATGGCGGAAGGTCCGGCGTGAACGATTTCGCCATGGATTAGCGTACAGGAGCAGGCGCAAGTGCGAATGTTTTGCCGGAGTACCGGACGAACACCGCCACCATCATCGCCGGCAAACCGCCACCAGCCGTCAATCCGCGAGAGAAACCGGGATGAACAAGGTGTTCGACGCCAGGCCGGTCCGTCTCGGACCCGCGACCGAGCGGGAGAGGATACACCAGTTCCTCGAACGCGAAGGCCGCCCGGAAGCGGCGGCGATTCGCGACTGGATCGAGTACTGGTACAGCCGACTCCCTGCCGAGAAGCAGCCAGACATCCGGGGGCGGCTGCGCAGCGACAGGACCGATCGCTTCACCGAGGCTTACTTCGAGCTGCAGATGTTCGCGCTGCTGACGGCCAGCGGACACGATGTCTGCGTGGAGCCGGCGCTCGCCGGCGGGCGCTACAGGCCCGACTTCCTGGCAATGCACGGACGCGAAGCCTTCTATCTCGAGGCCACGGTGTGCGGACAGGGCGAGAAAAATGCCGGAGAACTCCGGGCCACGGCGAACGAATTCGACGCGGTGAAGAAGATCAGGGCGGCGCTTCAAGAAGAAGATGTCCACATGCACGCGCATCTGTGGCTGGAAGCCGACGGCGATCTGGACCGCACGTTCTCGAAGAGGGCGGTCGCCAAACCGTTCATCGACCTCCTGAAGCGCACGAATGCCGAGCAAGTAGAGCAGTCCGTCGCGGCGGGACAGCCTCTTCGGGAGATGTTTCGCTGCGGTGGCTGGACGTTGCGCGGTCATCTCGACCCGGACCCTTCCGGGAGCGCGGCCGGCCGTGTATGGGGACCGGCACGGTCGGCAATGGGCGGCGCCTCGGATGCGATCGGCTCAAGTCTGGCGAACAAGGCGAAGGCGTGGAGAAGGAACGGCCCCGGCCGGGACGGCATCCTCGTGATTGCCCTGTCGGTCTGCCACAGTCACTATTTCTGGAATGACGGTGACGAATTGCGCGCGATCGCGAAGGATCCGACGAACGAAACGCCGACTGCACCCTGGCGAGACGACCTGCGCGGCGTCAGCGGCGTGCTGTTGGTCGGCGACGTGTCCCTGGGCAACGAACTGCAGACCAGGGCGAGGCTGATCGGGAATCCCGATCGAAGCCTGCCGGCGTCGCTCGCGTTCCTCAGGACGGAGCGGTGCCTGGCGGATCTCACGGGGTTTCGGCGGGAGAGGCCAGCTTCCGGATGAGCCAGTCCGATCGATGACGGTATTGCCGGCGGAGGAATGGAGCGCTTGTATGCCCCTTCGGGCCGTTCTTGCCGGCGCAGATTCAGCAAGTACGCCGCGAGAATGCATGGCCATCTCCAGGCGGGCCGAGTCCGGAGCCGCTCGAAACGGACCCCGGCCGGCCCGGCTCAGAGCCCCATGTCCATCTCGACGCCTTTGCTTTTGTCGGGCGGCTCGGGCTCCGGCGCCTTCTGCCGGGATGCTTCGGGCTCGAATTCCCGCTCTGGCGCGGGCGGTGTCGATGTCGCCGGGCCCGTCCGTTCGCGTTCCGGCGACGCTTTACCGTCCCTGTCATGCTCGCGTTCGCGCTCCAGCTCGACGCGCTCGCCGATGCCTTCGAGCGCCGAGAGACGCTCGCCGGTGACCGCTTCCAGCCGTTCCTTGAGCGCCTGGGCGTCGTCGGTGACCAGCTCCGCCCGGTCCCGGGCGCGGCTGATCTCGACGTAGAACGCCTTTGCCGTGGTCAGGCTCGGATGGTTGGCCTCCATCGCGGCGATCACGTTGTCGACGGTGCGGCCCTGAAACGCGTGCACGGTCGAGGCCCAGGCATGGTCGAGATGGCGCAGCTGCGGGTCGCCCGGGGTGCGGGTGAGCCTGCGCCCGTCCTCCAGTGCGAAGGTCACCCGGCCGTTGCGGACGTTCAGGACCTCGGCGCCGCCGCTGTTGACCAGCCCGAGACCCTTGTCGTTGCGGGTCCAGCGGATGCGGTCGCCGGCGCGCAGTTCGACGGTCTCGGCGCGATAGACTTCCGTGCCGCCCCTCCGCCCGCCGATTTCCGACGGCTTCCAGGCAACGGTCGCGCCGTCCCGTCCCTCCAGATGGACGAGTCTCTTCGCGCGGTCGACACGCTCGACCCGCAACTCGTCGCCCTTTTCGACCCCGAGACGCTTGTAGGAACGGTGGAATGCCACCACGTCGCCGGGGGCGTAGTTCGACGCGAGCGCCTTCTCGGCGTTGGTATAGCCCTTCGAGACCAGCCGTTGCGTCTCCAGGGCCGGACCCGCGATGCAGCCCTCGCGCACCAGGCGCTCGCGGATATGGCCGTTGATCCCCTCGCGCAACTCA
>VXNK01000031.1 GCA_009840595.1 Rhodospirillaceae bacterium | reverse complement strand
GTTTGGGGGCTTCGCACAGCTTCTCCGGTAATGTCGTTTCTCCCTTTCCATGAAACAGGAGAACGACAAATGTCTGCAAAATCGGGCCGCGAGCCCCTGCTGACTGCCACCGCATTGGCCAGTTTCGATCAACTGGTCCTTGCATTCATCGAAGAAACCAGTCGCGGTGAAGAGATTGTCGGGCGCCGGTTCCGCCGCTATCGGGGCATCTCCCGCCATTTCCTGATCTGGCTGGCACTTGAAGGCATTTCGCTCGAAGCGGTCGATGCCACGGCAATCGTCCGCTTTCTCCGGCACGAGTGCGAGTGTCGCGACCGAGTGCCGTCGCCAGCCGGGATTCGCCGTTGGACCAAGCGTCGCGCTTCAGTGACTCTCATCGAGTTCGTGCGCTTTCTGGAGCGGGCAGGGAAAATCGAGACCCCCGGTGAACTCGACGAAAATCTCCAGTTGCTCGACGCGTTTCTCGAGCGGTTGCGCATCGATGGCTATGCCCCCCAAACCATCAACTTGCATCGTCGCGGCGGCGCGAGCCTCATCACGTGGCTGCACTTCTCGCGGATCCGGCTGCGTGATCTGGATTCCGAGGCCCATGCCCGCTTCCGGAACAGAGAGTTCATCTGCACGATCCCCGGGGTGTTCCAGGGCCTGAGGACAAATTCGCCCCATGGCTACTATGAAGGGGAAATCCGCAAGTTCCTGGTGCATCTCGCCGGAATCGGCCGGATTGGCCCCTTGGAGCCGACGCCCGAAGAGGAGGTGCTGCCCGAGCTTCTGGAAAGGTTCTGCAAATGGCTTGAACGTCATCGCGGGATTAGTGCGAACAGCATACGCCAGCACGCCCTTCTGATCGCGGCCACGCTGCCTGCCCTGGGAGACGATCCCACAGCCTATGACGCCGCGCTGATCCGCCAGGTTCTGTTCGAGGCGACCAAGCACCGAACAGCGTCCCATGCCCAGTCGCTGACAACCGCAATGCGCATGTATCTGCGGTTCCTGGCATCGGAAGGCTGCATCGCGGCCGCGCTGGTCGCGGCGGTGCCGACGGTGGCCCGGAGGCGGTTGTCGGCCCTGCCGCGCTACATCCCGGCCGACGATATCGAGCGCGCCATTGCGTCCTGCAGCGACAGCCCGGTTGGGGTGCGGGACCGGGCGATCCTTCTTCTTCTGGCGCGGCTGGCGCTGCGGGCCGGGGACGTTGTCGACCTGCGCCTCGGCGATATCGACTGGGACAGGGCCGAGATCCGCGTCTCGGGGAAATCGCGGCGGGAGACGATCCTGCCTCTGCCCCAGGACGTTGGCGACGCGCTTCATGCCTACATCGCTTCGGTGCGGCCCAAGACGGACGAGGACAAGGTCTTCTTCTGCGTCAACGCGCCCTGCCGGCCGTTCCTCCGCTCGGACAACGTCAGTGGTGTTGCACAGGCTGCGCTGGACCGGGCCGGGATCACCACGTCCGCCAACAATGGTCGCGGCGCGCATGTGTTCAGGCACTCTCAGGCAACCGCGTTGCTCAGGTCCGGCGCATCGCTCGACGTCATTCAGGCGCTGCTCCGGCATGCGTCCCGGGACACCACCCTGATCTACGCCAAGACCGATGCAGTGATGCTGCAGGAGATCGCCCAACCCTGGATCGGAGGGATGGAAGCATGAAAGAGAACATCACCCTCACCGATCATGTAGAGCGCTTCGTCGCGATGAAGCGGAAGCTCGGCCACCGATGCACGCGAGACTTCTGGTGGCCGTTGCTGAGCTTCGCGCGGTTCGCGCAGGACCGCGACGAGACATTCATTCGTTCCGCAACCGCCGTCGAGTGGTCGTTGACAGCGGGGTCGCAGCCCCTGCGAATCCAAAACCTGCACAACGTGCATCGCTTTGCCCGCTGGCTGCATGCTGAAGATCCCCGGCACGAGGTGCCGCCCCGTGACGCTTTGGGCCGTCAGTCCAGCCACAGGGCGCGACCGCATCTGATATCGGTTCCGGACATCCGGAAACTGCTGACGGCGGCGCTCGCCATGCCGCCCGCCGACACCATCGCTCCGCTGACCTGGCACTACCTGTTCGGTCTCATTGCCGTGACCGGGCTGCGCATCAGCGAGGCCCTGAGCCTGACCCTGAACGACATCACCCCGGACGGTCTCATCATCCGCGACACCAAGTTCGGCAAGTCCCGGATGGTGGCGCTGCACCCGACCGCGCGGGATGCACTGGACCGTTACCTGACGGCAAGGCGCAAGGAAAGGACCCCGGACGCACACCTGTTCGTGATCACGACTGGACGGCCTCCGAGCATCGGTTGGGCGGAACTGGCCTTCCGCAGGCTCGCTGAACAAACGGGAATCCGAAAACCCGGCGTGTCACGGGGACCGACACCGCACTCGCTGCGGCACAGCTTCGCCGTACGGTCGCTTGAGAGGCTCGCCCCTGACGTGGATCCAAGCCGTCACATGCTGGCGCTCTCAACCTACCTCGGACATGCCGCGTTCTCGAGCACCTACTGGTACCTGGAGGCGACTCCTGTCCTTATGAGAGGCATTGCCGAGGCCACGGAGCGCGCATTCGTGAGCGGAGGGTCCGATGACTGATCTTGCCCCCCACCTCACGGCCTTCCTGCTGGAGCACCTTCCTGTCGAGCGGCGCTTCAGCCGCCATACCGTGCAGAGCTACAGGGAATGCTTCCGGGTGCTCGTCCCCTACGCTGCCAAACGGGTCAAGACCCGTCCCTGCACACTGAAGATCGAGCACCTTACGGCCACGCTCGTTCTGGATTTCCTCGACTTCCTGGAAAGCGAACGCGGAAACGGCGTCAGCACCCGCAACAATCGTCTCGCCGCGATAAAGTCTTTCTTCCGCTACCTGGAGTACCGTGTCCCGGAGTGCCTCGATCTGGCGTTGCAGGTGCGCGCGATTCCGCAGAAGCGCACCGACAAGCCCCTGATCGACTGGCTCGACCGGACGGAGATGCAGGCGATCCTGGATGCTCCGGACACCGGGACACTGGCAGGACTGCGCGACCGCGCAATGATGCACCTGTGCTTCGCGGCCGGGCTTCGGGTGTCGGAGCTGACCGGGCTCACGCTCGACAGCCTGTCGAGTCCGCAGCTCGAGACCGTCCGCGTCATGGGCAAGGGGCGGCGCGAGCGCGAACTGCCGCTCTGGAAGGAAACGCGGATCGCCCTGAACGAGTGGCTTGATGTCCGGCCTCCGGTCAACAACCGCTACCTGTTCCTGAGCGCCCGCGGACGCGCGCTGAGCACGGACGGCTTTGCCTACATTCTCGACCGGCATGTTGCCACGGCGGTCCTGGAGGCTCCGTCGCTGGCGCGAAAGCGGGTGACCCCGCATGTGCTGCGCCACGCGACGGCAATGAGCGTCCTGCGTGCCGGTCGGGGAGACCCGCGCAAGGTCTCGCTGTGGCTCGGCCATGCCGACGTCAGGACCACCGAAGACTATCTCAGGACGTGTCCTGCCGAGAAGATGGAAATCCTTGAAGCCCATGCGCCGCCCTCCATCCGGCGGGGGAGCTTCAAGGGCGTGAAGGACAGCCTGATGAAGGTCTTGGAAGGCAAGTGACCGTCGGGAG